>CAKMJS010000048.1 GCA_927405585.1 uncultured Desulfosporosinus sp.
AACAGTCAGTTTTCAGTTCAACCCTCTGATTGCGTTGACGGCGATTAGCGCCTCACTCTTAGTCGGTATCGTCTCAATAATTCTGGCCAGGCGAGCAATTTCCCTCAACCCTTTAGAAGCACTTTCTTATATCTAAGGGATCAACCCTAATTACAGGATGTCTTTAGGTTGGCGCAATATGGATAGCATGAGATAGGCCTACAGGATTGCCGGGGTTAGTCGTTCCCTTGTATAATGATTTCAGATAAGTATATGGAATTGGAAGGAGTCTGTCGATTCATGAGGATTTTAATCGTCGATGATGAAAAAAAAATCACGACCGTACTCAAAGCCTACCTTCAACAGGAAGGGTTTCGGGTAAGTACGGCTATAAACGGCCTAATCGCTTTAACCATGTTTAAAGAAAATCCATTTGACCTAGTTATCCTTGATCTAATGCTCCCGGGCATGTCTGGGACAGAAATATGCCGGGAAATTCGCAAGATGTCCTCTGTCCCCATTATCATGCTCACCGCTAAAGTCGAAGAAGATGACCGCATCCAAGGCTTAAGTATCGGGGCGGATGATTACATTACAAAGCCTTTCAGCCCACGTGAAGTGGTTGCCCGCGTTCGGGCTGTATTACGACGGACGAATAACGAAACGGCACCCCTAGCAGACGTCATTTCCTATGATAATGGCCTCACCATCGATAATATCCAGCATGAAATCCGACTGAACGATCAGGAAATCTCGTTAACTCCAACCGAGTTTAAAATCCTTGGAGCCTTAGCGAAGCACCCTGGACGAGTCTTATCTCGTGGCCAGCTCGTAGAAATTGTTCAAGGGCACGACTTCGACGGAGATGACCGAGTGATTGATGCTCATATTAAGAAGATTCGCCAAAAGCTTGAAACGACTCCTAGCGATCCGCAACTTATTTTGACGGTTTACGGTATCGGCTACAAGTTTAATCCAAGTGCGGGGGGATAAGATGCGCACTAAATTGTTTCTTTCCACTCTAATCATTGCGATCATTACTCTCTCCTTCAGCCTGCTTTCCGTAAACTTTGTCTTCAAACAACAGTTTAGTGTTTATTTAACCCAGGCGAATGAAACAATCTTAGAACAACTACCCTCTCGTCTAAGTGCCCTTTATCAGACGAAGGGCACCTGGGATCCTACGGCTCTGAATGAAGTTACTCACTCCCTCCCAATGGGGACCGTTGTCACTCTGACAGATCCAAGCGGTAAGCTGATAGCGACGTTAAACAACACCATGGAAGGGATGATGCATGGACAAGATATGGGTATGAATATGTCTTCCTATTCCGCTACAAGTTGGAAAACAAAAACCTTTACAGTGTCAGGACCCCTCGGGACTTTGGCCACAGCAGAGGTCCGTTACCCTGCAAGCGCACAGATTCTCAATCCTCAAGATGTCAACTTCCAATCCGCAGTTTTTCGCTATCTCCTCTTTGCTGGTGGACTGGCGCTGCTATTTGGGATTATCCTCAGTTACTTTACAAGCCGCCAACTCGTCGCTCCGCTCAGACGATTAACACAAGCAGCTAATCGAATTGGGCATGGGCACCTTGACGAGCGCGTTTCGGTTCGCTCCAAAGACGAGGTAGGGCAACTGGCCAACGCATTTAATGCGATGGCCGATAATTTAAATCGCCAAGAAACCCTCCGCAAACAGTTTACTGCCGATATCGCCCACGAACTGCGCACTCCCTTAACCTCGATTAAAAGCTATATCGAAGCCTTCCAAGACGGCGTCCTTCCTGCCAATCAAGAAAACCTTTCCTCCATTCATGAGGAGATTGACCGATTAGTTGACTTGTCCAGCGATCTAAAGGACTTAAATGTCGCGGAAATTGGTGCTTTACAACTAAACCCTGAACCTGTGGACTTAAAGCCACTTCTAGAAAAAATTATTCACAGCCTTAACCCTCTCATCCAAGAAAAAGAAATAACTCTAAGTTGGCACGCATCTTATGAACCCGTGACTATGTCCGGAGACGAGCGCCTTCTGACCCGGCTCTTTTATAATCTGGTGCATAATGCCTATCGGTACTCTAACCCAGGTGGTCAAATTAACGTAGCCCTTACCCAAACATCCGATTATTGTCAAATTAGAATTAGAAACACCGGTATGGGCATCTCTGAAGACGATCTTCCTTTGATTTTTGAGCGATTTTACCGCGCCGACAAATCCCGCACTCGTGAGACAGGGGGAACTGGAATTGGTCTAGCGCTGGTTCGCCAGATTACGGACCTTCATCAAGGCACGATCACCGTACAAAGTAAAGTCGGACATGAAACTGAATTTATCGTCCAGCTTCCGAAAGAAATAGAAAAGATGGCTAAGGATTAGATTTCCTCAGCCATCTCTTTTATTTTTGTATGCTTATTTACCCTCTAAATCCTGTTTCCGGCTCTGATACTCAGCGGAATCTATCTCGCCACGTGCATACCGTTCTCGCAAGATATCCATTCCACTATACTGACCTAGTCCTCCTGCCTGAACGTGCGATGCCTTGCGACGAAATAGATATATGGCTAGTAATATAACCCCAATCCCGAAGATAAGGTGCATTCCTATCCCCGCCATCCCCATCATGCCATAGCCACCGCTTCCATAACCACTATATCCCCAATTACCCATCATATTACCCCAGCCACCCATCATATAAATTCCTCCTTCGAACTATTTGATTAAATACAACCTTAGATAGTCTCTCGTCATAAAGTTCACGTCTATTTAGCCTTTTTTAATGGATATTTGCTGCTTTTTCCCCGACAGTTCTTGTTTCCTCTCGAGGTATTCTTCTCTCTGAATTTCACCGCGTGCATATCGTTCACTCAATATATCCAGTGAGTTGTTCGACTGAGCTTGATGGCCCTCGCAGCATGACCCTCCAACATTAGATGAACTAAACATGTAATATGCAATAAAGATTAATAGGACTAAACCAATCATCATGTAACTCTCCCCCTTTTATTATTTAATGACCAATGCTGTTCTTCCATATCCTTAGTGTAACGCTTAGATACGATTTAATTATGAATAAGTTATGAATTTCTCATGAAGATAAGCAACATTTACCACTTAATTTACCATATAGTTCTACAGGGAGCTTACTAAACAAAGGGCAGCTCTCCCTATCATGTGGAGTCACTGCCCTTGTGTGCTAGGGTGGATGATGGTGGTAAAATTATTCTGACCCCCTCATATACCCGCCTTGAAATAAATATTCATTTTTATACCGCCTAAAATCATAAAACCCTGCGTGCTCCAATATATCGCTTAGACCAATAGCTCTCAGAAAGACTATGGATGCCTACCCCTTCGCTGGCAGAACCGAGTGTTCGTCCACCACCAATATATATTCTCACATCCGATGCCCCTGGTTTGTAGGTGGTAAAAAACACTAGATCTCCAGGTTTGAGTTGATCACGGCTGACAGGCGTTCCCACCTTATACTGTTCAAATGATGTTCTCGGGAGAGAAACTCCTGATGCCTTAAATACATACTGTACAAAACCAGAGCAATCAAAACCGTCTCTTGTCGTACCACCCCATAGATAGGGAACTCCCTGTAAGCTCATAGCCCGGCTAATGAGCTTATCAACATCTGCGCTCCCTCTGGATACTTGCTGCGAAACCTTTGGCTCTGTTGCAGCAACTGTTTTCTTCTCCGGAACTGTAATTTTGGCGGTACTTGCGGTCGACACATCCTTTGGCTTAGTCTTCGTCTTATCCGTCTGACTATTTTCCGGTTTAACTTGGCCATCTACCTTTGTCGAGTCATTATCCGGTTTAGGTTCACTAACTGTACTATTTTCTTGGTTATTCGTTTGAACCTCTGCTTGTTTTGGCAGAGTACTTTTAGCTGATACAAGGTTATAACGGTTCATCTTTTCCTGAATAATCTCTTCATTGCTCTTACTACTTATGGAGCTAAAAACTTGTTCCTGAACCGCTGCTTGAGTGGAAACTGTGCTCGAAGTAAGGCCTGATGTCAGAATAATACCTGAGAGAGCTACCATACTCCCCCATTTTCTTACGGTTGAACCCAAAATGTCATCCACCTTTCATAGCTTACGAGGTTAGTTGACGGGTTCGGACTAAAGGTTCAAGCCCTACACGTAAAAGTAAACGTGATTCACCCCAAAATGAAATCCCCCGTTCTGAGTGCTTATACTCAAATTCAGCCAATTATACTATGTTATTGTCCTAACAACCATGCTTTGTGAATTTCCGTTGTATTTAGTTTTTTTAAAACATGATAGGCCAGCAATGAAAATATGGACTCGCTGACCATAGCTACTCCAGGAGTTAATCCCGCAGTTAATTAAATTCCTCCTCTTTTCATTTCATTTGTAGTGTTTAATCTAGGAATATCCCATAGAAATGACAAACTTTATCTTGCCAGTGTAATAATACTTAATCAATTTGAATAAGATACGAATTTCTTGTGAATTTTACGTGAATTTCTTGTGAATTTGAATGAAAAGTAAATGTTATTTCTTCGATCCAGTATTGGATGATGAACTGCACTACAAACTGTCGCCTAATTGAAATAAACGCACGATTGAAAAGGGGCTGAGATTTTGATCCTCAGCCCCTTATACCTAACAATTTGTAGTTAGTTCAATGGGATTTCTCTACATAGCAAACGCGCTACATTCCATAGCACAGTGCAAACAGATGAGCAAAGTTCTCGATAGTTTCCAGTAGCGCAACGAAAAGTAACATTCCTCCCGCTAAGGAGGGAGGGAGGGAGGAATAATAAGTTTGATAAATTTATGGAACTGATTAAATCGCGGCAACTTGCATGTTTATCTAATTCATATAATCCTTACTTAAAATATTCGCTATTAACTCTTGATCATGGAGTAGGCCGATTAAGATGAGTTCATCTTTGGTCTGTGACGTTCGGGCATTGGTGAGAATACTGAGAGACCGAGTAACGGGATCATCTTGAATTCTTAATGTCTTAAATATTTTTCGGTCGCATTCGTTACTGACAGTCAACGAAGAGATAATGGAAATTCCTAGTCCTGCTGCAACCACTTGTTTGATCGCCTGAGTACTTCCCAACTCCATCGTTACATTCAATTGATCTGGATCAAGCCCTCTCTCTTTAAAGGCCATTTCCATCACTTTGCGAGTCCCAGAACCAGCCTCTCTTGTCACCAGCCGTTCATCTGGGAGTTCAGCTAGAGAAATACTAGTTCTTGACGCCCAGGGGTGGGAATAGGGAACCACGACTACCAACTCATCTTCCCAGAAGCTCTCTACAGTAAGATTCTTATGCTGGGAAATTGGCCCCTCAATCAGGCCAATATGAAATTTATTCTCTAAAACCGCTTGACTAATCGACTCCGTATTTGCGATCTTCACTTTGAAGTCCACGCTTGGGTGGGACTTAAACAAGAGCGCCAAAATATTGGGAAGAATATATTCTCCAATGGTTAAACTCGTACCGAGGCATATGACCCTTCTCTGATTTTTTGCCATAGCGCTTATCTCTTCTTTGCAACTGTCCAGAATGTTTAAGATCGTCCGAACACTTTCATAGAAAATCTTGCCCTCTTTAGTCAGAGTAACCCCTTTATTGGTGCGGTCGAAAAAACAAGTGCCATACGCATATTCTAGATCCTTAATTTGCAAACTAACACTGGGTTGACTCATGTGGAGATTCTTAGCTGATAAGGAAATATTATTGGTTTCTGCTACGTCTTTGAACACAAGAAAGCGCTGCTCTATGATGTTGCATCTCCCTCCCTATATTCTCAAAGCTATCTTTAAATCTTACTACATTGTTGTAGTTAGCCCTTTCTGACACAGAAACAATTAACGCTAATCATATTTAAATAGCTTTTTTTCCAATAAATCGCATAGTTCATTAAACAATACGCCATCTTCAATTTTCAGGTTTACTTTACGTAAATGTTTTAGAAACTCAATAGGAATGCTTTCTTTCGAGCTAACCTCATTGGCTCCTATAAATTCATTGATTGCAATTGTTATTGTTTCTATATCTTTTACAATTTGCATGCTTTAGCCTCGGTTCTCTTTATTATAAAAACTATGATTGCACTACATAACCCGTAACTGCTCATTTCTACTCTACCAGACATTCTAAGGAAGCATCCACAAAAAGTGCTGAGGACTATCCTCAGCACTTTAAATTAATTAATGAAATCAATTCCCCATAGACTTTTGGCTGAAAGTTCATTAACTTAATGACTTACGTCAACGTCCAGTTACACCATGTCTGGATCCCCTCAAAAGAGTCGTGCTCTCCTAAGCATAAACAAACTTATTAATTGTTGATAACCCTGTAACCAGCCTCATCAATAGCCTTTGTAAGCGATGAACGGTCTGCGGTTCCGACTACTACCGCCTGTTTCTGAGTTAAATCCACTTCTGCTTGAGTAACTCCAGGCACTTTCAATAACGCCTTCTCCACTGAACTTTTGCAATGTCCACAAGTCATTCCCTCAATTTTTAAGACAATCTCATCTTGAAGATTCAAGGTATTTCCCCCAGAATTGTCTTGCTTCGAATGTCCACAGCAACCCATTTTACATCGCTCCTTTTTATAATTTGATATGCTTAATATTTTGCCCCAACTGAGGCAGTGCTTAATCATCAAAGATCTAGTAATTACTGATCTTAGAAATTCATCATGTTACTTCCCGTCTTCAATGTCCCACTACCATTCATCATTGTACTTTCAGAACTGGTAACATCACTTCCGTTAGTCATCATGTTTCCTCCAGATTGACTCATAAATTCGTTCATCTTATCCAGATTATCTTGTCCCATTTGAGCCTTAACATTCGGGTCTGAATTCATAAATTCTTGCATTGCCTTAACATCCCCTGTTTGCATAGCCTCCTGCATCCCCTGTGAATTATGAAGATTTTGCATATCCTTCGAATTCATAAGCTCTTGGTGTTGCTCCGGTGAAAACGTTTGCATCATGAAGCCTTGCATCTGACCAATCCACCCGTTCCCTTGTTGCTCGGTCGTCCCGGCTATAGCGGGTAAAGCTACAAGCCCAATTGCCAGTGTTGCAGTTCCTAAAATCGCTGTAATTTTTTTGTTAAATTTCCACATTGTATATTCCCCCTAATTTTTTATTCTATGTTCTACCGCTTTTGCGGATCTTCCATGTCCTTAGTTTAACCCAAGGTTACGATTATCTCATGAAAAAGTTGTGAATTTCTGATGAACAAAGGACCCTGATTTTTACTTCAGGGTCCTTTGTTCATCAGAACACGTTTGAAATTTATTTTGCAGCTGCAGCTAAGGCTTCCTTAACCAAGGGTTGTAACGCTGGATCTTTAAGCATAGCTGAGAATGTCGCTTTCATTTTAGGATCGGACATGATTTGCACCATAGGCTTATACATGGATGAATCAGACATAATGCCCACCATGTTAGCCTGATTTTCGCCACTCCCCATGATACCTATCATATTCTTTTGTACATTGCTATCTTTCATCATATCAACCATTACAGGCATCATTTGTGACGACCCCATGATTTTTACCATGGACTGGCGCGAATCCGGCGAACTTAATACATTCATCATTTCTGTGGGATTACTCGTCATATATTGGGTCATGTTGCTGGTGTTCATCATATCTTTGGCTTGACTACCACAACCTGCTAGACTTAACGTGGCAATAGAAATCATAGCTGCAAACACAATCAATTTAATTTTCTTATTCATAATTTCATCTCCTACTCTTTAAATCAGTGTTAATAATACTTTCTGTTCGCAAGTGAACTCGTTCAACTAAAGTTGAACATCGAGTCTTCGGTGGGGGTACTACTCCTACTTGTACAAGTGGAAGTCTCACGATTGGATGAATCGAGCAAACACAACCGTAGGACAAGGGTAATAATATTATTACAACTCGTTTTCTATAAGCAGGCACCTCCTATAATTATGGGATAGAATTATTTCTTAACTCCAACAACGCAATTAAGGAAACTTACTTTCAGATGGACTTTCTAGGTGCAGTTTCCTTATCTGTGTCGGAAAATTTCATACTCTTCTTATATTCTTTTTAAATCACACTTTTATAGGGAATTTACTACTACGCTTCGTTGGAAAAAAGTCCTCCTACGCCGGTAAGTATTCCTATAGGGATCACGGTTACGGCGATACTCTTCACAGGAGACTATCGTACAGGAACATGGTCACTGGAGGTGTTTACATATCAAAAAGCTCATTATTCTGCCTTGACTAAACAATGAGCTAATACCCTTCCTTCTAAGACTACCTATTAGCAGGAAATGGTACGATTCTTCCCGCTTTGTTTTGCTTTTAAAAGCGCTTTATCTGAAGCAACAATAAGGTCATTAATCACTAGACCATCGTCAGGGTAACTTGAAACGCCCAAAGAAACAGTTATCTGGGGATATGCTTGATGATCAAGTTGACTTATTGCCGACCTAATTTTTTCGGCCATTCTTAAGGCGTTCTTTTTATCACAATCCATTAGAATAAGAGTTATTTCTTCTCCACCATATCTATAAACACGGTCGCTCCCGCGGACACAGGCTTTAATGGTCTCTCCGACCTTTTTGAGTACATTATCGCCTATGTCATGGCCAAAGCGGTTGTTAAAATCCCTAAAGTTGTCAATATCGAGAAATATAAGGGAATAGTAACCACGATCGTCGACATCTTTAATCGCTTGATCAAAGGCCCTTCGGTTTAGAAGTCCCGTCAAGCTATCCGTCATTAGGTTAGACTTCAACTGTTGGTTTAAGTGTTTTAGTTTCTCATTCCTTCTATAAAAAAGAACAGCCACGATAAAATTCACTACTCCAAACAAAACTCCCAATAATATACAATGCAAAAGAATGTCATTAGACTGTGACATTGGCATGATATACAAGAGTACCACAGCATAAATTATTCCCGTCAATATCATAGCTAATAGCAACCATAACTTACTCATTAGACAAACTCCCTCTTCTTAAGTGATCGCCAAAAGTTTCTTTTCACAATCTAAAAAAGCTTCTACCACATCCGGATCAAAATGCTGGTTTTTATCCGCTACGATTCTATTCATCGCTTCAAGATCGGAGAGTCCTTCCTTATAAGATCTCTTAGATCGAATTGCATCATACGCATCATAAAGGGCGAAAATCCTTGCCTCTAGAGGAATTTCCTCACCCACAAGCCCCTCAGGGTATCCTTTTCCGTTAAATTTCTCGTGATGATATGCGCATATATTCATCCCCATTTCGAGAAAAGACTCCGTTAAATGTATTTTTCGATTGTCTCTCTGAGTATTTTGACCAGTAAGTACGTGTTGTTTCATTTCATCAAACTCTACATCCGTCAATTTCCCATTTTTTAATAAGACCGCGTCGGGTATTGCTACTTTTCCAATATCGTGCAACGTGGCAGCATAATAAAGATTGTCTAAAAAGTCACGAGTAATCTTTTTATACTTTTTATGTATACTTAATTGTCGGGCTAAGATCACGGCATAATCTCTTGACCCCCTAGCAATTAACTAATGATACTACACAACTATGAATTTCCTGTGAACGCGGAACCTAACTTGAAAACATCAATAGTCAACTTTTAATCATTAAACTTCTTATTGTTCCCTTACCGAAATTGCAATCTTATAGAGGATTGTCAGGAGCAGGATCCCAATTGCATATACACCCAGTGTCACGGATATCTCGGTGTAGGTTATTACATACTCAGTGACTCTCTCAAAGGAATTTGGAATAAATCCGCCAATCACCAGACCCATTCCTTTGTCAATCCAATTAGCTACAATAATCGCTACAAGGGCTAAGGGCAAGATCTTATCGTTCTTTCGCGTACTCGGAAAAAGCAGCAATCCACTTCCTACAAAGGCAAGAATCGTGGCTGTCCACATAAACGGAACCAGTCTTGTCTGGCCGTCGAGCCCGACGAAGAGATACTTTAGGGGAGCCATGGCTTCCGGTATATTACTATAAAAAGCAGTGAAAAACTCCAGAACGTAGAAGAAAATATTAGCGACCATAGCATAGGTAACAATCTTGACTAGAGATTGTATTGCCCCAACGCCCGGGTCTGGATCAAATTTACTAATCTTTCTGACCAATAAACACAAAAGAATCAGAATCGCGGGACCCGCTGCAAAAGCAGATGCCAGAAATCGCGCTGCCATTATTGCAGATAACCAGAGATGCCTTCCCGGTAGACCGGCGTATAGAAACGCTGTCACCGTATGAATACTGACTGCCCAAGGGATGGAAAGGTAAATGATCGGTTTTACCCAGGCCGGCGCTGGAGTTCCTTTACTCTCAGCTCCAAGTGTCGTCCAACCAATAACGATGTTGAGCACGAGATATCCGAATAAGACCAACATATCCCAAAACATTATGGATTGCGGGCTCGGATATCGTATCACATTAAAGATTCGCAAGGGTTGACCCAAATCGACAATAATAAAGAGCATACTCATAATTACCGAGGGGATTGCTAAAAATTCACCGAGGATGACCATCTTACCAAATTTCTTAAAGTCATGAAGATAGTAGGGTAAAACAAGCATAACAGCAGAAGCAGCGACACCCACGAGGAATGTAAACTGAGCGATGTACAAACCCCACGATACATCCCTACTCATGCCCGTCACTCCCAGGCCATAGCTGTATTGCTTAATGTAAGAGTAGAGGCCTACCGCAATGACAGCAAGTAAGAATAAAATCCATGTCCAGTATCGTCGACTACCTGTCAAAGCTCGTTCAAGCAAGATCCTCACCCCCTACCAGGTAGTAGACGCTCTTTCTTAAAAACCGCCTTCTGTTTATTCTCATTTCGTGGTGTCCTTTTGCCAAATATGGCAAGTCCAACAGTTCGGATTTACAGCTGTATGAGTATGGCATGAAACACAGAATTGCTCAGACTCTTTTGAGGCCGGATCAAAATGACAATTTACGCAGGTTTGAAGATTGTTTTCGAAGGACTTTCCTTGACTATTAATGTATACCGTTTTGCCATTGCGCACGGCTTCCTCTCTCCATTGGCTCAGAAGTTTCATATGATTGGCCCTCATCCATTCCACAGGCTCGACACATTCCTTAACCGCTAGTTTCTGTATAGCGGGAGTATTAAGATTTATGACAGGTCCCGTGTTTGATTTCCCCATATTATAGAAAAACGGTATACTCAGTAAAGCAACGAAGACAACAAGCGCCGCAATTATTTTTCCTCCCTTGTACATTATCCATCACCCTTCTTTTGCGTTGTTTAGGATCACCCGTATAGTCTTTAGTCAATGCCCTCTCTTTATACTCCCTTCAGGAACCAGCAGTCACAATTCTAATATGCATTATTTCTACATATATCTCTAAATATTTTATTGCTTATGTGGATTATGTGTCTAAGTACGATCACCCTACAAAGCAAAGGCTGGAGACTTAATTCATCATCTAGCTTACTAAAGAGATAAAAGTGACTGAGGAAATAGATCCTCGGCCACTTTTATTTTATTAATGTGAACTAACTTGGCTCGATGATTAAAGCTAAGTGCTTCAATTATTCCAACTTAGACCCGTTTGCTTAATCCATTATTCACAAGAAATTCATAAGTTCTTCATAGTAAGTCCATAAAGATATGATAGCTTGAGCAAGTGGGTGACAACTTGAAAGACAGAAAGGAGATGCCACATGAAAAAACTCATTAGCTTAGTGATTCTTGGTGCATTACTTATACTTGCACCAGCCCAAACAGTTCAGGCTGCTATCGGAGATACTTTGTTAAAGGTAGGAACAACCGGTTCAGAGGTTGTTCAAGTTCAAACCAAACTTAACTATTTAGGCTATAACGCTGGTAAAGTCGATGGCATCTTTGGATCAAATACTCAAGGAGCTGTAAAAGCGTTCCAATCCGCTCAATCCTTAAACTCAGACGGCGTCGTTGGTCCAATTACGGGTAATCGGCTTAACACTCTATATGCTACCAAAGTTAGTCAAAAAAGTAATACCCAATCCCGCCAAGAGAAAGCAAATGCTATTATCTCAACTGGTAAAAAGTATATCGGTATACCCTATTTATGGGGTGGGACATCTCCTGGGACAGGTTTTGACTGTTCGGGTTATGTTCAATATGTCTTTGCCCAAAATGGAATTTCTTTACCAAGGGTTTCCCGTGATCAATACAAAGTTGGAACTTCCGTAGACTTCAATAACCTCCAACCGGGAGACCTAGTCTTCTTTTCCTTTGCTAAAAATGGGATTATCGATCACGATGGTATTTATGTAGGAAACGGTAAGTTCATCAACTCGTCCAGCTCCAAAGGGGTTACAATTTATGATCTTGGCCCCTATTGGAAATCTGTTTATGTTGGCGCAAAACGTGTACTCTAATTGTTCCAAGCAAATTTAACTTAGTTTCAATACTTGGGAGATCCCAAAACGATAAAAGCTCAGACCATAATAAAATCGGTCTGAGCCTTTCTTTATACATATCCGCGGCATCCTAGCAATGCCTAATTTAAGCTGTCTTCTTCGGTTTGGAAACAACAATACCTAGTCCATCAAATAAATAGAACAGTCCAAATCCGTACCACATGGTGTAGACAAGGTAGAAGCTGAGCAGAAAGGTGAGACTGAATTTATTCTCACGAACCTGCTTTATTTCAACACCATAGTAGTTGTATGCCGGCTCAACGGCCTTTTGCAGCACTTTGATCAAGGCAGCTCCCTCTTGAAACTGTGATTTAGCTTTTAGTGAGGAGTCAATTTTCTTTAAGGAGCTGTACCAGTTGTAGGTTGCTTCACGACCATCGTAACCATATTTGGTTTCCAATGATTTGCTATCATTGTTTTCTATCCATAAAAATTGGAAAGTTACGTAGATCTCCGCGATTGTCATTAATTCCTTGTGTCTAATCAGCAATAACTAACAAAGGACAGTTTCTCCCTGAATGAGTCACTGCCCTTTAGTTGCTTTCGTTGGCTAATTCATTTTACTTTACATCAATCGTTTTAATAATTGGTCCCTGCCAGTTTTCAAGCCACACCTGGCCTGTGTATCCATTAACATTAAGTTCTGCGTAATCCTTGCCGTCTTTTTGAACCATGAACTCATAGTACCCAGGCGCTAGTTCCGGTTTTCCGATTGAATATCCTTGACCCATTTTAGTTACGAACTCTTGAGCGATCTTCGCAGCCTGTTCTTCACTGACCGTAACCGGCCCAGTGTTTCCCCAATTCATAGGTCCGTATTTGGTGTTCCACATAATATTAGGACCCATTTCAGTTATGATCTGTCCTCCCTTTTTGTAAACCAACACTTCATAGGCTTTAGCCCCTGTCGCTTCCTCTTTGAGCTCTACTTCAAATCCATTTGCAAATTCATGAAGTTCGCCCACGACAACATCCTGGTTAGTTTTTTGAGTATACGCCTTCGTAATGGCTACTACTTGATCCGATGTGGTGACTTCGCCGTTTGTTAGATCAACACCTAAGCTTTTTGCATCATAACCACCGCCCATCATGCCATAGCCTCCACCGGTTCCAGCAGCACCCAGGCCTCCCATCATGCCGTAACCTCCACCGGTTCCATCAGCACCCAGGCCTCCCATCATACCGTAACCTGCTCTGTAGCCATTGGACTCCGGAGTAGTAGCAACAGTTGCTACACCCAGGGTTTGTCCGACGGATTGGGGGACTATTGACCCGTCGTTTAGGGCGAAAGCCGTACCCGAAAGCGCCATCACGCCTGCAATTGATAATCCAACAATCCATTTTTTCTTATTCATACTATTTCCTCCTTAATTTTACCCAAGCATATTTTCACAACAACTCTGACTTCATGTCTCAAAGTATATCGAATCAATTCGAATATGCTGTGAATGAGTTATGAATTTGTTATGAATTTTACGCTCGGATTCAATAAAAGCATGAAAAGGCATGGAGGAAATAGTATGAATAAGAAAAAATG
>CAKMJS010000049.1 GCA_927405585.1 uncultured Desulfosporosinus sp.
TCGCTTTCACGTTTGGCTTGCTTGATACTCACTCTATTCACCTCCCTTCAAGTTAGGGATCGATATGATTAGATTATATCAGAGAGCCTAGACAAAATTATGTTGGGGTAGGCAATTCATCCCCCACTTAAACACTGCGGAAGTGGGGTCTTTTTGCTGACTTTGATAAAAACGTTTTCTTTCCACGCACAGATCACGATTTATCCTCATATTTTTTATAGTGAACCTACTCTAAATAGTGGAAGTAATATGTATTTTGGTGTAGAATTTAGTTGCTAAACTCAGTGCAAAGTGAAGGCTACGTGCTTTTGTAAGGGAGAAAGATTATGAATGAGATTGCTCAAGGCTTAAATCGCGAGATACTTCAAGACAATCCCCATATTTACGAATTATTATCGGAACTTGGCAGGAAGTTATACTACCCCAAGGGGATCTTAACCCAATCGGCAGAGGCAAAACAGAAGGCCCATCGTTTTAACGCCACGATAGGTATTGCGACGGAACAAGATCAACCGATGTACTTACCCGTAATCCACAAATCATTAGCCAATCACGATCCTAAGGACCTTTATCCCTATGCTCCTCCTGCTGGAAAACCTGAGTTAAGGCAGCTTTGGCGAGAAAAAATGATCCATGATAACCCTTCATTAAAGGGTAAATCCATAAGTAATCCCATTGTTACCAATGCCTTGACACATGGGTTAAGTATTGTTGCTGATCTATTTATTAACGAGAACGACCCCTTAGTATTGCCTGACAAATTATGGGGCAACTATAACTTTATCTTTGGGGTGCGTAGCGGAGCTAAAAACGTCACCTTTCCATTCTATAATGAGGAGTGGGCCTTTAATACGAGTGGCATGAAAGAAGCCATCCTTTCTCAACAAGCCCACGGAAAAGCCATTGTTTTGTTGAATTTTCCAAATAATCCAACTGGATACACTCCGAATGAACAAGAAGCAACGGACATCGTCGAAGCCCTAAGAGAGGTCGCCGAACAAGGAATGAACTTGGTCGTTGTAGCAGATGATGCCTATTTTGGCTTATTTTTTGAAAACTCTATCAAGGAATCCCTATTTGCTCGGATTGCCAATATTCACCCGAGAATCTTAGCCATCAAAGTAGATGGTGCTACGAAGGAAGACTATGTGTGGGGCTTCCGAGTTGGATTTATTACCTACGCCAGTGAGCATCCTGCGGTAATCAATGCCTTAGAGAAAAAGACGTTAGGGATTATTCGAGGTACAATTTCGAGTGCCTCTCATCCCTCCCAAACCTTTATCTTAAATGCACTTCAATCACCCGATTTTCAAACCCAAAAGCAAGAAAAGTTTGATGTACTAAAGAAGCGAGCCTGCACAGTCAAACAGATCCTGGAACAAGAGAAATATCGCGATGCCTGGGACGTCTATCCGTTTAATTCAGGTTACTTCATGTGTCTTAAACTCAAAGGCGTTCAGGGAGAAGACTTGCGCAATCACCTTCTCGATCACTATGGTGTGGGCATCATATCCCTTGGAGATAACGATGTACGGGTTGCCTTCTCGTGTGTCGAAGAACAGGAAATTGCACTACTCTTTGATCTCATCTATCAAGGCTTTAAAGATCTATCCGTGTGATAATAAAAGGAAGAAATGCAAATTTGCGCAAGATTTTGGGACGCACTCGAACTTGCCTTATAGCCTAGCACTAGCCTTGAATACTCAGTTTCACTAATTCATGTCCAAGAGAACCCGAAAATAACTTTCTTTCGGGTTCTCTTTCTGTTTTAACTGGGGCTCAACCATAAATAAGATTAAAGGTACCAATCATGCGGACTTATAGAAAAACTTTCAAGACTACAATTCAGAAGATTTGTGCAGGATTAGAGACGGTTCTTGCAGGTTTTCTTACTTCAAGCGAAATACCCGCCGAACCCAACTTCTAAAGCCCCTTTTCTCGGGTGGCGGCGGGGGAGTTGGTTTTCGACCACAAACAAGACCAAATCCAAAGTAACCCCGATTCCTCTTCATGAAACCAGCATTTTTTTGAAGTCTGGTAATTAAGCCTGGCAAGTAGGCCGCTTTTTCCGTAAGACCTTTGATCAATACCCAATCCTTTTTGAGCTCATTTAAGATCACATTCCCATTATTCTTCATGCGCTGCGGGTTCTTGATCTCTACATCCTGAAATCCCGCTGCTGTTAAAGCATTGAGCCATTCTTCGGGGGGCAATGGATTGGTGCTTGCGCCAAAACACGCCTCCATCTGCAACCTAAGATTAGCAGGTAATTCAGCGAGCAGGACCATTTCGAGATCAGCGACTCTGCCCTCTGGTTTTAGGACTCGATAGAACTCTTGGTACACTTTAACTTTGTCTAAAAAGACCGCAATCGACTCAGCTATTACCAGATCAAAGTGGTTATCGACAAAGGATAAACTATAGACATCCGCTTGCCTAAATTCCACTAAGTGAGATACGCCTTCTTTCTGGGCTCTTAGGCCTGCTTTTTCAATCATTTGAGGATTAATATCGACTCCAATAATTTTGCAGCCAATCGTTTTAGCCAAGTGACAAGCGGTAAGACCGCTGCCGCACCCAGCGTCTAGTACAAATTCCTCAGGCTTAACTTGCATAGCCTCTAGATTCTGTTGGGTAGCAGGGAAGCCACCCGGATGGGAACTGCCTATACCCAGCCAAGCCAACAGTTCAAAATAGTTCATTTCTTCTACTTTCTTGCTTACTGCAACCACCAGCATTACCCCTCCTCCCTCTGGTCTATGGTATTATATTCCATGG
Source organism: uncultured Desulfosporosinus sp. (assembly GCA_927405585.1). GTDB lineage: Bacteria > Bacillota > Desulfitobacteriia > Desulfitobacteriales > Desulfitobacteriaceae > Desulfosporosinus. Next base: position 2,779 of record CAKMJS010000049.1, read on the forward strand.
AGAGGTTTGATGCCATTCTCATAGGAGCAGTAAAGAGCATGATCTCAAACGATCATGCTCTTCGTAGAAGGCTATTTATTGGTACTATGCTGCTTACTCGGTAATTTTTTGCCTGGGTTCCCTTTCCCCTGATGCTCATTGTTTTCTTCGATCTTCTTCTGTATCTCGTGCAATTTTTCAATTTTGTCCATCGAAATACCTCCTTGATTATTTATACTGATTAATCTAACCAGACTTACTAAAAACATTCTACTTGTTGAAGGGCCATGTGCTTGACCAGTGTGACGAAAGACCAGGGCTCCTGATCGTCGAACTTGATCTGACACAAGTCGAGCAGGTACGAGAGGCTCTGCCGATTTATAAGCAGCGACGAGACGATCTATACTAACTCTTTAATTTCGCGACAACATCTCTAATTAATCTCGCTGTCAATCCCCAGATGGTAACGCCTTCAACTCGATAAACATAAACATTACCTAAGATATTCCCCCATGGTTTTGTATAACGTTCTGGTAATCCTAATTCTGTCGCTGGAAAAGTAGTGACCACCTCACCAGCTTGATTCACCGGTGAAGGATTTACTGTAATTTCTACCTTATAAGCCACAGGTTCATGGTTCTCAAAAAATGAAACTGGGATTGAAAAAACCTTATCAACCTCCTGATGATTTATCTGTAAATCTTCCAAACTATTTAGCTCCAGTACGGCAAGGAATGCGTCTACCGTAGCGCCCATTGTACTCATGACCGTATCAAGATTACCAATTATCTGTAGCTTGTCCGCTGAAACTCCTAACTCTTCTACTGTTTCTCTAATTGCAGTGTCTCGAAAGCTAACGTCTTGATTCGGTTCAAACTTACCCCCTGGAAAGCAAATCTCTCCCGCTTGTCTAATATTGGCCGCTCTTTTTTCAAAGACAAAATGAAATTCGTCGTCAACCAGCACTAACAATACCAAGACCGCAAAATTGTAGTATTCTTCTTTGCCATTAATGCCTGGTACGACGGGCAACTTGCCTTTCAAAGCTTCTATCATAAATTTATTCATATTACCTACCCCACTTACCAAATATACTTATCTTACACGCCATGGATTAAACGCACTACACGGGCCTAATATTTACAATTCGCTTAAGACTCAATATATCCCTTCTTATTCCTATTTCAAGTTGAGTTCAACATCAAAAAAGCTGGGTATTCACCTTATCGGTAATATCCAGCTTTCTTCACGAAGGTTCATATCATAGTCGCGTGTACTACTCATTTGGGTACTACTTATTTGGGTAGTACTCCTGTGATTATACTTCCCTTTTCAGTCTCAACAATCGCCGCTTTAATGGCCATGGGTAATTCTGCTTTTTGAGAATTATTATAATCATACATCACGATAACTGCTTCTCCAGTAGCCACCACTCCCAATTTTTCACTGACAATGATGTGCTCCATCACAAAGCTTGATTTGCTCATGGATTTAACTCTGGCACCGGCGACTATTTGATCAGGATACGACAGAGGCTTGTGATACTTACATGTGGTTTGGGCCAGTATCGGGCCTAAACCCGTCTCCGTTTTCAAGTCCATTAATCCGTTATCTTGAAAATATTGAATTCGGGCGGACTCGAAATATCTTAAATAATTGACGTTATTGACATGCCCATAGGCATCCATTTCTCCCCAGGCAACTGATATTGTCACATGGACCGGAAAATCCTTCAACTCCAACATATTCATTTAATCTCCTAACCAGCAAATTTCCTTGCTAATTTATTTAAAGACTCATCATGCACTCTATACACCGTCCAATCATCCAGCGGAGTCGCTCCCAACTGTTTGTAAAACTTAATCGAAGGTTCGTTCCAATCTAAGCACGCCCATTCCAATCGACCGCAGTTTCTTTCGATAGTTAAGTTCGCTAAAAATGAAAGCAAACTTTTGCCAATTCCCTTGCCTCTCATTTTGGGTTGAACATAAAGATCCTCTAAGTAAATCCCTGGTTTCCCCAAGAACGTAGAAAAGTTGTGAAAGAACAAAGCAAACCCCACTGGTTCATGGTTATATTCTCCAATGATGACCTCAGCCATTTTTCGTTCAAATAAAGATTCTCTTAATACTTCTTCCGTTGCGACAACATCACTGGACATTTTTTCATAGTCAGCTAATTCCCTTATGAAGCTTAGAATTAAAGAAACATCGTTTACCTCTGCAAATCTTAATTTTAAATGTTTTAGATTAGTATCAATTAGTTTCATCCTTCTGTCTCCTCTCGCGATTTTTTAGTATCCGACTATCCATGTGCATTTAAGGCATCTTTAGCGGATCATAGGCCGGTTAGTGTTCCGTTTTATTTAACCATTGGTTCGTTTTAATTAAAACTGCTTGCATTTATATTGCTCCATTATTAATGTCATTGGATACTAAAACATTGTACACCGTCTACTGCAATATCCAAAGATAATCTATCATTAATCTATTTTGGATAACATTTTCTTAACCATGGCCGATTATACGAAAACGTGAGAGCGGGCGTAACGAAACTTAAATTCCGTTCGCCCGCTTACTCTTAATATCAAGCAACACCTACTTGCGTCTTCCAAGTAGTTCCCTCGCAACCTCTTTAACTCCAACTCCGCGCTCCTCCAGCATCACCAAGACATGATAGAACAAATCGGACACTTCGCCCCGTATCTCCTCAGCGTCAGCATTCTTAGCGGCAATAATTACCTCGGCGCTTTCCTCTCCGACCTTCTTGAGGATTTTATCAATCCCCTTTTCGAACAGATAAGTCGTATACGCACCTTCTGTCCGCTCAAGGTTTCGAGAGTGAATTACATCCGTCAACAGTTCCATGGCTCTCCCCAAGGAAGGCTCTGGCCTTACCTCCGGTTCCCCGATGATCTCAAATCCATCGTCGGTCAAATCATAGTGAAAACACGAGAAGTGGTTCTCGTGGCAAGCCATCCCAATCTGTTTTACAGTCAGGAGCAGTGCATCTTGATCACAATCAAACTTGATATCGATAATCTCCTGGAAATGTCCGGAGGTTTCCCCTTTCAGCCACAACGATTGCCGACTTCGGCTATAATAACAGGCCTTGCGCTCCAATAAAGTCCGGCGCAAGGACTCTTCGTTCATATAAGCGAGCATCAGAACCTCTTTAGTCTCCACATCCTGGACAATCGCAGGAACAAGTCCATGAGCGTCCCAGCGGATCTTTGATAAATCTAAGGTTTTTACTTTATTTGCATCCATATGTATCTCTACCTTCCCTCATAGTTCGTGGTTACAACCAGAATACTTAAGAAAAGACGGTGCACATGAAATGTGCCGTCTCCCAAGACGTCCCACCGTTCTTCGTTCCTCGTTCCAAGCCCGGGACGCAGTGTGACAGAGCGCGACGTCTTTACGAAAGCAGTTAGCAAACTTCCGTGTAAGCGACCCCACATACGGGGGTCCCGCCATCCTTGGCTACAGGGACACTCCGCCATCCTTGGCCAGCGCTCTAATTCTGCTAAAATGTGAACTGCCGCCACTGCGCCAAGACTCGAACAGGACGTTCGAGATTAGAGCGCCGCCATGGATGGCTAGATGCCGTGATGGCGAATTTGTTAGAACGCTTACCCTTGTTCCGCCTCGTTCCCCCGCGTCTTTAGCCCGGAACTTCGCGCTTACAAAAGTGAATCTTCTTTGATCGAGCAGTAATCAAACTTGACTTAAGAGCGCTTTCATACGGCGGGGCAGTGTACATGGACGTACACTGCCGGCATAGCGCCATGGACGGCGCTTATGTCGGGGACCCCGCCCTCTCACGAAGCAAGCTCTTAAGTCTTAGTTTGATCTGCGAGAGCAAGCAAGTGAGCGTTGTAACGCAAGTTCTCTAGTTTGCTCTGCGTCGTAAGCACCGAGGGCTCGTGTGACACAAGGCCCCCCCCCCTAAGTATAGACTCCCTCCATCTTGGGTATCCTTCTAAAAGGTAGTGCGTCAAGTCTGGAGATTGAACTCCAGGTCTTGGACAATTCAAGGAGGATTTATCTAGGTGCAAGGCAAAGTAAAGTGGTTCAGCAAACAAAAGGGATACGGATTCATTGAGCAGGAAAATGGAGAAGATATCTTTGTACATTTTCAATCTGTGGTCGGAGAGGGATTCCGTACTCTTGAAGAAGGACAAAATGTGGAGTTCGATGTTATCCAGGGTACACGTGGAGTCCAAGCTTCTAACGTCATGGTCCGTTAAATTTAAGTATTCTCACATTAAAACCCCTAGAAAGAATCGTTAAGATTAGTTAAACGATTCGCTCTTGGGGTTTTAATTAAAAAATATCGCACCTTAAACTTTATAAAAGCAGGATTTTTTGCGTAAATCGGGAATATTACTTATATACCATTTAGAAGGGGGTTGAATTAATGAATATTATTATTCGTGGTAAACATATTGAACTAACGGACGCACTTAAAGAGTATGTTATGAAACGGGTGGGAAAGCTAGCGAAATACTCGGATGAGTTTATGGACGTTCAGGTCACCTTATTGGTGGAGAGAGATCGGCATCGTGTCGAGGTTACTGCCCCACTTCACGGTATGATTTTACGTGGAGAAGAAGAAACTGAAGATATGTATTCTTCGATCGATATGGTCGTAGAGAAATTGGAACGCCAAATTGATAAATATCGAACACGGATTAATAAACGGATGCGCTCAAGTGTCTTAAAGGATCATGAACCGAAGCAACCTGTCGAGGAACCGCGTGAGGAAGTTGTCAGAAACAAGAAATTCCCTGCGAAGCCAATGTCTGTAGAAGAAGCGATTATGCAAATGAATCTAGTTGGCCATAATTTCTTTGTATTTACAAATTCGGAAAGCCAAGAAATGAATGTAGTTTACCTACGAAACAACGGAGACTACGGTTTGCTACAACCCCAAACTTAAGTAGTTATATCGATCTATGCCTATCTGATAAGGAGACTGGACTAGCGCAATGGATGGCTAGGCGCCGTATGGCGAGAAGGGACCCACTCGAAACGGCTACTTAGAAAACAAATTTTTAGTAATCAAGCGAAAGGCCCGTAAATGCGGGTCTTTCGTCTTCTTCATATTGGGAAGAAAGCAAAAGGTACATAGTTCAATTAGTAAAATTTTCCCGTATTGTGCGGTTCAGTTGCAGTCGGTTCTCAAGGATGTTAGAATTAATGAATATATGGATTGAGAAAGGTGGACATAATGGGTTTTTTAAATTTGTTCGATGATAATGCGCGAGAAATACGGAAATATCAAAAGCGCGTTGTGGTGATTAATAGCTTTGAACCGACGATTCAAGCGCTGGGCGATGACGAATTACGTGGAAAAACCGCTGAATTCAGAGAACGTTTAGATCGAGGAGAGAGTCTAGATGCTCTGTTGCCTGAGGCCTTTGCTGTCGTGCGTGAGGCGGGCAGAAGAGTAATTAATCAGCGACATTATGATGTGCAGTTAATAGGGGGTATGGTGCTTCATGATGGCCGGATTGCTGAGATGCGTACTGGGGAAGGAAAAACCCTTGTGTCTACTTTGCCGGCATATCTAAATGCTTTAACGGGTAAAGGTGTCCATATCGTGACGGTCAACGACTACTTGGCACGACGAGATAGCCAATGGATGGGGCAAATCCATCAGTTTCTTGGTCTTTCCATTGGTTTAGTTGTACATGGCTTGAACTATGAAGAACGCCGGAGCAGCTATGCCTCAGATATTACGTATGGAACAAATAACGAATTTGGCTTTGACTATCTTCGGGATAACATGGTCACTCGTCCAGAAATGTTAGTTCAGCGTGAACTGAATTATGCGATCGTGGACGAAGTGGACTCTATCCTTGTTGACGAAGCTAGGACTCCCCTTATTATTTCCGGTGAGGCAGACAAGCCTACCGAATTATATTTTAGAGTAGCTATGATTATTCCCCGCTTGAAACCTGAAGATGACTACAAAGTGATTGAAAAAGAGCGAGTTGTCACACTTACAGAACAAGGAGTTCGTCGAGTGGAGAGCATGCTAGGTGTAGATAATCTATATGAGGATATCCACACTGAGTTAGCCCATCATGTTAATCAGGCTTTAAAAGCACAGTCGCTCTTCAGACGAGACCGCGATTACGTGGTTAAAGACGGAGAAGTTATTATTGTCGATGAATTTACGGGACGTCTGATGTTTGGTCGCCGTTATAGTGAAGGTCTGCACCAAGCCATTGAAGCTAAAGAGGGTGTGAAGATCGAAAAGGAATCACAAACTTTAGCCACGATTACCTTCCAGAACTACTTCCGGATGTACAAAAAGCTCTCTGGAATGACCGGAACGGCCATGACGGAAGAACCAGAGTTTCGAAAGATTTATAAACTTGATGTAGTAGAAATTCCCACCAATAAACCAATGATTCGAAATGATAGCCCGGATGTGATTTACCGTACGGAAGAAGGCAAGTTCTTGGCGGCTGTAGAAAGTGTGATCGAACGCCATTCTAAAGGGCAACCGCTTCTGGTTGGAACGGTTTCCGTTGAGAAATCTGAGCGTTTGAGTGACATGCTGGGGAGACGCGGTGTTCCGCACCAAGTACTCAATGCCAAATTCCATGAGAAAGAAGCGGAAATAGTAGCCCAAGCTGGACAACGTGGTATGGTTACGATTGCTACGAACATGGCGGGTCGTGGAACGGATATTATCTTAGGTGATGGAGTCCCTGATCTCGGGGGTCTACATATCATCGGGACAGAACGCCACGAATCTCGGCGAATTGATAACCAGTTGCGTGGACGTGCTGCCCGTCAAGGTGATCCCGGATCAACCCAATTCTTTATTTCGATCGAAGATGACTTAATGCGCATGTTTGGAAACAATATCATGAGCGTTATGGACAAATTGGGAATGGATGACACCATGCCAATTGAGTCTAGAATGGTCTCTAAGTCAATTGAAACAGCCCAACGACGTGTTGAGAGTCGCAACTTTGACATTCGTAAACATGTCCTTGATTATGATGATGTTATGAATCAACAACGGGAGGTTATTTATAGCCAGCGACGCTCTGTGCTCATGGGAGAGAACCTTCGGGACAACATTATGGACATGCTGGCGAAAGCGGTCAAAGACAGTGTTAATATGTTTAGTGGAGAAAGCGCGTTCCCAGAAGAATGGGATCTATCCGGTTTAGCCGACTATATTGAGAGCTTCTATCTGCCGGGGACCCATTTAAAGGCTGACGAGTTCATAGACCTCTCGGTAGAAGAGATTGAGGAAATGCTGCTTGAAAGAGCCCAAGCCTTCTACGTGACCCGTGAAGAACAGATAGGGTCTGAGCTAATGAGGGAAATTGAACGCGCGGTAATGCTTCAGGTTGTGGACAGTAAATGGATGGATCATCTTGATTCCATGGATATGCTGCGTGAAGGGATTGGTCTGCGTGCTTATGGGCAGAAAAATCCTCTAGTGGAATATAGGCGAGAAGGCTTTGAAATGTTTCAAGCGATGATTGACTCCATTCAAGACGATATTATCCGTTATGTCATGCGTGTGACGCCTCAAGTACGGGAGGAAGTGGCTGAACAGCCTAAGAACGTGACGGAGAACCGCTATGAAGAGGAACCCAGTAAACCTGTACACACAGGAGAACAGACAGGGCGTAATGAGCCTTGCCCTTGTGGAAGTGGGAAAAAGTATAAGAAGTGTTGTGGGTCTGTAAAAAAGTAGTAGGTTTGAAAGGGTGATATATAAGTGCTATGTGATTGGAAAAAAGAACTGGAAACATTAACATTGTGCTTGGCAGATTTGAGGGCTTCTCTTTGACGTTGCTCAGCGTATAGAGAAGATTAGCTCCCTGGAGAGGGAGTTCCAACGGCCTAATTTGTGGGACGATCCCGTCACAGCTCAAAAAATTATGCAAGAATTAGCGCTCCATCAGGGAAAAGTTAAGGTCTACGATGAACTTGAGCGGGAGCTTGGAGAGACTGTGACTCTTTGGCAGTTGGCAACTGAGGAAGATGATCGGAGTCTTGAATCAGATATTGAGCGAGAGATCAAGGCGCTTCAGCAACGGTTTAATGCTTTGGAATTAGAAATTCTGCTTAGTGGACCCTATGATCGAAACAATGCCATCGTTACCCTGCATGCGGGAGCTGGAGGTACAGAGGCCCAAGATTGGGTGCAAATGCTCTATCGGCTATATATTCGCTGGGGAGAGCGACATGGCTATAAAGTAGAGACCCTAGACTTCCTGAATGGGGATGAGGCGGGCATTAAAAGTGCGACTCTATCCTTCAGCGGCGAGAATGCCTACGGGTATGCAAAGTCTGAAAAAGGTGTGCACCGGTTAGTGCGAATTTCTCCCTTTGATGCGTCAGGACGTCGTCACACCTCGTTTGCTTCCGTGGATGTCATTCCAGAAGTATCGGAGGATAACGAAATAACGATTGATACGGAAGATTTGAGGATTGATACATACCGGTCCGGTGGGGCAGGTGGTCAGCACGTCAACAAGACGGATTCCGCGATCAGGATTACACACATGCCTTCTGGGGTCGTCGTCCAATGTCAGAGTGAACGATCTCAGACTCAAAATAAGGCGGCAGCTATGCGTGTTTTGCAAGCGAAGTTACTGGAACTGAAGCACAAAGAACAAGAAGCAGAGATTACAGAATTACGTGGTGAGCAGCAAGAGATTGCCTGGGGAAGTCAGATCCGTTCGTATGTTTTTCATCCGTATAACATGGTCAAAGACCACCGCACTAATGAGGAAACTGGCAACGTTTCGGCGGTGATGGATGGGGAAATTGATGCGTTCATTGCAGCCTATCTTCAGAAAACAAAAATTGCACAGTAGTAAAGGAGGAACTAGTTTGACAACCATGGCCTTGAAGCGGATAGCCAATACTCTTCGTCAAGACATTATTTCTATGCTTGTAACTTCAAAATCCGGACACCCCGGTGGAAGTTTATCGGCTGCAGAAATATTAGCCACACTATTTTTTCGCGAAATGCGTATCAACCCGAAAGACCCTCAATGGGCGGATCGAGACCGCTTTATTTTATCGAAGGGACATGCGGCCCCTGTACTCTATGCGGCTCTCGCAGAGAAGGGTTATTTCCCAAAAGAGGAGCTCCAAGGGCTTCGTCAAACGGGCCGTATGCTTCAAGGACATCCGGATATGAAGAAAACCCCCGGCGTGGATATGTCCACAGGTTCCTTAGGGCAAGGTCTTTCTGCAGCCAATGGAATGGCTCTGGCTGGAAAGCTGGATGGCAAAGATTATCGAGTGTTCGCTTTGCTAGGTGACGGTGAGATGGCGGAAGGACAAATATGGGAAGCAGCTATGGCATCAGCCCACTACAAATTGGATAATGTTACAGCCGTCTTGGATTTAAATGGCTTACAAATCGATGGAACAACGGAGAGTGTCATGTGTTCTTCTCCGCTAGCGGAGAAATGGCGGGCCTTTTGCTGGCACGTCATCGAAGTCGACGGGCATGATATAGATGCTTTGATTGGGGCCTTCGCCGAGGCTCGGCAGGTCAAAGGAAAACCAACGATGATCATTGCTAAGACTGTAAAGGGTAAAGGGGTTTCCTTCATGGAAAACCAAGCAGGCTGGCATGGCAATGCTCCTAGTGTGGAACAAGGCGAGCAGGCATTGACAGAATTACAGGAGGAGGCGTTAACCCTTGGCTGAAAAAGTAGCAACACGTGATGCGTATGGTAACGCGCTTCTGACTTTAGGGGCAGAAAATCCCAATGTTGTCGTCTTAGATGCAGATCTATCAAAGTCGACCAAGACCGCTGACTTTGGTAAAAAATATCCCGAACGTTTCTTTAACATGGGAATTGCCGAGTCCAACCTCTTAGGGACCGCTGCGGGGTTGGCCGCGGCTGGCAAGATTCCCTTTGCAAGTACTTTTGCAATATTTGCAGTAGGTCGGGCGTTTGAGCAAATCCGTAATTCGATCGCTTATCCAAAGTTAAACGTAAAAATTGCCGCCACCCACTCTGGAATTACAGTAGGGGAGGACGGAGGCTCTCACCAGGCCATTGAAGACGTGGCGATCATGCGTGCCGTTCCAAATATGGTAGTCTTAGTCCCTGCTGATGGGGAAGAAACTCGGCAAGTGATTTTGGCTGCTGCCAAATACTACGGTCCGGTTTATATTCGCATGGGTCGTCTGGCTGTTCCATTGCTATTTGGAGAAGACTATAACTTTGAAATTGGGAAGGCGAACGTCCTCAAAGAAGGGACGGACGTTGCCATTATGGCCAATGGCTTAATGGTGTCCATGGCTCTAGAAGCTTCTGAAGAGCTGGCTGCTGAAGGGATTAGCGTCGGTGTCGTCAACGTCGCTTCAGTTAAACCACTGGATATAGAAACTATTGTTCGAATTGCCAAACAAACGAAGGCCATTGTGACGGCGGAAGAACACAACATCATCGGCGGACTAGGAAGTGCCATTGCAGAGGTTCTAGGTGAAAAACTGCCGACGCCGATGGTACGAGTAGGGCTTAAGGACACATTTGGTGAGTCTGGGCGACCACAGGAACTTCTAGAAAAATACGGCTTAACCAAATCGGATTTAGTCAAAGCAGTCCGTGAGGTCCTTGCTAAAAAACTAAGATAATGACACCTAGCTAGGGGTGTAGGGATCGGTCTCCAACAAGAAAGGACGAGCACTTTTCGGGAAGTGTTCGCCCTTTCTTGTTTCATCCAATTGTGAGACTCCCACTTCTAACAACTAAAATAAATTCAAATGTGAAGATTTTAGGATGTTTAAATTTAGTAACAGGATATCCACGACAAGTGTCGAATAGTTTAAGAGTTATGTAGAAAAATGGGTGAGGCGCGAGAAAATCAAGGAGGACAGTATGATTCAGTTAAAAAATGTGTCCAAGATTTATCCGAACGGTGCCAAAGCCCTTATTGATGTCAATCTTACAATTGGCAAAGGGGACTTTGTTTTCCTAGTGGGTCCTAGCGGAGCTGGTAAATCTACACTGATTAAATTATTTTATCGTGATGAAATTCCGACCCGGGGACAGGTGCATATCAATAGTAAAAACTTAATACGAATGAAAGAAAGAGAAGTGCCTTATTTACGACGTACGATTGGGGTCATCTTTCAAGATTTTAAGTTGTTGCCCAATAAAACAGTGCTTGAAAATGTGGCTTTTGCGCTAGAAGTGATCGGAGTGTCCCGGAAGGAGATCCAGCTTCGTACTCGTGCGACGTTAGAACTTGTTGGGCTTGCAAATAAAGAGAAATCCTATCCTCATGAACTATCTGGTGGAGAACAACAGCGTGTCTGTGTAGCCCGGGCGATTATTAATAATCCGGCATTACTAGTAGCAGATGAACCTACGGGTAACCTTGATCCGGAAACAGCCTGGGGCATTATGGATTTGCTTTATAATATTAACAAACGAGGAACGACGGTTGTGATGGCTACCCATGCCAGAGCAATTGTAAATAAAATGCAAAAAAGGGTAATTGCCATAGAAAACGGCCGGGTTGCGCGTGATGAAATTAAAGGGGGATACGGCTATGACGCTTAATTCCACCCGCTATATTTTGCGCGAGACCATTCACTCTATGAAACGGAATCCTTGGCTTAGCATTGCATCGGTTTTGACTGTGATGGTTTCCCTAGTGATCTTAGGATTTTCAGTATTTTTCCTAGTAAATGCTTCCAATATGGCGAAATCCTTTGAAGACCAGTTGGAGATTGCAGCATTTGTGGAAGAAAGCACAACCAAATCAGAACTTCAGGCGTTACAAACCCATATTAAAGGTATGCCGGGGGTAGCTTCTGTGACCATTGTTACCAAAGAACAAGTCCTTACGGATTTCGGTAAAACGATGGGTGGTACCGAAAATAATATCTTAGCAGATCTTGGGGGAAAGAATCCCTTCTCCGATGAGTTGACAATCAAAGCAACGGATGCTCAAAACGTCATAGCCTTGGCTGACGCGGTAGACGCTCTCCCTGAGGTATACAAAGTACGTTACGGACAGGGATTTGTGGATAAGCTTTTGGTGTTTACGCAATGGTTGAGGTGGATTGGACTTGGCGTAGTGGCGGCTTTTGCCATTGCAGCTGTTGTGTTGATCTCCATTAACGTAAAGATGAATGTCTTTTCTCGTCGCCGAGAAATTCAGATTATGAAACTAGTGGGAGCGAGTAACAGTTTTGTCCGTTGGCCTTTTCTTATTGAAGGGTTGGCATTAGGGTTTGTCGGGGGAGCACTGGCAGCCGTTATTGTTGGTATGGGCTATAATTGGATTGCGATGAATGTCCAATCGACCTTAACATTTCTGCCAATTGTTCAAAACGTGACACTCTTTCAACAAGTTTTAGTTGGGCTTTTGCTCACTGGCATGGGCATGGGTGCTCTGGGAAGTGGGATCTCGTTGCAGAAATTCCTTAAAACATAGTATGAAAAATTTTTCAGAAGGCCCTAACTTGAATTAGGAGGAACAGTGAATCCCGAGGCGTTGTCTGTGTCACTGACGCAGAGACGCTTTGCCTCTACATATACTTCGTCGTATTTCCATAAATATTTTTTTCGAAACAGGATATAAAGAAAGATTACTAAAAATTTAATGAGGCGGAGGGATCATATGTTCAAGAAAAAAGTAATATCGATGATGGTACTTAGCCTGCTTTTACTCGGGACAGTGGCACTGCCTACTCGGGCAGGTGAACTAGAAGATGCTGTTAAACTGCAAAAAGACATTACCAATAAATCGAATCAAGCCCGAGGACAGTTAAATCAATTAACCTATACAGCAGATAAAATTAAGGCTCAGATGACTCAACTAGAAAAGCAAATTGCTACAGCTCAGACGCTTCTCAATCAGAAACAGACTGCTTATGGTCAAGCCCAACAGCAAGTTCTCGCAGTTCAGAAAGAACTGGAACAAAAGCAAAAGGAGCTAGAAGAGCGCCAGGTAGCCCTAGGGAAACGGGCAAAGGCAATTTATGAGAGTGGTGAGGTTAGCCATTTTGAATTGCTTATTCAAGCAGAGAACCTCCGCGACTTAATAACCCGAATAGAATATTTCACGATCTTAGTGGACAATGACCGACAATTATTAGTAGACATTCAAACTGAAAAGGAACAAATTACCAAAAAGACACTTGAATTGCAGAGCAAACGGGACCAAGCTGCAAAGCTTGCCGCAGAGGCAGCTTCAGTCAAAGCGGATCTCGATAAAGCTAAATCTCAGCAACGTCAAGCCTTGGAACAAAACCGGAAATCTCAACTAGCAGCTATTGAGAGTATTGAACGATTTGAAGCTGAGGCCAATGCTTGGAATGATAAGATTCGAAAGTTGCAGGCGGCACGCCAAGGAAGCGGGAGTGGATCAATCACTACTTGGCCAGTGCAAAATTATTACTCAATCAGTAGCCCCTTTGGCATGAGGACTCACCCCATAACGGGCAAGCGAAGCATGCATACAGGGATAGATATACCTGCTCCGTCTGGGAAGCAGATTACCGCAGCGGGAGCAGGGGTCGTTATAATGGCCGGATGGAATGCGGCCTATGGGAATATGTTGATCATCGACCATGGCAAGGGGATATCTACTCTTTATGGACACCTGTTGTCTTTGAAAGTTAGCGAAGGCCAATCCGTACCAGCGAATCGCCTGGTTGGATTTGTTGGTTCGACGGGGTGGAGCACAGGCGCACACCTGCATTTCGAAATAAGAGAAGGCGGAAACCCCGTAAATCCTGTAAAATATTACCCTAATTGACTCAATCAGGAGACTCCCACTACTGAAAACTCTACAAGTGGGAGTGGTACTCCGTATTCTGCTTCGGTGACGATAGTTAGGCTTTCGTCACCGAAGTCTCAATGTTCAACATTAGTTGGACGAGTTCATTGGATAAGCAGTATTTCTGAGCAGGAATAAGCATATAATAGACTGAGATACTAGGGAAGGGGTTTGACTTGCTTGCAAGAGTGGAACTGGAAAAGAGTAGCCAAAAACGCCGGAGTCATCCTGATAATATTTTCTGTACTAGTGACCACAATGCTTGGTGGGATTGTTCTTGCCAACGTAAATAACGTGGGACGGTTAGTTCATGTTATGCAACTGATTCGTAGTGATTACTTAGAAAACGTTACGACAGATCAGCTTATGGAAGGCGCAACAAAAGGGATTGTTGAAATATTGGGTGATCCCTATTCCACGTATATGAATGCCAAAGAGAACGAAGAACTTTTTCAAATGCTTGAGGGGAAGTTTGGCGGGGTTGGAATTGTTCTTAGCCTTAAAGACCCTAAAAGGCTCGTGGTACTTCGGCCCATCAAGAATTCTCCAGCTAGTAAGGCTGGTATACAATCCGGCGATGTCGTCAGTAAGATTGATGATGCAGAGACCGCTGGTATGGAACAGGATAAAGCGGTAGGTATGATGCGCGGAGAGCCTGGAACAAAAGTAAGCTTGGATCTATATAGGGAAAGTACAAATAAGACCTTCACGGTCAGTCTGACGAGAGAAAACATCACCGTTCCAACCGTAGATGGAGCTGTATTGCCGGGTCACCCAGATATTGCCTATATTAATATTTCTCAATTCTCCTCCGCTACCGGGACTGAACTTCAAGAAACTATGACCAATCTAGATATCAAAAAATTCAAAGGACTTATTCTGGATATGAGATACAACCATGGTGGAGAACTCAAGGCTGCCGTTCAAGTTGCCAGTTACTTTATACCAGCGGGCCCTGTTGTCTATATTGTAGATAAACAAGGAAATGTCGATACAAAAATGGCAACAGGTACGTATTTGGGATTGCCTATGGTTGTTCTCGTCAACGAAGAAAGTGCTTCGGCTGCGGAGATTGTAGCAGGAGCGATTAAGGACAATGGAACGGGGAGTCTTGTCGGAGTAAAAACATATGGCAAAGGGATTGTGCAAACAATTTTCCCCTTGAGTGGGGGGACGAGTGTGAAATTAACGACCGCCAAATACTTAACTCCGAACAAGGTTGATATTCACAAAAAAGGGATTGAACCGGATGTAAAGGTAGAACTAATCAAAGGACAGCTAGCGACTATTTCCCCACAAGACAAAAAATTTGATCCCCAGCTTCAAAAAGCACTACAGACCTTACAAGCGAAACTATAGTAAGTATATATAGACGGCACGCTCATATTCGATATTCGAGGTTCGAGGTTCGAACAACGGTTATCGAACTAAGAACTACGAGTAGTAGTGGTTAATCGACACGCTCTAAGATGGAGCGTGTTTTTTTCGACGTATCAACGGTAGGGGCAATTCATGAATTGCCCCTACGTGGTTTTTCATGGTGCGGGGTTCGTGGTTTCGAACCTCGAACCTCGAACCTCGATTTGTGACCGTCGTTCACATTGTTGCATAGACTAAGCTGACCATAAAAAAGACGGGGGATGCGCGCATGAGAAATAAGACCGGAGTCCGACATTATTTTGCAGAAGGAATGACCACTAGGGGCTACATATCTCTTTTGCCCAATATGATGCCGAGTTGGCAACGGGTTTATGTCTTGTTGGGAGGACCCGGAACAGGTAAATCGACGATGATAAAGGTTATCGGACTCGAATTGTTGGATCGAGGTTATGGCGTTGATTTCTTGCGGTCCGTGCGGGACCCTGATTCAATGGCAGGTTTTATAATGCCGCATTTAGGTTTGGCAATGTTAGATGCCATGGAAGTATCCCCACTTCGTTGGAGGGCTCCAGGAGTGGTTGAGAAGTTTATTGATTTCAGCAATTTCTGTGATGAGCTTAAGCTTGAGGTACAACATTCAGAAATATTTAAAATTGAGAATCGGCTACAAGAGCTTCAAATAACCTTAGAGGAAGAGCTGGCTGCAGAACTTGGTGCGTTGATTGGGAGCAGAATTCCAAAATGCCAAATAGAAAAAGAAGACCTCTCTTGGATATTAGGAAATTCAGCTCGCGTCAAGGTTAAGAAAGAACACTCTGGACCTTGGCCCCTCGCCGAAAATGCTCTCAAACTCTTGCAAAAAAGTGTTATTGTACCTTATTTCTTGCACGGCTTAACTGGGGAAGGATGGCTAAACCTTGCACCACATTTTCTGACAGACTTTGATCAAATTCGTCTTGAAGGAGACGAAACGTTGGATGCTTTAGATTGGGTTTTGCGAGAAGCACAACAATTGGGACAAATGATTGAGATTGTCTTACATCCGCTCAATCCGGATGAAGTGATTGGAATTGTTTTTCCCGAAAGGCATCTAGCAATTTGGCAGGGAAACCCTGAAAATTTAAAAGACCAAGGCTTAGATCGTCCTTTTAGTGAAAAATTAAAAGAGACCTTAATATCTTGGCAGACACACAGGTCTCAGCTTAAAGGAATCTATATGAATTCAGTTAATTTTGATCAATTGGATAGCTATAGAGATACCGTGCTCAACCATATTTTATGTGATTTAAAAACATAGGGTGCGTTTAGCTAAAAATGGTAGGATCTAATAGAAACTCTCCGAGGTCGGATATAATTAATTCTAGATTAGACTCTTTAATAGATAAGAGGTCGAGAGCTTCTTGTTTTATGGGGTTTAAAAAGCTATCCACACCTCCACCAATACCAAGTAAGCTAGCAAGTCCATTGGCAACGTGAATTACGCTAGCTAATTCGGCATGGTTTTGCGAACTGGTAGGGGCATGGTGGTAGGAAATACTCTCTACAAGATCATTCGGTAAATTCCAACCCTTGGCCAGAAATCCACCGACGGTTGCGTGATTGAATCCAATTACTTTTTCCTCGAGCTCAACATAGGAAAGTTTAGCATCGGTCACTTTTTCTAATAGATAGGAGCCCACTTCCTGGACATAAATAGATATCACTAGTTTGCCGATATCGTGAAGTAAGCCGGCTGTAAAAGCAACATCTCCGTAAGGGAGTTTGAGTTTTCTACACAAGCTTTTTGCGGCCATAGCTGTAAGCATGGAATGTTTCCATAGCCCATCATGTTCAATCTCGTATCCGACTATTTGGGTTTTAAGAAAGGGTGCGACAGCGGAAGCCATTGCTAATCCTTGTGTTGCCTGAAAACCAAGTACGACTATGGCTTCTTGGAGGGAAGAGATGCGCCTTGCATATCCATAATAAGCGGAATTGGCTTGTCGGAGCATGCCAGCTGCTAGAGCTGGATCTTGGCCAATCACGTGCTCAAGCTCTCTTGCAGAGGTTTGAGGGTTTTTAGTCAAGGCAATGACTCGCATAGCGGACGTAGGTAAGGGGGGAAGAGCTTGTATTCGTTTCAATATATGTTCTAGCTTAACAGGCAATCCAATACCTCCTTTTGACATATTAATAATTTTCCTCTATGAATGCAGTGAAAAAGTATCGTCTTTTCCGACTGCATTTTTTTAGCCGACAAGGGAAAACTAAACTGAAGAATTAAGGTTAGAGCTTCGAAAGGAGCGTGCCCGATGTCAAAAAGAGGAAGGTTTCTACTGATCGTTCTTTCGTTATGTCTTAGTTTAATCTCAACAGGTTGTGGTCTTCAAGACCTTTTAGGTAAAAAAAACAAATCTTCTTCCACAAGTAATGGAGGGGGCGAAAGTAAAACTGTCATTGCGGTTTCATTAAATGAGGAAGATCCTAATAAACTTCTGATTGTAAAAGGGATCGAAGATATGGCAAAAAAAGAAAAAGTCGACATAAAGTATATGGAAAAGAGCGAAAAGGAAAAAGATTCTCCCTTGAAAGGTGCTAAACTCCTAATTTATCAAGGGGGTGATGAAAGTCTACTTAAGAGTGCCGAAGCAGACGAAATCCCCATATTAGCCCTTGGCCAAATGCCTTCGGGAATAAAGCTCGAAGGGATCATTACATCTGATCAAGGAAAGGCCGGGGAAATTATGGCCCAAACTATTGTCAGCAAGGTAGCGGAGGGTCAGATTGTTATTCTACAGGGAGACTCATCTGAAAGTGGATCCCAGGAACTTATAGCTGGGAATAAGGCAGTATTTAGCAAATATCCTAAGTTAACAACTCATACTATCGTAAGTGCCCCGGGTTCTGAAGCAACTGCTAGGCTTGGCTTAGCGGAGTTCCTAGCTAAGAATCCCGACAAAGTACAGGGCGTTTTGGCCCATACCGAGAAATTAGCAGCCCAAGCAAGCGGAGTTTTAAAACAAGCACAATTAGACAAAAAGATTATCTTAGTTGGGGGACAAGCTAGTGTTTCCTCGTTAGAACGGATGTCCACAGGCGCTCAGGTTGGAGATGTCGATACCTCTCCTTATCTTCAGGGGGTTAATGCATATCAATGGGCTCAAAAAATTATTAAAAAGCAATCCTTAGACGTCAACAATACGGTTACTAGTGAGAGAGGAGAAATACCAGCGAAAATTATTCAGGTAAAGGCTGTAACCCCAGATAATATCGCGGTGATCCAAAAGAGTTATACCTTGACCATGAAAAGTGCAGAGCAAGATAAAAAGGAAAAAGAGGAAAAGAAAAAGAAGGATCAGAAAGGAGATCAAGCTGAAGGGAAAGATAAAGAGCAAGGAGGTTCGAAAAAAGAAGAGGGTCAAGCTGACGATAAGAAAACTCAAGGAGGAGATAAGCAGGAAAGTCCTCTTCCGGCTGGAGTTGAAAAAGTAACAGAACGGATAAAGACCGAAACCACAAGAGAATATCTTGATGCTCAAGGGAAAGTTATTGGTACCGAAAAAACAGTCAATGAACAAGTAAAAACAGTCCCACCAGAAATGTTAAAGCAACAACAGACTGAGAAAGCAAAAGACGAGAAGAGCGAAGGGGGGCAGGAGGAAAAGAAAGAGAATAAAGAATAAAGAATAAAGAGAAATGATTAATGATAAATAATAAATAAAAAATTATGTAGAAAATAATTCCTTAGAAAGTCGAAATAATTTTCGGCTTTCTCTTTTTACCTTCTAAAGGTCCTTTTCACCATCAGGCCATTTTCCATCCATGGCGATGCTCTAATCTTCTAGCCATCATGGCGATTTGCCTTTCAAGATACCTAGCTATCCATGGCGGTGTTCTAATCTCAATGTCCTGATCGAATCTTGGCCAGCGTACTAGATTGGAGAGGTTTTACTTTTATGCTTGTTTAGCGGAGTGGTATAATAAGAGTGTATGAGTTTAGTTTGTATAACGGATCGCTTGGATGTAAAATAAGTTAAGAAGAATTATAAAGTATCTGATTCTTACTGAAGTATTTAAGCAAAGTGAGCTTATACTGAGTATTATACAGCATTTTGCATGAAAGGGAGACCGGAGCGTGGAATTTCGTATACATTCCCCTTACCAACCTGCAGGGGATCAACCTGAAGCCATTAATACTCTGGTCGCCGGGGTAAATGAAGGTCGGCGCCACCAGACGTTACTAGGAGTCACCGGTTCAGGAAAGACTTTTACAATGGCTAATATTATTGAAAAGGTACAGAGGCCGACCTTAATTCTTGCCCATAACAAAACGTTAGCCGCTCAGCTATATAGCGAGTTTAAAGAGTACTTTCCTGAAAATGCAGTGGAGTATTTCGTGAGTTACTATGATTATTATCAACCGGAGGCATACGTCCCTTCAAGTGATACGTTTATCGAAAAAGATGCTTCGATCAACGACGAGATTGAGAAAATGCGTCACTCGGCGACCGCGGCTCTTCTTGAGCGTCGTGATGTTATTGTAGTAGCCAGCGTTTCTTGTATTTACGGTCTAGGTTCCCCAGAAGATTATCGTGAGCTTGTCCTTTCGTTGCGACAAGGACAAGTTGTTGATCGTAATGATATTTTGCGCAAACTGATCTCAATCCAATATGACCGCAATGATATAGCCTTCACTCGGGGTACGTTTCGCGTGCGCGGGGATGTCGTTGAGATTTATCCTGCGGCTTCTAGTGATCGGGTGCTTCGCGTAGAGATGTTCGGAGACGAAATTGAACACATTTACGAAATTAATTATATAACGGGTGAGATTTTGGGAGAACGTCATCACGTCTCGATTTTCCCGAATTCTCACTACGTTACTGCCCAAGAAAAGGTCATGAAGGCTGCAGAAAATATTGAAATAGAACTGGAAGAACGAGTGAAGGTTTTAAAATCCGAAGATAAACTCTTAGAAGTTCAGAGACTCGAACAGCGGACGCGCTATGATTTGGAAATGCTCAGAGAAATGGGTTTCTGCAACGGAATTGAAAATTATTCTCGCCACTTAACATTTCGCGAGCCGGGAGACACTCCCTTTACGTTACTTCATTATTTCCCGGAGGATTTCCTCCTTTTTGTGGATGAATCCCACGTTTCTCTTCCGCAAGTAAGAGGGATGTATGAAGGGGACCGTTCACGTAAAACAACTCTGGTGAACTATGGCTTTCGCCTCCCATCGGCCCTCGATAACCGACCGCTAATGTTCGATGAGTTTGAACAAACGATCAAACAAAGCGTTTATGTCAGTGCAACGCCTGGACCGTATGAATTGGCACACTGCCCGACGCTTGTCGAGCAAATTATTCGCCCCACCGGGTTGTTGGATCCCGAGGTCATTGTCCGTCCAACTAAATATCAGATTGATGATCTACTCGGTGAAATCAGAGCACGAATTGCGAACAAGGAAAGGGTTCTCGTGACGACCCTAACGAAGAAGATGGCTGAGGATCTCACAGATTATTTCAAAAACCTTGAGATTAAGGTGAAGTACCTCCATTCGGATATTAAGACCCTTGAACGAGTAGAAATCCTTCGGGAGCTACGCCTCGGCGTCATTGACGTGGTCGTGGGGATTAACCTTCTGCGAGAAGGACTGGACTTACCGGAAGTTTCTCTGGTGGCAATTCTTGACGCAGATAAAGAAGGCTTCCTAAGGTCAGATCGGTCCCTCATTCAGACCATTGGTCGTGCAGCACGCCATGCCCAGGGTAAGGTCATCATGTATGGTGATAAAATCACTCGCTCCATGCAAATCGCCCTAGATGAGACGAATCGACGCAGAGCAATACAATTAGCTCAAAACGAGAAAATGGGGGTTACACCTCAAACCATTCATAAGCGGATTTATGATGCCCCAGAAGCGACTCGTGTTGCCGAACTGAAAAAGGCCTATGGCTCTAAACTGCCACCTGAAGAGCTAAAGACACTTATTAAGAGTTTAGAACAAGACATGCGCCTTGCTGCGCGAGAACTCGACTTCGAACGAGCAGCTGAACTTCGGGATGCCATGATCGAGCTAAAAGGAGAAGATAACAAATACAAAGTCACATCGCAACAAGGCGGAAGCAAAAAGACAACTTACAGAAAAGGTAAGAAGTAGGGGAACGGAAATTTAATTGCACGTTCACCAAAGCTACAGAGCGGCTCATTTTGTTGTCGAAGCTAACTCACATAACCTCTGGGCAAACTGCATGTGCGACCAATGCTCGTCTTAACGCTTCGCCAACTGCATTCGACACGCTCTTCCCGCTTGATGGTTCTCTTTGCAATTAAATTTCATTCCTAGGCTTGGCTACGACGAGGATGACGTTGAGGAACTGCGCTTAGGCCAAGAACTGACGATTTAGGAGGACAACTATGACCCAAGATTACTTGCGCGTGCGTGGAGCACGTGCGCATAATTTGAAGAACATCGACATCGATATTCCACGTGACAAACTAGTCGTGATTACGGGGTTATCTGGCTCGGGAAAATCATCCCTTGCTTTCGATACGATTTACGCTGAGGGACAGCGACGTTATGTAGAATCCCTTTCAGCCTATGCTCGGCAATTTTTAGGACAAATGGACAAACCAGATGTCGATTCCATCGAAGGACTTTCTCCCGCAATTTCCATTGACCAGAAGACGACGAATCGAAATCCCAGGTCTACTGTGGGCACAGCGACGGAGGTTTCCGATTACCTGCGCCTGCTTTTTGCACGGATCGGGCATCCGCATTGTCCAAAGTGTGCGCGACGGATTTCCCAGCAAACCGTTCAGCAAATGGTTGACCAAGTGATGAGTTTACCAGAGCGAACGAAACTACAAATATTGGCACCGCTCGTTAAAGGAAAAAAGGGAGAGCATCATAAAATCTTTGAGGAAGCACGTAAATCTGGGTACGTTCGAGTTCGTGTGGACGGGGAGACAAGGGACCTTAGCGAAGAAATCAAACTGGAAAAGAATAAAAAACACTCCGTTGAGGTCGTGATCGATCGAATTTCTCTGAAGGCAGAGAGTGCTGAACGTTTGGCAGATTCTCTGGAAACAGCACTAAAGCTTGGCGAGGGCAATGTCAGCGTCGATATCACCGGTGGGAGTGAGTTGCACTTTAGTGAGAACTTCGCTTGTCCGGATTGCGGAATTGCTCTGGAAGAAATATCTCCGCGTCTCTTTTCCTTTAACAGTCCTTACGGGGCTTGCCCTACGTGTACAGGACTTGGAGCAAATCTTGTGGTCGACATCGACCTTCTCATCCCGAACCGTTCCCTGTCGATGGAAGCCGGAGCGATCGTCCCTTGGGCAAAATCAACCTCGAGTTACTATCCGAAAATGATGGAAGCCGTGGCCCTGAACTTAGGGTTTGAGATGGATACGCCCTTGCAAGAACTGAATGAGAGCCAATGGCAAGAACTACTCTATGGAACTAAGACTCCGATCTCCTTTCAATACCAAAATATTTTTGATCAAATTAAAACTTATAAAACGAATTTCGAGGGGCTAGTCCCCTTTTTCGGGCGCCGTTATCGGGAATCAACCTCGGATCTAGTACGTGCTGAAATCGAAAGGTATATGAGTGATCATCCTTGTACAGAGTGTAAGGGGAAACGTCTAAAGCCGGAAGCCTTAGCGGTGAAAGTCGGTGGAATTTCTATCGATGATTTGACACGCTTGCCAATTACCGAAGCCTTGAGCTTTTTGAATTCTGTAACCCTTACTCCAAAAGAACAGACGATAGCCCACCAAATCCTTAAGGAAATCAGAGAAAGACTTGGATTTCTGATGAACGTGGGATTGGACTATCTAACACTGGGTCGTGCAGCGGGCTCACTCTCCGGAGGGGAGGCCCAGAGAATTCGACTGGCGACTCAGATTGGGTCAAGCTTAATGGGTGTCCTCTATGTTCTGGATGAACCAAGCATTGGACTTCATCAAAGGGATAATGCACGACTACTTTCAACCCTTAAACGTTTGCGCGACCTTGGAAATACTCTGATCGTGGTTGAGCATGATGAGGATACAATGACGACTGCAGACCATATTATCGATATTGGTCCTGGTGCAGGGGCTCACGGTGGGCGAGTAGTGGCTGAGGGGACGTTTGAGGAAATTAAGGCCAATAAAGAATCGATCACAGGCCAGTATTTGAGCGGTGTCAAACAGATTGCAGTACCTGAGCAACGACGGCAACCGAACGGTAAGTGGCTCAAAGTATTTGGCGCTCGAGAAAACAACTTGAAGAATTTTCAGGTTGGTGTGCCTTTGGGCTTGTTTACTTGTGTTACAGGGGTCTCGGGTTCGGGTAAGAGTACCTTAGTCAATGAGATTATCTATAAAGGGCTAGTAACCAATTTGGGTGGTGCACGTCATCGTGCGGGCCTACATGATCGCCTAGAAGGGTTAGAACATCTGGACAAGGTGATTGATATCGACCAGTCTCCGATTGGACGGACCCCTCGGTCTAACCCTGCGACCTATACCGGAGTTTTTGATTTTATTCGCGAACTCTTTTCTATAACTCCAGAAGCGAAGATGCGGGGATATAAACCAGGGCGGTTTAGCTTTAATGTCAAAGGCGGGCGGTGTGAGGCCTGTCGTGGAGATGGGATTATCAAGATCGAGATGCATTTTCTACCGGATGTTTACGTTCCTTGTGAAATTTGCGAGGGTAAGCGGTATAACCGAGAGACCCTAGAAGTACGCTACAAGGGGAAAAATATCGCTCAAGTCCTCGAAATGACAGTTGATGAAGCTGTGGAGTATTTCCAAGTAGTTCAGAAAATTGCTCGAAAATTTCAGACGCTACAGGATGTGGGACTTGGCTATATTCGCTTAGGTCAACCAGCAACGACCTTATCTGGGGGAGAGGCACAGCGTATTAAACTGGCCACTGAGTTGAGTCGACGCAGTACAGGTAAAACCATTTATATTCTCGATGAACCGACCACAGGTTTACACTCGGCAGATATCGATAAACTCCTCCACGTGCTCCATCGTTTGGTGGAGGCAGGGGATACGGTGCTGGTCATTGAGCATAATCTCGATGTCATCAAAACAGCGGACTGGCTGATTGATCTTGGTCCCGAAGGGGGAAACCGAGGTGGGGAAGTGATTATATCAGGGACTCCAGAGGAAATTGCGGCTTTCCCAGCATCCTATACCGGGCAGTATTTAAAGCGTTATTTAGAGTAATCGAATATCGAACTACGAACTACGAACTTAGAGAGGAGATAAGAGCTTGACAATTCGTTTAGTAGCTATGGATCTCGATGATACGCTGCTTAGGGACGATTGGACGATTTCCCCGCGTGTTATATTAGCGATACAAAAAGCTATTGCGCAGGGCGTTAAAATGACGATTGCTACGGGGCGCATGACAATCTCTGCGCGTCCCTATGTAGAGCAACTAGGGTTGGATATCCCAGTGATCACATACCATGGGGCAATGATCCAACAGGTTTTAAGCGGGGACATTTTATTTCGGTGCGTTATTCCCAGCGCTTTGGCCACAGAGATCGTCGAGGATGTTGCGAGTCGAGGTGTTCATGCCCAGATTTATCTTAAAGACCGAGTTATTACACCTGAACTAAATGCCTGGTCAGATGAATATGCCCGGATCGCGAGTGTCCGAATTGAGGAAGCAAATCTATCCACCCTACTTTCTCAGGAACCGGATGGGGTAGAAAAAATTCTGCTCATGGGAGAGGAATCTGTCCTGGACCAATTGGCGCCCTTGTTAAGACATAGTTATGGGGAAAAGGTACACATTACCAAATCTAAGCCCTGTTTCCTAGAAATAACTCACAGCTTGGTCAATAAAGGTGTCGCATTGGCAGCCTTGGCAAAGCACCTTGGTATCGAGCGGTCAGAAGTTATGGCAATTGGGGACAGCTTCAATGACATAGAAATGATTATCTACGCAGGTCTTGGCGTGGCTATGGGAAATGCCCGCCAGGAAATACAAGATCGAGCGGATATTGTTACCGCCTCAAATGAGGAAGACGGGGTAGCAGAGGCCATAGAACGATATGTGCTGGAAGACTGTAACGAAGAAGATGGACATAAAAGGATATTGACAAAGTAGAGACGAATAATAAAAAAAAGAGGCAAAGGGAAAGCAAAACCAAGACATAAGGTAACTACAAAAGGAAAAATAACAAAGACAAAGACGAAGACAAAGACAAAGACAAAGACAAAGACAAAGACGAAGACAAAGACAAAGACAAAGACGAAGACAAAGACAAAGACAAAGACGAAGACAAAGGTAAAGACTAAGATTAAGACAAAAGTTGGGACCAAGACAAAGGAAACGAGACATAAAGAGTGGAGGAGGTAAATGTGATGAACATGAAAACAGTTCGCCAAACTGCTCGAGAAAAGCTCAAGGGATTTTGCCGGGTCTGTCCAGAGTGTAACGGCAAGGTCTGTGCTGGGGAAGTTCCAGGCATGGGAGGAATGGGTACTGGAGCGTCATTTAAAAACAATGTGGAAGCCTTAGCGGCATTTCGTCTAAATATGAGGACGATGCATGGTGTTAAACAGCCTGACACAGGGTATGAACTATTTGGTCAAAAGCTTTTAACACCGATTCTTGCTGCACCGATCACGGGCAATAACTTTAACATGGGTGGCGCCCTGAATGAAAAGGAATGGGCAGAGTCCATAATTCAAGGATGCCTGACCTCGGGATCTATGGGGTGTACTGGCGACGCACCAGACCCCACAATGTATTTTGCTGGAGTGGATGTTATTACAGAAGCCGAGGGTCGTGGTATTCCGATTATGAAACCTCGGGCGTTGGACGAGGTTATCAAATGCCTACGTTACGCCGAGAAAGCACGAGCACTTGCAGTAGGCATGGACATTGATGCTGCTGGGTTAGTGACCATGGCCGTTAGCCCGAAAACTAAAGAAGAAATGAAAGAAATCATTTCCAACACGTCGTTACCTTTTATTATCAAAGGAATCATGACAGTCGATGAGGCAGAATTAGCACTTGAAGTCGGTGCTGCAGCTATTGTAGTATCAAATCATGGTGGACGATTCCTCGATCATACTCCCGGTACGGCGGAGGTGCTGCCAGAAATTGCTGCAGCGATCGGGAGACAAATCCCCGTGCTTGTTGATGGTGGAGTCCGAACGGGTGTGGACGTTTTAAAAATGTTGGCATTAGGCGCGGATGCTGTCTTAATTGGCAGGCCACTCATCACTGCAGCATACGGCGGAGGCGCCGAGGGGGTCGCCTTAGTCATTAGGCGAATGACCAATGAACTGAAACAAGCTATGGTCTTGACCGGATGTGCAACGCTGAATGATATTAATATGGATGTGTTGTACTGAAAATGCTTTTAATAACTAGGCCTCCCTTTTTTCGCGTTTTGAAAAGTTAGATTGAAATATTGTACATTGGAAAAATAACAAGGATTTCTTCGATATTAAATAGAATATTACATTTTAGGTATTATTAGAGCAATATATCGGAGGAAGACAATTTGACAAGCGATCAGAAAGCGGTTAAACCGCTGACTTTATTGAAAGAGAAAGATTTTGCTCGCTTGTTGATTGGACAATTCCTTTCAGCTTTAGGGGATAAAATCCACTATGTTGCTTTGGGCGTCTTAATTTACCGACTGACAGGGAGTGCTTTAGAAGTCGGTAAGATGACGCTGGCGACGTTTCTACCCTACTTATTATTCGGACTTATCGCTGGAGCCTACGTCGATCGTTGGAACAAAAAACGAACGATGATCACTGCCGATATATTAAGGGCCGTTTTTGTGAGCTTAATTCCTTTTTTGATCGGTTATTCGCTCAACTTAGTTTATTTCTTAACGTTTCTGAGTACCACGGCAAACTTGTTCTTTAGCCCTGCAAAAATGGCAGTCATTCCAGCAATCTTTACGAAAGAGAAGATTCTTACGGCAACTTCGTTAGCTGAGACGGCAGAAAACATCACTGAAATCCTCGGGTATGCACTCGCGGGCGTATTGATTATGTTTATCCCAATTCAAACTGTATTTTACCTCGATTCCTTGACTTTTTTACTTTCGGCGACCTTGATCTTTTCTATGAAGTTTAATTTTGAAACTCAGGACAAAGCAGAGCGGAAATTTGAAATAGAAGGCAAGCCACACATCTTTCAGGATATTTTGCAGGGGTTAGTTTACATAAGAAAAACAAAAATACTAGCCCATACGCTGCTTACGTATTGTTTAGCGTTACTTGTCTTCAGTGGCTTTAATCCCCTGATTTTTGTATATGCTCTAGATACATTGAAGACATCAACCGCCGGACTGGGGGTCCTCGAAGCGAGCGCAGCGATGGGCATCACGCTGGGCAGTATAGCGATTAGTTTCTGGGGACATCGTATGAATAAACAAAAACTGGTGCTCTGGGGATATTTTATCTCCGGGCTAACGATCATGATACTCGGAATGTTTCCCATATATATTATTGCACTTATGGGCTTTTTCGTAGCAGGAGTTTCTAATGCTATGTTTTTAATTCCGATTGTAAGCATTTTTCAAGAAGAAACAGCAGCCCCTATGCGGGGCAGAGTCTTCAGCGCTCGGTTTGCTTCAACTCGGGTGGCTTTCATGGGCTCCGTTGTTATGCTAACCTACGGCGCCACGCAAATCGGGGTGGAAAAAGTATATTTGTTATCAGGATCAGCGTTACTTTTAGGGACAATTTTGCTGTTCGGACTTACTACCTTGGAAGCGAAGACTGCTGCAAAGATCTCCAAGACTATTTAATTATTGGTACACCCCATGCCCCTTTCACACAAGGGGGCGATGCTGTGAAATTTGACCGTTAATCCGAAAACAGTAACTGAACCAGAAGAGACTCATCTCTCTTCTGGTTCAGTTACTGTTCTTTTGAAGGTAAGGCACATTCAAAAAAATAACAAGTCAGTATGCCAGTCTAAACACGGAAGTCAGAGGTCAGAAGCCGGATGTATCAGATCGTTGTATTCCTTTCCGATCTCTGGCCTCTGTTATCAGACCTCTGGAGTGTTTGACGCAAACTATCCGTGGCATCTTTGACTCGATATTCTCTTTCATATGCCTAAAAGGAAAATTTCTACAGTTCGTGCATTCTGGCACAAGAATTGCAATAAGGGGGCTAAACCGATATACTTAGGCGAAGGGGGTTGTCGCTTGTGCGTATTCTTTTAGTTGCACTCAATGCAAAATATGTTCACACAAGTTTAGCCCTTCGCTATCTGCGTAGTGAGGTCATAGTTGTTTACCCTGACGTTTTGCTTCGGGAATATAGTATTAACGATCGCCTTGATCGAATTGCTGGGGATCTTTTTGAAGCTAAGGCAGACGTCATTGGCTTTTCCTGTTATATCTGGAACCTTAAAGAAGTAGTAGCCTTGATTAGACGGCTTCATCCTGTCTGTCCGAATGTGAAATTTGTCGTTGGGGGTCCAGAAGTTTCTTTCGAGTTCGAGGAATTTCTACTCCAGCATCCGGAGGTGGATGCCCTTGTACTCGGTGAAGGGGAAAAAACCTTTTTAGAACTGCTTACCGCATGGGAGTACGGCGATGATCTTTCTGACGTCTTAGGTATTGCTTGGAACAAGAGTGGCAAAATCATTATTAATCCTCTCCAACCTTCACCCTTGGATTTAAATGATCTTACGGATCCCTATACAGAGAAGGAAGACTTCACAGGACGGCTTGTTTATGTTGAGACGACTAGGGGATGTCCGTTTAATTGTCAGTACTGCTTGTCCTCGACCTTCCGGGGAGTTCGTTTTTTAGAGCCTGAGCGGTTTCGCATTATGTTTCGCCAATTGCTTAAGTACGGTGCCCGCACCATCAAGTTTGTGGACCGAACCTTCAATGCTAATAAGCGCCACGCTTTTCGGATTTTGGACATTGTCAGAGAAGAGAGCAAACTCCTCCCCGATGTTCAGAGGATTCGGGTACATTGCGAAATGGCAGGAGATCTATTCGATGACGAATGGATGGAGTATTTCAGAGCTTATCCTGGCGGTTTAATTCAATTAGAAATTGGTGTACAGTCGACGCATACACCAACACTCAAGATAGTTGCTCGTCCTCAAAACTTTGAAGAGTGGAAAAAATACATACCAGAAATGCAAACTCTAGGGATACCGCTCCATCTTGACCTGATCGTCGGGTTACCCGAGGAAAACTGGATAGCTTTCCGAACTTCGTTTAATGATGTATACCGAGTGAAACCGGATATGCTTCAGCTCGGATTTTTGAAAGTACTTAAAGGATCAGGACTCCGTTTGGATAGCGAACATTATGGTCTTGTGTACACTCCGGATCCCCCCTATACTATTTTAGAAACCCCGGTCTTATCCCATGATGAAATACTTCAATTATTACGCATGGAAGACCTACTCGATAAATATTATAATTCAGGGAAGTTTGTTCATGCCTTGAATGAAGTCTTGAAATTGTTCCCTACCCCGTTTGATTTTTACCATAGGTTTGCTGAGTTTTGGGAACAATGCGGTTGGTTTCATCGACAATGGCAGGGCAAAGCCCTCTTTGACAAGCTGTGGGAGTTTATCGAGGAAGTCCGAGGCTCGAGGTCCGAGTCTCAAAGTTCGAAATTGTATGAACGCGAAGCTCTCAGAAGTCAATACTCGTGCATCCTGCATCGTGCATCGAGCATCGTGCCTCGAGATATCCCCACTCGGGAGAAAATCTGCGATGCCCTTCGTTTTGATTATTACTTATGGGAGCGTCCCAACACTATTCCTGACTATCTGCGCATTGAAACTGGCTTGGAGACAGTATGGAAAAGTAAACAGGATGAAATTCGACGAGATAGTTCTTGGGAAAACTTAATTCCGGAGTCTAAACAAATGGACCGTCGTCAGTGGATGCGTAATACGGCAGTCAGCTATTTTACCTCGGATGTCTTACAGAGTGGGGAACCACCAGCTCCGTGTTGGTATCTTTTTCACTATCAACAGGGAAATGTATTGGCTTACCGGTTTACGGATGATGGGAGTGCAGTGTAATGACGTCCCGATATTTCTTACGCAAAACCGTTACCCTTGGGTTGTTTATATTTGTTCTATTCATACTTGTCAGTGGGTGTACGAAAGCACCTCAAACTGGGCAACCTGGCGGACCAGCTCCTGCGGTGGTGGACATCTGGCATTCCTTGCAAGGGCCAGAAATCGAGGCTTTACGGGGACAAGTGCAAATAATCATGGAGACACACACCGAAGTGATCATCAAATTAAACTATGTTCCAGAGCAAAGCTTTGTAGCCCTTTCCTATCAAGCAGAAGCAGGAGGGGAAGGACCGGAGATTTTTATTGCTTCAAGAGAGATCATCCGCCAGCTTTATGAACGGGGTACCCTTGCCAAAGCAGCGTACCTGGACCCGCTAGCATTCCCTGCTTCGTTGTCCGCGTTTCAATTTGGTGGTGTGGGATATGCTTCTCCTTGGTTGACAGATGTTCCTTTGCTCTATTTCAGGACAGATACTGCCAGCGTGCCTGTCAATTTGGACGACCTTTTCGCTAAAGGCGGAATTTCCATAGCTGCGCCGGTTACTGCCACACTTTCAACCTGGTGGAAGGGGCAAGGCGGCCGGTTAGTAAATGCAGGAAACCCGGTTCTAAATGATCCCTTCAATATTGCGTTTCTTAAACAACTCTTGACCTGGCGTGATGCCTTGAGCCTTCGAATTGATCCATCAGTACTCAGTGCTTTTGTTAGTGGAGAAACACCCTTCATGATTGCAGGGGCGAGTCAGGCCAAATTCTTAACCCAGCAAAATGTACCATGGGGGAGCATGCAACTGGTTGAATTGGTCGGAGGGCAAGGACAACCACTTTTAGGTACGACCCTGGGAATTGCCAATTCTGCCATCAAGACGACTGAAGCCATGCTGCCGGCCATTGAGATGGTTCAGAAAGCACTCCTGACACCGGAAGTGGAAGGAGCTATGCTGCAAGCAGGACGTCTTCTTCCAGCCAATAGGGAGTATTATCAACGACCAGAAGCCCTTAAAGGCGTGTTTCCGCAGGCGAATATTGCCCTGGCCAAGGCATGGAATTTAGAAGGAAATGCGTTAGAATGGAAATTACTCACCTTTCAAGACACGGCATGGAGCAACGTCCTAGTAGGCGGCGTCACGCCAGAGGAAGCTCTGGCTACTGCGCAAGGGGAAGCTATTAAAGCCTTAGCGGCCAAGTAACAACCTTAATCAATCCAAGTGACTCGTTCAGCTTAAAGCTGAACATCGAGATATTGATGCAGAGACTATCGTCACCGAAGCAAGGTACGGGATTACTACTCCCACTATTATAGATGGAAAAGTCTCAGTATTGGATCAGAGGAGGGGCTGAAAATGGCTACCAAAGGATTAGAAATAAAAGGCGCTGGTAAAAAAGGAGTGGAACTAATTGTCATCACGGGCTTATCTGGTGCAGGAAGGACTCAGGCCATGCAAAGCCTGGAAGATCAAGGATTTTTCTGTGTTGACAATTTACCGCCGAGCTTTCTAGTGAAATTCGCTGAACTATGTGCCCAGTCGAGGGGAAAAGTCTCCAAAGCTGCGATTGTTTGCGATTTGCGCGGTGGGGAATTTTTTTCTTCACTCAGTGAAGCTTTAAGTAATTTAGAGAAGGAAGGCTTTCGTCTCGAAGTCCTCTTTTTGGATTCATCGGATGCGACCCTGATACGCCGTTATAAAGAATCCCGACGTCGGCACCCACTCTCACCTCATGGGCGCGTTCTGGATGGGATTCAAGCTGAACGCCAGCAACTAGAGGAATTAAGAATCCGAGCGGACTACATTATCGATACGTCTGACTTATCCTCTCATCAACTTCGCTGCAAAGTAGCTGAGCTGTTTTGTAAAGCCCAGGGACTGGGTCAAATGGCTGTTTCGGTGATTTCCTTTGGTTTTAAATACGGAAGTCCGATGGACGCGGATCTTGTGATGGATGTGCGTTTTCTGCCGAATCCGTTTTATGTAGAAACCTTAAGGCCATTGACCGGCGAACACGCTTTAGTTCAGGACTATGTCTTTGGAAACCCGATCGCCCAAGAGTTTATGGAGAAGTACCTAGCGTTACTGGAATACATCCTGCCTTATTATGTTTTAGAGGGCAAAAACCACTTGGTCATTGGGGTTGGCTGTACAGGTGGACAACACAGATCTGTGGCCATTGCGGAACGAGTGGGACAATTTTTAAAGGACCGTCATTATGCCATCACTGTAAAACATCGGGATGCTGACAAAAATCAAAAGGGTGGAACAGCGAGATGAACCCAAAAAAGCGTGAAGGATTTTTGCGATACTTGAAATGGCTCTACCCCAATCTAAAAGTAAAAAGGTGGTTTCTCCTAGCTGTTTTTGGAATCTTTCTGTTTGCTACGGGCTTCTCTGTGATGAATGACGGAGTGGCGATTGGTTACGCAGAGTTACAGTTTCGAGATATAATTTACCGGATGACGGGCAGTACGCAACACATTGCCGTACCCACTGGTCTTATCATCAGCGGCTTGGGAATCGCTGCGATTATCATAGGTTTTAAACGCATGCTCTACTCCATTATTTCATCAGTGCTCCCAGACAACGAAGGAAAAATAGTTGACGTGCTTTACACACGCAACCATTTGCTCAGAGGACCAAAGATCGTCGTGGTGGGTGGGGGAACTGGGCTTTCGGCTCTCTTACGCGGTCTGAAGCAATACACTTGTAATCTTACAGCCATTGTAACGGTGTCAGATGATGGCGGGAGTTCGGGCAAATTACGTGATGAACTGGGTATTCAACCACCCGGAGACGTTCGGAACTGTCTTGTGGCTTTAGCTGATACTGAGGAAATCATGGAAACCCTCTTCTCATACCGTTTTGAAAGCGGTGCCCTTAAGGGGCATAGTTTGGGAAACCTGCTTCTGGCAGGGCTGACCGATACCTTTGGAGATTTTCAAAAAGGTATTGAACAGGTCAGTAAAGTGTTCGCAATCCGTGGTAAGGTATTTCCTTCGACCTTGGAACAAGTTGTACTGATCGCGGACTTAGAGGACGGGAACCGCGTCGCCGGAGAAACAGCAGTTCGGGTCACCGAAGGAAAAATTGAGAGAGTTTATCTTGAACCCAGCGATTGTAACCCAGTGCCGGAAGCCCTGCAAGCCCTAGAAGAGGCAGATCTTATTGTTCTGGGACCAGGAAGCCTCTATACGAGCGTTTTGCCGAATCTGCTAGTGGTAGGCCTCAGGGAGAAAATCCGAGCAGTAAAAGCCCCTTGCGTGTACGTATGCAATGTTATGACGGAAAAAGGGGAGACGGACGGTTATCGGGTGTCTGACCACCTAAAAGCTGTTTTAGACCACTGTGGGGTAGGTTTTGTAGACGCAGTCCTCGCCGCCAAGGGGGAAATTAATGCGCCGCTACTAAAACGGTACGTCGCAGAAGAGGCTGTTCCAGTTATTACGGATCCCCAAGAGGTCGAGCATCTGGGCGCCAAGTATTATGAGGCGAATATCGTCCAAGTAGGGAACGTCGTTCGCCATGACCCTGACCGCTTAGCGAAGGAACTTATTCGACTGCTTTTTCGTTTGAAGCCCATGGGAGAGCGCATTGCCTTAGTCGATTCTTATTTGCTCACCCGAAAGCTTAGCAAAGACTCGTAGCGAAGCACGATGCTCGAAGCTCGATGCACGAATGGAGACGTTAGATAACGAACGTTCCATACACTTTAATTCGAACCTCGTGCATCGAACCTCGCGCATCGCAGAAAGGAGGTTGGGGCAAGTGTCTTTTAGTGCTGACACCAAAGAAGAGCTTGCGCGCTTAGGCGATCAGAAATCATGTTGCGAGTTAGCCGAACTGGCGGCGTTAGTCCGCATGGACGGAACCCTCCAAATTAGCGCTAATCAACAATACACATTGAATGCCACGACTGAGAGTGCTCCGGTAGCACGTAAGATTTTTCGCTTGGCTAAAGATTTACTCAAGCGTCCGGTGGATATTGTGGTCAGGCGCAAACTCAGGCTCCGTAAAAATAATTCCTACATGGTAAGAATCTATCTCCGTGGGCTGGAAGACTTACAAAATCTTGGTTTAGTTGATGAAGAAGGACAAATATACCATGGAATTGCTCCCAATCTGATAAAAAAACGCTGTGATCAAAAAGCATATTTGAGAGGGGCTTTTTTAGCAGGAGGCTCGATTAATAATCCAGAAGGAACCTATCATTTGGAAATTGTTAGTAATGATGAGCAACATGCTTACGCATTATGTCAATTGGTCAATCGTTTTAAATTAGGGGCTAAAGTCAGTAGACGTAAGCACTGGTATGTCGTCTATATCAAAGAAAGTGAACATATTGTAGACTTTATCGGCTTTATTGGAGCACATCGGGCCCTTTTGGAATTTGAAAACGTTCGCGTGCTTAAAGATGTTAGAAATCAAGTCAATCGACTTGTTAATTGTGAAACCGCCAATCTTGATAAAGTTGTGGATGCCGCTGTCCGTCAGATGAAAAATATCCAACTAATCGCTGATACGATTGGATTACACTCCTTGCCACCTACATTACGGGATATGGCTGAGCTGCGTTTGGACTATTCGGATGCCAGCTTGAAAGAACTTGGAGAAATGCTGAGGCCAAAAGTTGGAAAGTCTGGCGTCAATCATCGGATGAGAAAAATCGATGAGTTGGCTGAACGAATCAGGACCCATAAGGCGGGGAATATATAGCATGTAGGACAATTTGATTTAAGGTAGAGGTAGTTTAGTTAAGATAGAGGAATTTGTTAAGTGCAGTAACACCGGATACGGAGAACGTAAAACAGAGAGTTTGGGGGGAGAAAAAGTGCGGCTAGGGTATGGCTTGAATCTAGAGCAAACTCAAAAACTTATTATGACTCCAGAATTGCGCCAAGCAATTACTATTTTACAGTTGTCCGCACTGGAACTTTCCACGTATGTTGAGGAGCAGCTTCTGGAGAATCCTTTATTGGAGACCCAAGAAGAAAGTTCTGATCTTAAAGAGGAAGTAGAGCCAACTGTTGAGGAGGAACGACCAACAGAAGAAAAATGGGAAGTGGATTGGCAGGACTATTTTCATGACCAGGATGAAAATCGTGTTCGCCAGGAACGAGTTGTGGTGGAGGAAAAACAGCGCTTTGATCCCTTTATTGCTACATCACCTACGCTGTTAGAGCATTTGTTGGAGCAACTCCATGTCCAAAAAGTCTCGGCTTCCTTAGACGTAGCGGAGTACATTGTTGGTAACTTAGATGATAATGGCTATCTTATGTTGACCTTGGACGAGGTTGCCCGAGATACCAATGTTCCCCTCCCAACGGCAGAAGAAGCGTTGGCATTGATTCAGACACTTGACCCTTTAGGGGTAGGGGCTCGAAATCTAGAGGAATGTCTTCTCTTGCAGTTACCGCTCCTTCCTGACTATCCCCCTGAATTACCTGATTTACTCAAGCATCTGGAAGATTTGGCAGCAGGGCGTCTGCAACGAATCGCACATGCCTTGAAAATCACGATAAATAGAGTACAGGAACTGGCGGATTTAGTGCGAAAACTGGATCCCAAACCAGGCCTCAGCTTTTTTGGTCCAGGAGATGTTCGCTATGTCGTCCCTGATGTAGTGATCGAAGAAGTAGAAGGGGAATTTATTATCTTAGTTAATGATATCACCGTACCACGGTTGGGGATCAACAAGACGTACCGTGAGGCTCTAAGACTTGAAGAGGGGACAGACACACGCAAATTTGTTGAACAGAAACTGAACGCGGCAGCCTGGCTCATTCGTAGTATTGAGCAACGTCGCCTAACGCTTTATAAAGTGTCTAATGCTATTGTTAAGTGGCAGACAGAATTTCTCCGCCATGGGATTCGCCATCTAAGACCGCTTACATTACGGGATATTGCAGAGGAAATTGGGGTTCATGAGTCGACCGTCAGTCGAGCGACAGCCCATAAATACATCCAAACGCCCCGAGGGATCTTTGAATTTAAATTTTTCTTCGCTAACAGCATGGGCAAGGGCCTTCAAAATGACTCAGGTATAACGACCGACGTCATCAAACTGGTACTTAAAGACATCATTGCTACCGAAAATCCCAAGAACCCTTATTCGGATCAGAAGTTAGCAGATCTTTTGAAGGCGAAAAATATTGACATCTCTAGGAGGACGGTAGCTAAGTATCGTGACGAGTTAGGGATTGCGGCGACAACTGTTCGCAAAAGATACTAGGGGACTTGTGTGACACAGCGCTCGGTGCATACGACGCAGAGCAAACTAGGGAACTAGCGTTACAACGCTCACTTGCTTGCTCTCGCAGATCAAACTAAGACTCAAGAGCTTGCTCTGTGAGAGGGCGGGGTTCCCGGCAAATCGGACGTCCTTGTCCGATTGCCAGCCGTGTACGTCCTTGTACACGGCCCCGCCGTATGAAGTGCTCTTAAGTCAAGTTTGATTACTGCTCTATCAAAGAAGATTCACTTTTGTAAGCGCGAGTTCCTGGCTAAAGACGGGGGGACGGAACACGAGTTTGCGAGTCTGCTTACGTATAGACGTCGCGCTCGTGTGACACTGCGTCCCGGGCTAGGATCGTCGTGGAGAAGTAGCGTAGGGCTTGGAGGAAAACAGTTCATTTAAAGTAATGTAGAGTTAATCCGTCTTCAGTATAGAGCCATCTTGCAGTGCAAGCTTTCCCTTGCACAATTGCATCCGCTTCAATGACTTGATCTTCTTTGATTGCTTTTTCTAACTCGCAGTAGGGACAAATACTATTCCTACTACATATTGTTTTGTAACAACGCTCGCCTAATTTAATCCCTTTTGCTTGCGCCTTTAGATTACAAGCCACTACTAACCTGTTCGAAGTGATCAGATAAGCTGGTTCATCAATTAGTTCTAAAAATTTTACGAAACAGCCGATATATTTTTGAAGCTTTAGATCCCACTCAACTTTTCTATGTTTAGTATTTTTAATCTTATACATATTTAAACAGCGCTGCATACTGA
Source organism: uncultured Desulfosporosinus sp. (assembly GCA_927405585.1). Taxonomy (GTDB): domain Bacteria; phylum Bacillota; class Desulfitobacteriia; order Desulfitobacteriales; family Desulfitobacteriaceae; genus Desulfosporosinus. The sequence goes on from CAKMJS010000049.1 coordinate 39,973, forward strand.
TTTGATCATGTGAGGTTAAGAACTTTAATCCGTATTCATAAGAACCACTTTTAGAGGTCCTCCGTAGCACTTGAGCATGTAAATTGTAGTGCTCATTTTCAAATTCAAAGTTAACGTCGAGTATTATTATTTGCGTGGGCAAATTATATGGGATACGAACCCGCATGCCCCCGGCACTAAGATCAAGTAAAGAAACGGGTATTGTTTTATCAATATCTATAGCTCGATTGTTGACTGAGTAAATTCTTGCAATTGCAGGAATTTCTTTTAGCAAATCCACGCGAAAGTATTGTCGTTTATTATTGATCATTTCGGGATGCTCCTTTACCACGGTATACTCGATCAGCAATTAGTAAGCGATACTCGCCTTGTTTATTAACCTTTCTCTATGAATCGTTATTTCCCTACCTATCGAAGCACTTATTTTGATTATTTTAGGATATATTTTTTTGGAAACGTTAAGTTAAACGTTCACATTTAGCCGGTTGTTGAGTCAAAGCAGGAAACCGCTACTTAATGTAGAATTAATACATGTTGGGCTAATTGGAATATTTTATACTAAAGGATTAAATGATTCTTTCTTCGGCATACTAAAGTATATTTTAGGATGATTGTCTTGGTAGTATTATAGTTGGCCCTTAAAACCTTGGGTTATCCAATCGTAAGACTCCCACTTCTACAAGTGGGAGTGGTACCCCCGGCTCCGCTTCGGTGGGGGTAGAGTCCCCCACCGAAGACTCGATGTTCAACTTTAGTTGAACGAGTTCACTAGTGAAAGGGGATTTTTACATGAACAAAAAGAGCGTTAAAGATGCGGAAGTACGAGGAAAACGGGTGTTGGTACGCGCAGATTTTAACGTCCCTCTTGATGAGCAGGGACACATCACGGATGATACTCGAATACGCGCTTCCCTTCCAACGATTGAATATCTCATCCAAGAAGGAGCGCGGGTTATATTAGTTTCCCACCATGGGCGTCCGAAAGGGAAGGTCAACCCAAAGTATACCTTAGCACCCGTTGCCATGCGTTTAAGCGAGCAGTTGGCTCAAGATGTGCAACTGGCTGCGGATTGCGTAGGGGATGTAGCCCTGGAAGCAGTAAGCAAGCTTCAAGATGGACAGGTGCTATTATTAGAAAATGTCCGTTTCCATGCGGAAGAAGAAAAAAATGATCCGACATTCGCCCGTGACTTGTCAAAGCTTGCCGAACTATTTGTCAACGATGCGTTTGGAACGGCACACCGTGCTCATGCGTCTACAGAAGGGGTTACACACTATATTCCTGCTTTTGCAGGTCTACTGATGCAAAAAGAAGTTGAATTCATGGGAAATGCTTTGGAAAGGCCAGAACGACCCTTTGTGGCCATTATCGGCGGGGCCAAAGTGAGCGATAAGATTGGCGTTATTGAAAACCTCCTAGAAAAGGTTGACGCCTTGATCATCGGGGGAGGTATGGCGAATACCTTCTTGAAAGCCCAAGGATATAAGGTTGGGAAATCTCTTCTCGAAGATGAAAAGGTGGAATTGGCAAGGCAACTTATCGAGAAAGCCAAAGATAAAGGGGTGGACTTAGAACTGCCAATCGATGTGGTAGTGGCTCTCGCTTTCGAAGCCAATGCGCCTCACCGTACCGTAAATGTCTCTGACATTCGGGACGATGAAATGGCCTTGGATATTGGCTCTGCCAGTGCTGAGAAGTTTGCCGCCCGAATTTCTACCGCTCGGACAGTGATCTGGAACGGTCCAATGGGTGTTTTTGAGATGGACGCCTTCGCCAAAGGAACAGAGCGAGTTGCCCAGGCGGTTGCCAATTGCAAAGGAATTACAATTGTCGGCGGTGGAGATTCTGTAGCAGCGGTGGAGAAAATGGGCGTTGCAGATCAGATGAGCCATATTTCTACAGGGGGTGGCGCTTCACTTGAGTTTCTGGAGGGGAAAGCGTTGCCGGGTGTTGAGGCTTTAAGCGAGGCATAAGGAGCGCTTTTCTGCACGCGTCGGCACGTTACGCCGCTAACGAGCTGGACGGTTCGCGAGCGCGTCCGAACCCCTGGGCAAACTGCATGTGAACCTGCGGCGCGCTACGAGGACGCAAACCGTCGGCGCACGTTTGGACCGCGGCTTCACTAAAGCCTCCGCTTTGCAGAAAAGCGCTCCTTGGCTAGCAGACGACGGGGGAACGTTCTAACCTAGGGTAATGCGAGGCAGAGGTTAGAGAATTTTGAATAAAGCGCCTCATATAAGAAGTGGAGGAATAATAATTGGCAAATCGAAGGACGGTCATCGCCGGAAACTGGAAAATGTTTAAAACCACAGGCGAAGCGACGGATTATGCAGTGAGGTTTTTAGAAGAGGTAAAGGAAGTCACGGATCTCGACATTATTCTGTGTGCTCCTTTTACGGCTCTTTATACGCTAAAGAATGAGTTGGAAGAAAGTATTGTGCACTTAGGTGCTCAAAACATGGCTTGGGCAGACCAGGGTGCCTACACTGGTGAGATCTCAGCTCAGATGCTACTTGATGTGGCATGTACATATGTGATTCTTGGTCACTCCGAACGGCGTGAGATGTTTGGGGAAACGGATGAAGAGATTGCTAAAAAAGTACGGCAAGCGTTAGCTACTGGATTAACTCCCATTGTTTGTTGTGGAGAAAATCTGAACCTTAGAGAAGAGGGAAAAGCAGTAGAGAGGGTCCAAGGGCAAGTTACTCGTGCTCTAGAGGGCTTATCGACTGAAGAGTTAAGTAAAATTATTGTCGCCTACGAACCCATCTGGGCTATTGGTACTGGGAAAACAGCCTCCAGCAAAGACGCCCAAGAAATGTGTGCCTCGATTCGTGCCACATTGAAGGTTCTCATGGGACTTGCTGCTGAGAAAGTGCCTATACTCTATGGTGGAAGTGTTAAGGCGGAGAACATTGCCGAGCTTATGACAGAGCCGGATGTTGACGGTGCACTTGTTGGTGGGGCAAGTTTAGATCCTTTAAGTTTTGCTAAGCTCATCCTCAATGCAGTTCCCAGTTCGGTAAGCGTGGAGGAAGGGATATAGAGATGGACGTTGCTAAACCACTTCTGCTCATGATATTAGATGGCTGGGGCAATCGTGAGGATATCGAAGGAAACGCAATCGCCCAAGCAAATTTGCCAAACTTTCGGCGCCTAGAAGAAACATACCCCCACACTTGCCTACAAGCATCAGGGGAAGCAGTAGGCTTACCAGACGGTCAAATGGGAAATTCCGAGGTGGGGCATCTAAATATGGGTGCCGGGCGGGTAGTCTATCAGGAATTAACCCGAATCAATAAAGCGATTAGGGATGGAATGTTCTTTGAGAATCAAGTCCTAATCGAAGCAATGGACCATGCTCACAGCCGTAGAAAGGCCTTTCACCTTTTAGGCTTACTCTCTGACGGAGGCGTTCATTCCCATATAGATCACTTGTTTGCCCTTTTAGAGATGGCAAAGGAACGAGAATTAGAAGAGGTGTATATCCACGTCATTCTGGATGGTCGCGATGTCTTGCCCCAGAGTGCCAAACTATATATCACTCAATTAGAACAGAAAATTAAGGTACTGGGAATTGGAAAAATTGCATCGGTGAGCGGTCGTTATTATGTGATGGACCGAGATCAACGCTGGGAACGCTTAGAAATGGGCTACGAGGCCTTAGCTTTAGGTGAAGGAAAAAGCGCGGCGAGTGCCTTAGCAGCCTTGGAGAGTTCCTATGATGTGCGTGTGATGGATGAATTCGTGGTTCCTACGGTGATTGTGGATGGAAACGGAGTACCAGTGGGTCCCATTCAAGAGGGAGATAGTGTACTCTTTTATAACTTCCGTTCAGATCGAGCGCGGCAAATTGCTCATACCTTCGCAGACGAAGAGGTTTTAGGATTTGAATGCCCTATTCACCCGAAGGTCCACTTTGTGTGTATGACTCAATATGAAGACACGATCTGCGCACCGATCGCCTTCCCGCAACAAAACCTTAAAAATACGTTGGGAGAAATTCTTTCGCAACACGGATTGAAGCAGCTGAGGATTGCAGAAACAGAAAAATACGCACATGTAACCTTCTTTTTTAACGGTGGACTGGAAGATCCTAATCCGGGTGAGGAACGTATCCTCATCCCATCTCCTAAAGTAGCAACCTATAACCTTCAGCCGGAGATGAGTGCACCAAAATTAACTCAAACCGTCCTTGAAGAACTGAGAAAAAAAATTTATGATGTGATCATTCTGAACTTTGCTAACCCAGATATGGTGGGTCATACGGGCGTATTCGAGGCGACTATCAAAGCGGTGGAGACAGTTGACCACTGTATTGGCGAGATAGTTGATGAGCTTCAAAAGATGAATGGGACCCTCCTTATCACGGCTGACCATGGAAATGCCGAGGAAAAGTTGGATCCGACGACGGATCTCCCACTAACCGCTCACTCCAATAATTGGGTGCCTTTCATTTTGGTTGATGATAAGTATAAGGGGCGGATCCTTCGGGAGGGTGGCGCTCTGTGTGATGTTGCACCTACTCTTCTCGAATTACTCAATATCCCAAAATCCGAGGAAATGACCGGACAATCATTACTTAAGTTTTAAATCAGAGGCCAGATCGAACTAGAATAGTTTCTTGAACTATTTTCAAGATGTTAAGTATGGACTCAAAACTGGAGTTAGTGAACTGGTCAACTAAAGTTGGACATAAAGATTTCGATTGGATAGTCGATCACAATTTAAATAAAGGGGGAAATTTTATGACGTTCATTACAGATGTTTATGCGCGAGAGATTTTGGATTCTCGGGGGAATCCGACGGTAGAAGTAGATGTCGTTCTAACCGATGGAGTTATAGGTCGTGCCGCTGTCCCGTCAGGCGCCTCTACAGGAGCTTTTGAAGCGATGGAACTTCGGGACGGAGATGTTACTCGTTATATGGGTAAAGGGGTACTGAAAGCGATTGAAAATGTTAACTTACTAATCAGTCCAGAGGTTGAGGGGCTTAATCCGTTCGACCAACCAGGCTTGGATAAAGTCTTGATAGATCTTGATGGAACCAAAAATAAGGAGAAATTGGGAGCTAATGCGATCCTTGGTGTGTCCTTGGCCACTGCTAAAGCAGCTGCCGAATCGCTCGGGTTACCTCTCTATCAGTATTTGGGCGGCGTTAACGCTAAAGAGCTGCCAGTGCCGATGATGAATATTTTAAATGGTGGTCAACATGCCGACAACAATGTAGACATTCAAGAATTTATGATTATGCCGGTTGGAGCATCCAGCTTTGCTGAGGGCTTGCGCATGGGGACAGAAGTGTATCACAGTCTAAAAGCGGTACTTAAAGAAAAAACACTGGCCACAGCAGTCGGGGATGAAGGCGGATTTGCACCCAGCCTGGAATCTAACGAAGACGCGCTGCTTTGCATAGTTGACGCGATTCAAAGGGCAGGGTATATTCCGGGAGACGACGTGGCACTGGCGCTTGATGTGGCCGCCACAGAACTCTACGAAAATGGTGTCTATAACCTAGCGGGAGAAGGGCTTAAGAAGACGGCTGATGAGATGATTGATTATTATGAGGGACTGATCGAGCGCTATCCGATTGTCTCCATAGAAGACGGGCTAGACGAAGATGATTGGGAAGGCTGGAGCCGAATGGTCGAGCGCTTAGGAGACCGCGTTCAACTTGTCGGGGACGACTTATTCGTGACAAATCCAGAGCGCTTGGCCCGTGGAATTAAGGAAAAATGCGCCAACTCGATCCTTATTAAGCTGAACCAAATTGGGACCTTAACGGAAACCCTAGATGCTATCGAAATGGCCAAACGTGCTGGATTTACCGCTGTCGTCTCGCATCGATCAGGAGAGACAGAAGACGTCACCCTAGCTCATGTCGCGGTGGCTGTCAATGCTGGTATGATCAAAACAGGGGCTCCTGCAAGGACAGAGCGAGTAGCCAAATACAACGAACTCCTTCGTATAGAAGAGGAACTTGGAGAGAGTGCAGTCTACCGCGGCCGAAAAGCGTTAGCTAGATAACGATAGTGAATTGCAGTGAACGGAAGTTTCTTGAGTTTTAGTGAGGCCTGTGCTAGAATACTACTATTGGTTAATAATAGATGCTTCAATAGGGACATAGGTTGATTAGGGGGTGAGTTATTTGGTAATTGCTTTGGTTATTCTTTTGATCATTAGCTCTTTAGGACTTATTGCGGCTGTATTACTTCAGTCCGGACGGAGTGCTGGATTGTCTGGTGCGATTGCGGGAGCTGGCGAAACAATCTTTGGAAAGAAAAAAGGCATGGATGCATTGTTCGCGAAACTCACGGGCGTTTTAGCAGCTGTCTTTTTACTAAGTTCCTTGGGGCTAGCTATGATTTAAGTAATAAAGAGAGTCCAGGACTCTTTTAATCAAGAGGGACACTTCATATGAGGTGTCCCTTTCGTGCTACTAGTCAGAAAGTATAACAGCATGTTATATACTTTCTGGAAGGTCCCTTCTCGCCATCACGACACCTAGCCATCACGGCATCTAGCCATCCATGGCGATGCTCTAATCTCGAACGTCCATGTTCGAGTCATGGCGGTGTTCTAATCTCGAACGTCCTGTTCGAGTCTTGGCTACAGGGACACTCGTCCATCCATGGACAGCGCTTGGCGCTAGCCGAGTTTTCTTTATTTTTTTGAGGTATGGGTACGCGGATAGTTGGGAGGGCATTCTGATGGAACCACAAAGACGATTAGTGGAGCCGTTTTGTTTTCCGGGAAATCGTGTTGGCTGCTTGCTCATTCATGGATTTTCGGGATCTCCTTCAGAGATGCGCTGGTTGGGCGAACGTCTGGCTAAGTATGGGTGGACGGTCCATGGAATACGACTTTCAGGACATGGAACAACTCCAGAAGATATGGCAAAGACTTGCTGGGAGGACTGGGCTAAAGACACAGAAGCCGGAGTCATAGAACTAAGAAAGACGTGCGACACTGTCATCGGGATCGGTCTCTCTATGGGGGGATTGCTTACACTGCATTTGGCGACGCTTGGCCTGATCGACGGGATTGTTGCGATGAATGCACCTATGGTACTTGCAGATAGAAGAACCCGTTATATCCAGCTTGTTCGACCATTTATGACGTTTGTAAGAAAACGTCGCATACCACCGTCACTAGCAAACCTTACACGAATCCAAAAATCAACAGGATCGGTGACTGAGACGACGTCAGCACTTGAGCGCTTTGTATATGAACGGATTCCGGTAGATAGTCTGATTTCCCTTAACAGAGGGATTCGTCAAGTGCGCTGCAACCTTTCTAAGATTACATGCCCTGCCTTACTGATGCAAAGTAGGAAGGACTTTACAGTAAACCCTGTTAGTGTTCAAATCATTCAGAAGCAAATTGAGCACGTGAATCCTAGTGTCCACTATTGGGAAAACTCCGGGCATATCCTTACGCTTGGACGGGAGCGAGAAGAAGTCGCATTAAAAGTTCATGAATTTCTTTTGGAGTTCAAGGCACAGGGGTCATGAGCGTAGTCGAAAAAATAATTATAGAAGCCACTTTTGGGAGAAGAGTTCTACTTTTTCTGGAATTGGATCTTTGATTTAGTGGAAGCGAATGGAGTATTCGAAAAGTAGCCATGATTAAGATGTTCTTGGTATAAAAAGGTAATTTATAGTATAATAAGACTAAGTGGGAGGAGGAATCATTATGCCCTCAGAAGGAATAAAAATCGTCTCAGAAAATCGTAAAGCGTTCCACGATTACTTTATCGAAGATAGAGTTGAGGCTGGAATTGTTCTTACTGGGACAGAAATAAAATCGATCCGTAACGGGAAGGTCAACTTAAAGGACAGTTACGCTCGTATTAGCAATGGCGAAGTTTGGGTTCATCAGATGCATATCAGCCCCTATGAGCAGGGTAATCGATTTAATCATGACCCACTGCGGCCACGTAAATTACTATTGCACCGTACAGAAATAAATAAGTTAGTAGGAAAAATCCAGCTTCAAGGCTTGACTCTTCTCCCGATTAAGATTTATTTAAAGAACGGCATGGCCAAAGTAGAGTTGGCGGTCGGTCAAGGAAAGAAAAATTATGATAAGCGTCAAGTCCTTGCTGAAAGAGAAGGGAAACGCGATATAGAACGAGCGCTAAGAGATCGCAATAAAGCTTATTAATAAGGATTTTCCATAAAAAAGTAATAATACCAATGATATTAACCTTGGATTTGAGCTCAGATATGTTATACTATGGTTATAGATCACTCACATGGGGGCGTTCTAGACTCGCTCGGAGAAGTGGTGGCATGAGTTGCGCGTCGAGATTCCACCTGGTCTCGTTAAACGGTGGACTTAATAGTTAACGAAGACAATTACGCTCTAGCTGCTTAAGTGCCGCTAGCATCCTGCCTTCAGAACCTACGATGAAGAACCAGGGTGTCAATTAAGTAGGACGCTCTAATGTCAATGCTCGGAGACATTAGCTAAGATTATCGAGCTAGCCTGAAATGAATCCTTGCCTTTAGGAGTCAAGACTGGCGAACTTTAAATTAAAGGACACACGCGTAGACGCTTTTGTGGTTGCTCTTCGATACAGGGGTGCAAATCCCCTCGCCTCCGCCATAACATAACTCAATAATTGATACAATTGAAAGCCCGCCATTGGCGGGCTTTTCAGCGTTTTGGAGTAGATTAAGCATTGTGTATGACGATGATTTTTGTGTTTTTGCACCCTTATCGTTGAAAGATGCACCCCCCCTGAGGTGAAAACTACCTTTCGTTAAAAAGTATAGGCATCGTTAAAAGGTATAATCTGATAGAGGGTAAAAAAATAAATGTTGAAAAAAGGAATTTAAGAAGTATGCGTAGAACGAAATCACTTAGACGAAGTCTATCGAAAAGAAAATCTTAGCAAGGTCGGGATTGAGATAACGTATGAAATGTTGTTATCTATGTATTAAAGGGTGTATGACAAATGAACTGCATCTTTTTTGTGTTTACACAGAATGCTATGATGCCTCCAGGGGTGAATACCAAGGGAATTATCAATTATGAATAGAGAAAGAATTTAGGAAGCAGGGCGTTCGGATTAAAAGCAAACTGATTTTATCGCTTTATGGCAATCATCTGCTACAGAGAGGGTGGGTATAGAGTATATGAAGAACAAAAATATCCAGTATTGCCGTGCAGAAAATCTGATAAAACACAGCAATATCTTTAATGGCGATGCAGGTGGCGGAGTTTTCAGAGGAAAATCCTACCCATTTATTTTGCAGGATGGGAATAACAATTTGTTTGCGCAATCAAGAAATGCTATGTGTGATTATTTTAAAAAGAATAGAATCGCTTGGTGGAATGGCAAACTTACAAACCATACTCTTTCCTCACAGGTTGCATGTCTGAACCACTTGTTCCCGATACGAGAAGACAAAAAAGCCGTTTTATCCATTGTAAAGAAGATTTGTCCTGATATTACGGATGTTTTATTGCTTACAACCGACAAGCACATGCCAGCTTACATACAGTTCGAAGCAGTCAGTGATGTTGACCACCTCAATGAGATGAATTCAACAAGGGGAAGCAACTGCACATCAGTCGATGCGTTGATTTACGGTGTGCATAAAGGTGGCCGAAAGATCCTTTTCCCGATAGAGTGGAAATATGTCGAGGCATACGGTAACGAAAACAAGGCAAGTGGTGATAAGGGGGTAATCCGCAAATCGCGCTATACCGAATTGATAAATCAATCTGCTCAATTAAAAGCCGTTTCCTATGATACTTATTATTTTGAACCCTTTTATCAGCTGATGCGGCAGACAATCTGGGCAGAACAGATGATTAGACATAGGAATACCGAAACAATTGATGCCGATGACTATATCCACATTCATGTGATACCGGATGAGAATAATGAGCTGTTAAATAAAACCTATCCTTACAGCGGCAAGGGGATGGAGGAAACCTGGCGCGCTTGCTTGAAAGATCAGAGCAAGTACATCATTATCCCACCGAGTGAATTGCTTGCTCCTGTCATTGATAGGCAATACGGTGCTCTGCTTGAATACCTTGAAAATCGGTATTGGTGAGACAATTTCTGCAAGCAAATACATTCTTCAAAGAAATGGAGAGCAAATAAGTGGTAAATCAATTAAACATCCTCATAAAAATACCTGAGTGTACAGATAAAATCAAATGCTTAATGCAATGGAATGCTAAACAGGGGGAATTATTTTGCCCTAAAGCATTGGATGAAATGGCTAGCTATTTGAATAGCTGAGCAAAAGGATGCTGATTAAGGAATCGTAGAACACAACGATATTCAGTGGCGCACTCTGGGTGAAATAATGGAATTGACCCAGTTCCATGCTGATAATAAGATGCTCAATCTTGCAGCAGATGAAATACGAAATATGATTTTATAGGAGCGCAATATGAAACTGAGCTTTAGTTTGAAAAATATATAGGCAAGTTTAGAAGCTGATGTTGAAGGGCTTGTGGAAAAAGGCCTTGAACATAAGGCTAAAAATCCTGCTAAGAAGACAAGATACCAAATTAAGCAGGAGGAAAAGCGAAAGAACGAAGAGCTTAAACATAAACAATTTAATGCAAGGAATGCTGATTTTACTCGGCATCGCTGTGTTTGCACTGATAATCGGAATTATTGGAAAGATTTTTGGAATATAAGAGAATCAATTCGCGGAATTTACAAGGGCTCTAATGTAAGAAATATCTTTCTTAATAATAGGAGGTTAATCATGAGAAAACCTGCAAAAATGTTAGGAGAAAAATATGGTCTCAAATCTCAAGAAATGAACTATATTCTGAAGGAAGAAGGCTACCTGAGCGGCGATACCGGAGAATACGCTGTAACCGATAAAGGTTCACCTTTTGCCGAAGAAAAGGATTTCCATTGCGGAACGGGAGGTTATGCGCATTATAACCCTTTTTGGACCACAAGAACATGGGATGAAAGCATCGAAAATGAACTTAATGTCACAGCTGATATGAAAGAAGCTGCAAGAAATGCTGTGGCTAAAGCAAGAAGACAGCATTGGAATGATATAAAAGCAGCAAGAGCTGAAGCTGATGCAGCCTTTTTGAAAAGAAACGAACAAAATGATGAGAACGACAATGCATCAGATGAATCTTCCGAAGATGACTCAAACCTATTAATAGCAGGATTAATAATCGGAGGGCTAATAGTATTGGGATATGGTGTATATAAAGCAGTTCCGCATGTCGTTAAATGGTGGGAAGATAGTGTTACACCTAAACTTACCGGAAAAAAGGCTGAAAAGAATATGATTTGTCCTTCCTGCGGTGATACATTGAAAACAGATGATAAAACGGCCGTTTGGAAATGTGAAAAGTGCAATTATTCTATTTCTGAAAAAGCTCTGAGTAATGGTGAGGTTTTCTGGTTTTGTGACAAATGCGAGGCCTTTATGAATACTCAGAAAGGTTTTGACCCCGAAAGTGGCCATTGTACATGCTCAAAATGTGGCTTTGACAATGATGTTACAGGCGCCAATATCAATGAATAAGAAAAAAGCCCTGCCGACCGTAATGGTTAGCAGGGTTTCGTGCTATACGGGATTATCACTTAATATCAATGCTAACACCGGACTTGAATTCCACGGTGAATTCGTACTCAAGCGAACGCAGCACGTAGGCGTTACTTCATTGTAAGATTAGTTTGAGCTGTATGTTCCCACGGACAGGGCACGTTGGCGTTACTTCACTGAAGGTTTTTTAGAGTTCTGTTCCCGCGGACAAGGCACGTTGAGGTAGTAGTTCTCCTGAAAAAAACAGCCAGGAGCTAAAGTTCTCAGCAAACAAATTAAAATGATGGAAAAGGAAGCATTAAAACTTGAAATACAACTGCCAGAAAGACCTCCATCTTCATTGACAACTCCTATAGACCCTGAAACCATAGAGGATAGCTTCATGTATCAGTTAATATTTAAAGGGATAGACGATTCCGTAGATCTACATATAAGAGCTGTAATAAATACTCTGCGGAATGACCCTTTGCGCAAGATTTTTTTAAATTTATATAAAGAAGAATTAAATATACATGATAAGATTATTAAGTATGGAAAGATGAAAGGATGGGCTCTAGTACCACCTATTTATGTTGAACCAACTTAATTATTCGGGGGGAGTTCATCCATATCCCCAGCAACTGCAACAGAAAAACAAAGCTTAACCGGTGCCAGGAGCTATTAAACGTTGTGCTAGTAAAAATGGAAGAACCAGAAACAAGTTGGGGGGAGTTATATCAAAGTTTACAGGAATTGATCTTCGAATTTGTCCCCATTGTGAAAAAGGAATGATGACGATAAAAGAGACGCTGCATCCTAAAAATCTCACCTATCCCTAAAGATTGATAGCTTAATTTTGGGATTAAAGCAGTAGGGATAGTGCAACCCTTTTGTAGGTATATACTTGAAAATTATCCATTGTTTAAATTAACCAACTAATTATTGTTTGTAAAAAACTTGATAATCCAAAATACCAGATAAGGAATATGTTTGCTTTGCGGCTTACTTTCAACTAAATTGCATCTTAAATTGAGTCTCTGAGCTTTGTTAGAAAAGTATGCTTTAATCAGCTATCTACCTTATTATAGATGGCTGATTTTAAATACTCTCAACTTCAGAGACAATCATAAGAGTTAGGTGACATCAGGTCCATTGCAGGAAGAGTTTGGCTGGAGAGGATATATTCTGGACCGCCAGCAAGCAAGGTGGAGTGGTTTTACTTCTAATATAATAGTTGGAGCGTCTGGGGAATATGGCATCTGCCATTGTTCTATATACCCGGCGATACCATCTATTATCAAAAGCCCTTTTGGGGA
>CAKMJS010000050.1 GCA_927405585.1 uncultured Desulfosporosinus sp.
TCGAGGAATTCACTACATCATCATGTGGTTATTCATTGCTGTAGTTGCCATTCATCTTTATCTGGTCTTTACAACGGCCTATGAACAGTTCTTATATATGTTCTTTGGCAAAATGAAAAATGAAAAGGGACGGTAAAAATGTATTCACCTAAAATTATGGTGATGGGGGTAGGAAACATCCTCTTGTCAGACGAAGGTCTTGGCGTTCGCTTCTTGGATGACCTGAAGCTAAAGGAGCTCCCTGAAAATGTGGAACTCCTTGAAGGGGGTACTGCTGGCCTTGAACTGGTCCATCTGATTCAAGAAGTCGACTTCCTGATTATCGTCGATGCAATAAATGCTCAAGCTGAGCCAGGGGCATTGTTCCGCTTTCACCCGGGAGATATCAAGGTGTTTCCTGAGCAGTTCGAAGTTTCATTTCATCAAATCGGGATCCTTGAGGTACTTGCTATGGCTAATATATTAGGAAAAGCCCCAAAAACCTTAATTTTTGGTATTCAACCTAAAAGTCTAGAATGGGGACTGGACATCAGCCCAGAAATCCAAGCACTATTTCCTCGACTCACAGAATTTGTTTTTAACGAGATTGACTCCATACAGCGCGAAGGCAAATTCACTGCGGAAGGGTAGCAGTGAGCATGTTCCCTATATATTGCGTAAAAGACACAGATAAGCACATGACGATGCACTTATCTGTGTCTTTATGATTACTCCTCTGTATCTTATTGTTTCTATACTATAATAAACAAACGTAAAATCGAATTTAACTCAAACCTTACTTTCCCGATAGCTTTTGACCTCTTCAGTTAACCAACTCACCCATGCTTGAAGGCCTTTTCCATTACGACAAGAAACTTCAAAAATTTGAATGTCGGGATTTATAGCCAGAATATCTTGCTTCATATTCTCCATATTTACGTCTGTAAACGTCTCAAGATCCATTTTATTAAGAACAACAGCTTTAGCATTGCGGAAGATCACGGGATATTTGGCTGGTTTGTCATCTCCCTCTACAATACTTAAAACAATGACCTTAAAAGCCTCTCCTAGATCAAAATCAGCCGGACAAACGAGGTTGCCAACATTTTCTATAATCATGAGATCCGTTGCTTGCCAATTAAACTCTGGTAAAACCTTACTGACCATTTTGCTGTCCAGATGGCAACCTCCACCGGTATTAATCTGAATAACTGGTACCTCATGAACGGCAATGCGATCGGCATCTTTACTCGTAAAGATATCTCCCTCAATGACACCTATATGTATTTCCATAAGTAATAGGGGCAATGTCTTTTCTAACAAGGAGGTCTTCCCTGCTCCAGGAGAACCTATCACATTAATCGCTAAACAATTATGCTTACGAAAATGGGCGCGATTTACTTCTGCCTGCCTATCATTAGAACTGAGTAAATTGGCCATCACTTCAATTTCGCGACGATTAGAATCCATTTATTCAACCTCCAGACTTTCAAGTAGAAGTTCCTCTCCCTGTATAACCTCAATGCTGGTATTTTGACACTTCGGACAGAGAAAAAACATGGTTGGCACAGTGAATTCAAGCTGACAATTTCGACAACGTCCGCGCACCGGTACTCGCTCTACGATAAGCTCTGCTCCTTCACAGATAGTATCCTTGCAAAAAGCCTCGAAAACCATCTGTAAGGCATCCGGTTCTGCATTCGTGAGTTCTCCGACTTTCAGTCTAACCTGTAGTACTCGACTTACTTTATACTGGGAGATGGTCTTTTCAATGACCTCAAATACTCCTCCCATTAAAGACATTTCGTGCACATCACACCTCCTTCAGCAATGAAGCAACTCCCTCTAGGAACTCGTTTAACTCAAGTTGAACCTCGTCAACTCGATCCTCGATTACATCAAAAGAAAGTCGTTTGTAGTATGTTATAAGTATTAGGTTTTAAGGGGTTTCTAAACCTGCTGCTGAGCAATCCTACTTGCAATATTCGACAAGAGGCGTAGATATCCTCTATGTCATGTGGACAAATACAGAATCTTCAACCAACAGACTTTTATTTTATTGAAGTGAATAGGGTCTTTTTTAATGGATAGGATAATAACGTGTTCGCAAAACAACTGAAAAAGGAGGATGGTTGCATATGAGCCGTAATACACCAGAAGTTCCTGAATCCGAAAGACAGTTGGATGAACTCAAGTGGGAAGTCGCAGAAGAACTGCAATTGGACGATGATATTCAAGAAAAGGGCTTCGCTAATATGACTACCCGTGAAGTCGGTCAAATTGGGGGAAACATGGTTAAAAAAATGGTCACCTTTGCAGAGAAGGAAATGGCAGAACAAGGTTCATCAGTTATTGACTAAAATGATGCACTGAAAATTACAGACTGAAATTCGGGCATTAACGCTCATATCAGTAAGGACGATCGTTTCACAACGTCGTCCTTTTCTGACTTTTTTCTGGGTCTGTCACTCTTCTACATAAGGAATTGTTAGCGGTCCCAGTGGCAGTACAGCAATACTCATCTCAGCCCCGTACTTACTCACTAATTCGCTCAACGTCCCTTCAATATCCTTCGTAGGAGCAAGCATAGCGATTTTTACCGATTCATCCGGTAATGTGGAATAAACGTAGACATCTGACCATTCCTGAATCATCGCCAGCCTTTGAGCTTCCCACTGGTCGAACATTTGAAACGAAGGATCTTCAATCATTTCGAGGAGTTCCTTTGGCGACTTGCGCATTTGTAATATCTTCACAAAGTTTCCATGATCGGGCATGCCCTCACTACATTCAGCCGCGCATATGATCGTACCCCCTTGTTTGACAATCATACGCGCTGCGTCCATACCTTTGACTGCCTGATAGAGATTTTGATCAAGAGGGTAACCAGCATTCGTGGTGATTACTACGTCGTAGCGATGATCACATTTTACCATGGCATGTTCTTTAACGTAAGCACACCCGAGAGCATGAGCCTTAACCAGCTCACCAGCAAATACATTGGTGATCTCTTTTTCCCCATTCAAAGCGACATTGAGGAGAAAATCAGGTTTACAAAACGTGTTGACCTCCCTAGTCATTTCTTGAAGTGGATTATTATCTAAGATACCCCAGGTAGCCATCGGATGTCCAATCATTTTAGCATTATGAAAGGTTAGGATCGTTTCGATTCCCGCTACACCTGGCATAATTCCTTTAGGTCCTCCGGAGAAACCCGCAAAAAAATGGGGTTCTATGAACCCTGTCACGATTCTAAAGTCGGCCTCAACATATTCTTTGTTTAAGTATACCTCGCAGCCATAGCTACTTGTGCCAAGATGGGTCAACTCTGATTTTTCGTGACAGTGATGGTTAATAATTCGAACAGTATCAACCACAGTTTCCCCTAACATTTCGATGAACTCTTCTCTAGTTTGGTCACGGTGAGTTCCTAGCCCATTAATGATCGTAACCTGCTCTAAGGGGACATGGGGAAGTTCCTCTAGTATCCAGGGAATTAACTTGTGATTTGGTGTTGGTCTGGTAATGTCGCTAATCACTATGGCCACCCGATCACTAGACTTAACCATTTCTCTTAGAGGTTTCGTGCCGCTAGGGTTGCGCAGAGCTTGCAACACAGCCTCATGATCGTTCTCGATTTGTTCCAAGTGGGTCGGTTCAATAACTGTCGAATTATTAGGTATGTTTACGCTCAAGCCATTTTTTCCGTATGCTAAAGTAACTTTCATAGTACCTCCAATAATAAATATATTAGTATAGTAGAGCGCATTATGTGCGTACATGCTTGTTTGTAGTTTTCTTGCGCTTAAAGTTTAGAAGCCAACGCTTGTAAATCCTGACTTACATAATGTACCCCTTCTACTAATTGTGCAATTTCCTGATTGGCCTGTGCCTGTTCATGGGTTATTGCGCTGTTACGAAGGGAACTTTCGGTGATTTTTTCTATAATGGTTTGAAATTCAAGTAAGATAAGATTAATTTCATTGGCTGAACGATTACTTTCTTCTGCTAATTTACGCACTTCACCCGCGACCACTGAAAAGCCACGACCTTGTTCTCCGGCTCGGGCTGCTTCAATTGCGGCATTCAACCCTAATAGATTGGTTTGCTTGGCTACTCTCCGGATAAGCTCCAATATCCCTGCGGTGGACTTAAGCTGGTTTTTCCCTTCCTGGGCCTCCTCAGCTATAGTTTGGCTGATAGATGCTACTTCTTGGGCAGATGCGGCAGTTTGTTGTACTGCACTGGCGGCTTGTTCGACCGAAGTACTCAGAACCTGTACATGATGGCGAATAATGTTCTTTAATTCCTCATCTCTTAACATCATAACGACCATGCCAGCCGCTATCCTGGCAACTGGTTGGACGGTCGCTAACGGTCCAGCAATGCCAAAGGTACCTATCTTAGTACCTTCTACTGCAATCGCTATATTAAAGCCCTCTTTAATTCTTCCGTTAACATCCGCTTCAGCCTCTTCGGCTGAGATTGCGACGGAATCAATGGTGGTAGTTAATATTTGCCGACTCCCTTTATGCTGTACCCCTATCCTTGCTTGAGCGGAATCTGCAATAATTGTCCCTGTATCATCACACACAATCACTGGGAATCCGCTCTTTTCATGAATGAATTCTACAATCTTTTGGGCAATGAAATCACTGAGCTTAGTAACCATTTTCAAGCTCTCCTTTCAGCCTAATAATCTTGCCACATTATACCACATTGAATAATATATTTGCGTAAAACAACAATTTAGAGAAAAATATTGTATGATATTACCTATTAATGCAATGCAATGCAATGTAATGTAATGTAATGTAATGTATTGTATTGTAATGCAATGTAATGTATTGTAATGCAATGTAATGAACTTAGAGCCCCTCTAGCATTATCGATTCACGCCAACCTTTTGTACCAATCAAGGGGACAAATCGTACTGTCCCCAAATTTTCTTCTGACAGTTCACTTGTTGCTGTTTTCTTTACACGCATAAGTTTTTGTACTCCCTTATCTCCAACTGGAATAACTAAACGTCCTCCTACAGCCAATTGATGGATTAAGGAATCTGGAATCAAGGGGCCTCCCGCTGTGACAAGTATGGCGTCAAATGGTGCTTTTTCCGCCCATCCGAGTGTGCCGTCCCCAACGTATACCTCAATATTTTCATAACCCTGATCCTGAAAGCGTCTTTTCGCAATTTGGGCCAGTACGTCAAGACGTTCAATTGTATAAATGTACTCAGCCATGCGGGATAAAATAGCTGCTGAATAACCGGAACCCGTTCCTATTTCCATAACTTTGTCGCTCGATTTTAATTCTAAGGCCTGAGCCATGAGGGCTACAATATACGGTTGGCTAATCGTTTGTCCTGCTTCAATATCCAAGGCTGTGTCATAATACGCATAAGCTTGTTTATCTTCCATAACATACTTGTGTCGAGGAACAATAAGCATACTCTTAATGACCGCCTCATCCGTGATATCCCGACTGACTAGTTGAGTTTGAATCATCCATTCACGTTCTGCCAGTCGATTATTCAAATCCTCAGTATTATAATTTTTAGTCATTCATATTCTCACCCTGTCTTTAAGTTTTTTATAGTTTCTCCGATTTTTTGAGTTATATTTTGACTTGACAAGGGTATATATGTTATTTCTCACAAAAGATATAATAATGCTCTTATTTTAGCCTTTAAGTGAGCCAACAGCAAAGAGACTACCTTCAATAGATAGTCTCTTCAGATTCTAAGTTCACTAAATTTCTACAAAGCTTTTTAATTTCTGTTCTATAGTCTTGTCTAACTGTGGAACTTCATAACTATCAATAACTTCTTGCACGCGTTTCTCGGCACGAGTTATCAAAGGCAACGACTCGTTTAGTCGCCACTGGTCATACGTTTCTCGATTCGATAGATTCGGTTGCCAAAACTCTTTTCGGAAATTTTGATAAGTATGGTCGGTCGTGAGGAATTGTCCCCCCGGTCCAACTTCATGGATCAATTGCACAGCTAAAGCTTCCTCATTAAGCTCAGTTTTTCTTATTATCCGCCGCACCATACTGCAGATCTCGTCATCCACCATAAATTTTTCCATCGAAAAGGACATATACGATTCTAAAATTCCTGCTGCATGGAGCACAAAATCCACACCCGCCAATGCGGCAGTCTGAAGATTCATCATACTTTCATACGCAGCTTGCGCATCAAGAATTTTGCTGTCTGTCAAGCATCCTCCGGCACGGCAGGGCAAACCATAGGAATGGGCAATTTGGACTGCTGCAGCAATGATCCAGGCTCCCTCGGGCGAGCCGATACTTAACGACCCGTTGCGCATCTCAGTAATTGAAGAGGCTGACCCATACACTACCGGGGTTCCCTCACGGATTGTCTGGGCGAGAACAATTCCGGAGAGTACCTCCGCATTTTGTAAAGCGAGTGTCCCTACTAAAGTAGTCGGGGAGGTTGCCCCAGCCATACCTAATGAAGCAATTATCACAGGTTGTCCTGCTTCTGCATAGGCTATCAGCGCCCCAACCATACGTTCATCCAACATTAAAGGCGTGATAGTATTAATCAAACTTATCATAACCGGTTGCTCGGGTATGTCTCCTGCAGAGTTGAAAAGCGTCGCTGCCATCTTCAACGCATCTTTAGCATGCGCCTCTCCCGTGGCACTACCCATAAAGGGTTTATCGGAGTTAACCATACAAGCATAAAGCATAGCCTTATGTCTATTTTTCTCGGGTACATCGTACGGTTCAACTAATACCCCTCCAGAAATGCCCATATTGGAGCTGGCACCGGAGAGCTTAGCGATCTTGATAAAATCCTCTAAGCAAGCCTTACGTTTGACACCCGAAGCTGAGGTGACATATGGAGCACCGTATCCTGGAGCAAAAACTGGCTCACCCTCACCCACAGTAAGATTATTGCGAGGATTTCGAGCATAAATGGTAAACTTCCGAGGAGCTTTTGCAACTGCCTCCATTACCATTTTGGGAGGGAAATAGACACGTTCTCCCTCTACTTTAGCTCCAACAGCCTGTAAAACTTCTCTGGCATGAGCATGGGCAATATTAACTCCTGTGTGTTCTAATATTTCAAGACTTGCAGACTTTATTTTTTCGATTTCTTCAGGCGCTAATATAGTAAGCATTGGCCTTGCCAAAATTTGTTTCCTCCCTTAGTCAATCGCAATTGAGTTGTTTACTCGTACAACCCTTTGCGATGGGCGGTCAAATACTGCATACAGAATGAGTCTTGTCCTAATAAAGCTTCTGAGGCATAAACAAAGCCCATCATAGCTTTATCAAGAGGATCTAATATATAGGCATCCATGCCTGCTGCCATTGTTTGAATCATAAAGGCTTGATTCAAAATTTTTCGATTAGGTAACCCATAAGAAACGTTGCTTAGTCCACAAGCTGCGTGAACACGAGGATATTCTTTACGAATGAAACGGACTGTATCCAGCACATCATTCCCGCAATTATCTCCCGTACTCACAGGTGTCACAAGCGGATCTAGGTAAATATCATCTTCCGGAACTCCCGCTGCCGTAAGATCCCCAACTAATTTTCTCACAATCGCAATTCGTTGCTCTGCCGATGTTGGAATACCCGTGTCATCCATACATAATGCTACAACTTTTGCCTTATATTTTAGAACCAAAGGTAATACCATGGCGTAACGTTCTTTCTCAGCTGTAATTGAATTAACCATCGGTTGGCCATTTTTAATAGCTGCCAGCCCGGCTTCCATAGCCTCTGTCCTTGGTGTATCAATACAAAGTGGTGCTGAAGTAACTGCCTGAATAGTTTTGACAAGCCATTCCATCGTCTCAACCTCGTCATGTACCATGGTACCACAGTTGACATCAACATAATGAGCCCCTGACTCAACTTGTCTTATCGCCAGCTCTTGAATAAAGGCTGCATCTCTTTGCTCAACTGCCGGTTTAACGAGCTTTCTACTCGTATTAATCAGTTCACCAATAATTAACATTTATTTTTCCTCCCCAAATTAAAGAAAATCACGTTGCATAACCATCCTTCCAGGAGGGGTGACCACAAATTCTTGATCCCAATCACCTTGAATCAGCTTTTCTAGTAAACGCGAAGAGCCTTGCTGTTCTTGGTAATCTACCTTAATGTACTTGGCAACTTCACTTGAATAGTTGGCAAGCTCTTCGCTATTTCCTACCTCAGTATCGATAAATACGACCCTTTTATAATTGCTGTATTGCGTGTCAATCATCCATTGAGCATTCTCATCGCCAAAGGTTTCTGCGTAGCGTTTGAATTCTGCTAGAGGCTCCGCACCCTGGTCAATCCAGCCTTTACTTAGGTAGATCGAGCCAGGACTTTTCTGGAACTCTATGTCATAGATTTGACGACTGCCCATTAAGATGCTTATACAATCATGCACTCTCGGAATGACTAGTGTATGCCGCTCTGAATGAAGGTTGACTACGCCGTAAGAGCAAAGACCATAACCAAATAGCAAGGTATCATGTTCAGTATCCGCATCGATTCGTTGTTGAAGTTCGTTTTGAAGTTTCTGTGGTTCACGATGCAGTGCATAAGGCAGTAATTCTAATGCAATGTTAGGTGGAAGAATCTTTTGAATTTCATCCGCCAATGTAGAGCAGGCGAATACTTTGAGCTTCAAGGCTTATCCCTCCCATGTGGGATGACCGATGGCAGTGACCTCAATACGAGTCTCAAGAAACACGACGTCATCTCCTCCAGATGTATGACTAAGTACTTCTTCTTTCTCAACCAGCAACTCTGGATTAAGCACTCCCGCGAGGTGTGCTCTCTCAAGGGCAACTTCCTTTGCCTTGTCTAAAGCATCCTTCTCAGCCTCTTCCAGATACAAAAAGGCTTCTCTTTTCCAAGGAGCATGAACGACATACCCTCCAGCAACACCCGGTTTAATTAGGACGCGTACTATTTCAGCGACTTGACCTGAGGCAGCCCCTACCGCATTAGCCACTTCGGCGTGTGTCGGTATCAAGACTGGGGTATTCAAGGTACTTCCTACTGCTGGAAGATAGCCAGAAACCGGAGCACCTAAAGCAACAATCGGATAATCCAGCGTGATCTCGGTCTTGAACCCGAGCTTATGGTTTCCATTCAGCAAGGATCCTAATAAAAATGCGACACCTGTCTCTGTACTCAGTTTAATTTTCAAGCCCTCACGGTAGGCAAAGCTTTGTAAAATGGTCATACAAAGAGCGACTTGGATATCACTCAAGACTTTGTCAACAAATTGGTCCATTCCTAAGCGCAATCTTTGTGCTAGGATCCTTGCGCCTTCCTGGGCAGCAAGGACATTATAGTCAGTAAAGGTGCCGAGGACATGGAGTAAATCCGTAGGAGTAAAGGAAACTCTACCAATTACCTGTGCCTGCTCAAGTTCTCTTAGCGGTAATAAATTTGGATCGCGTCCAACTATTTCAGCAAGGGCAAAAATATTGTGGGCACTGCTCTCAAGGGCGTTAATGATTTTCCATTCTGTGTTATTCCAGCGGTCTTGATGAACAGGTTTCTTGACCAACATAAAGCAATCAACTGGTTGGGCACTTATTATTTCCCGATTTGGATCAACTCTCTTCAATTCGTTAATCAAAATGGGATACTTGTTAGCTATCACAGACAATGGCCAGACTCTTTTAGGACCAATAATTAGTTTTCGATCCTTGGAAACTTGGATGTAACTGTCTCCACCCAGTCCAAAGGTACTGATTTCTGCAGCCTCAACACGAGTTTTCCAACCACCAACAGTGGCTCCTTCGCGGTTCATCCTCGGACGGCCTTTTTCCAGGATAGCAATATCTGTCGTTGTACCACCCATATCTAAGGCCAGGGCAGATTCGGTACCTGTTAGAAATATTGCCCCCACGATGCTAGCCGCTGGCCCTGAAAGTATCGTTTCAATAGGCTTTTCTCGAGTCATAGTTTCACTCATAAGTGAGCCATCCCCTTTGACGATCATCAAAGGGGCTAATATGCCCTTTTCTTTAAGAACGACTTTTACTGCTATAAGAAGTTCAGCAATGATCGGTAATAGTCTGGCATTGAGACAGGCCGTCACGGTCCGCTCATGAAAACCTAGAGCAGTCGTGAGTTGGTGTGCACAGACAATAGGTACATCCCATAGTTTTTGTATTACTTTTTGAGCATCCTGTTCATGCTCTGGATTCCGAATACTAAGATAGCCGGAAATGGCAATCGTATCGACCTGCCCACGCATTTCAGTAACTGCTCTGCCGATAGCCTCAAGATCGAGTTCCGCAACAGGTATCCCCTTTATATCATGTCCACCCGCTACCACAAACACCTGGTGGGTAGGGAGGTCGCCGGTCGACTCATGACCAATGAGAATTAAGCCTACCCGGCAACCACGTCCCTCCACAATGGCATTAGTAGCTAAGGTGGTAGACAGGGATACGAGCTGAACTTGACGTGGATCTAAGGCACCCATATTTTCGATACATTTTCGAATTCCTATGGATAAATCCTCACGTGTCGTAAATGCCTTGGCCTTGCCCCTTACTTGCTTGGTGTGTAAATCAAGAAGCACCCCATCGGTAAAGGTTCCGCCTGTATCAATCCCCAATACTAGGGACATAGCCTGTCACCTCTTCTAATCCATTCGCTCCGACTTAACGAACTTTTTGCTCAGACCGTTCAACAATCGCCCGGATTTTTTGTTGTATGTCTTTCGGGAGTGGATCTGTTTCATAATTTTCAATGATATCCTTAACCTTTTCATTGGCACGTTGGAACAGCGTTTTCTCGCCCGCTGGTTGCCAGGATTCAAAACGCTGACGATCAAGAAGACTTGGATAATAGGTCTCTGTTTTAAAGTGTTTCATGGTGTGATCCTCTGATAAGAAATGTCCACCTGGACCCACTTTATGGATTAGATCTAAAGCTAAAGTCTCATCCGTCACTTGGATACCGCGCACGAAACGACGAGCCATCCCGATGACATCATTGTTAATCGTCAGATACTCTAAAGATGATGTGGAGCCATACTCAATATATCCTACGTCATGATTTAGATTAGGACCGGAAAGAGCCGTCATGGCAATTGACAAAGCTGCCTCAATACCTGCTTGTTCATCGACGATTATAGAATCAGAACAGCCAGCAGTACCAAACATTGGCAATCTTAGATAATGGGCTAAGTCAGCTAACGAGGACATTAATAGGTTAAATTCCGGTGAACCGTAACTGAAAATGGTACTGGACATATCCATAATCGTAAAGACTCCGCCCATAATGAAGGGAGATCCTTCTCGGGTTGATTGATTAAGCACTAATCCACTCAGTGATTCAGCTAACCCTTGGGTGAGTACACCCGCCATCGTAGCCGGTACAGTCCCGCCTGCCATAACGCAAGGAGTATAAACCACTGGAAGTCCTTTTTTAGCAGCCAAGATTAGTTTGGAAGCAGCCTCCCAAGCATGTTGCAGTGGTGAAATAGGCTCTGCGTAAAGCGTCATAAACGGATTACGCCGTAATTCTTCCACCCCTCCAGCCATAATTTCGCACATTTCAATAATATCTGCGAAGCCATGAATATCATGAGCTGTCGTGACGATTGGTTTAGTCGTGTTAAGAACTTGAGCTTCGAACTGATGACGATCCGAGATAAGTAGCGGAACATCCTGAACAATACCCAAGGACATGACAAAGTCGAGATTTGGCAGAGCCTCAATGACCTTACAAGCGTTACTGACCGACTCTTTGGTAGAACGTTTGCGCAATCCGGTGTAGGGGTCGATGGTGAACGGAGTATCTGACCCTGTGCCAAAATAGGCGTTGTGTCCTTCCAGTAGAACATCTCTAGATCCCGTTCGGTTATTACAAAGTGTCACTCGTTTAGGGACAGATCTTAACGCCCTATCCACGACCGCAGAAGGAATACGAACCAGGATACCGTCTACCCAACAGCCGGCCTTCTTCATGATATCGCGGGCTTCCTCATCGTGAACTGTCACACCCGTACGCTCGAGTACCTCTTGTGCCGCTAGTAATATTTCTTCACATTGGCTAGGGGAAAGAATACTGAACATAGGGCTAGCATTTTGTACGTAATTACTTCTTGTAGGCATAACCATCCTCCTTCCTTAATGTACTAGGCTAATAACTTTTTGCAAAGGTCAGTTGCTGACCCAGCGTCAGGAGCAAAACCGTCGGCACCAATTTCATCGGCAAAATCTTGTGAGATCGGTGCTCCACCGATAATTACAAAGACTTTATCGCGCATGCCTTCTTCTTTTAGTAACTCGATCGTATCTTTCATAGAAAGCATGGTGGTTGTTAGAAGGGCTGACATAGCAATGATATTTGGGCTATGCTCTTTAACCGCTGCTAAAAACTTTTCAGGACCAGCATCGACTCCAACGTTGATAGTCGTAAATCCAGCGCTCTCTAAGAGCATGCTCACTAAGTTCTTTCCGATATCGTGTAAGTCGCCTTTGACAGTTCCGATAACTACTTTTCCAGCAGAAGGGATATCAGCAGTTAAAATTAAGGGTTTTACTAGATCCATTCCTCCATGCATAGCCCGTGCCGACATGAGTACCTCTGGCACATACATTTGACCGGACTTAAAACGGGCTCCTACCACACTCATTCCAGGTATCAGGCCTTGGTTGATAATTTCAACAGGCTCATTCCCTGCGTCGATAGCCTGCTGAGTTAGCTGTTTTACTCGGTCTGTTTGTCCACTAATTACGCATTGTGAAATTTCTTCATAATAATTTGGCATATCGTCTTCACCCTCCTATTTCGAATTTATTTTTGCTTCCCGTGCTTCTGCTCTATCGACAATGGCTTGAATTTCTGCTAACACACTGGCCGATTTTTGTTCGGGTTTATGATTATTAATAATGTTTTGGCATTTTTCTTTAGCGCGTTGTCCCATGGATTTCGAGCCTTCTGCCTTCCATCCGTCAATACGAAGCCGGTTGATCAGTGATGGTCCCCAGTTTTCTCGGAAATGTGCCATCGTATGATCTTCGGCTAAGTAGTGACCACCCGGCCCTACTTTGTCGATGATATCGACAGCCATTTGTTCATCGTTAACTAAGACACCGCCCAGAATTTTCTTCACCATGCCAATGATTTCGTCATCCATCGTCATTAGTACTAGGGACGAAGTTGCTCCGTACTCCATATAACTACAGTCATGAATAAGATTTGCGCCACTTAAGCCTGCCATCAAGATTGAAAAAGCAGCTTCTATTCCCATCTGAGTATCAATCACCTTAGAATCCGTACAGCCCCCTGTACTGAACATTGGTATTTTCATGTGCCGGGCGACTGACGTTAATCCGGCCGAAAGCAAGCTTAATTCCGCTGCACCGTAGGACAGAATAGTGCTGGACATATCCATCGTGGAAATTAATCCACCCATGACAAAGCCAGAACCTTTACGGACTAATTGACCGGCTACTAGACCTACTAAGGAATCCGCCACGGCGATCACGAGAGTTCCCGCCATTGTCGCAGGAGCTACACCTCCTGAGAAGGTACAAGGAGTATAAACGATGGGGATATTGTTCTTGGCAGCGAAAATTGCTTTATCAATAGCCTCACTAGAATGGCGTAATGGAGGACTAGACTCTGAGTAGAGGAGAATAAATGGATCGCGTTGCAGGGCTTCCATTCCACCTACTACTGCTGCAGCCATATCAATGATATCCTGATACTGATCAATTCCGAAACCCCAGTGGATAATGGGTTTTGTAGTGTTTTCTAACATCGCCTGAAAAGCATGCACATCCGATAACGTAGGCGTTACATCCATAACTGTGCCGCAATCCATAGCAAAGTCAATATTAGGCAAAGCATCGATAACTTTTGCTGCCCGAACTGTATCGGACTTTCTAGCACGACGTCGCTCGCCTGTAAAAGGATCGAGGGTATAAGTGTTCGTTGGACCAGGACCGTAATAGACATTTTGCCCTTCCAAGAACATAGTTCTTTCGCCTTTTTGATTAGAAATGACAATTCGGGAAGGTGCACTACGGATCGCCCATTCGACTAAGTGCGTCGGGAAACGCACCATGTTGCCCTCAACCCAGCATCCCCCTTTTCTGAAAATTTCCAAGGCCTCTGGACTATGAATTTCTGCTCCAGTTCGCTCTAGCACCTCGAGGGCGCCGTTCAAGACTGTTTCACATTGATCATCACTCAACATCTTCAATTGTGGTGTTGAGTTAACTTGATAGTTGGACCTAACGTATTGGCTTCTTGACAAGTCACACACTCTCCTTCCTTAATATCAGGCTAATAGTTTTTTACA
Source organism: uncultured Desulfosporosinus sp. (assembly GCA_927405585.1). Classification (GTDB taxonomy): domain Bacteria; phylum Bacillota; class Desulfitobacteriia; order Desulfitobacteriales; family Desulfitobacteriaceae; genus Desulfosporosinus. The sequence continues at coordinate 14,300 of CAKMJS010000050.1, forward strand.
AAGATCCGTGGCTGAACCAGCATCAGGGGCAAAGCCGTCTGCACCAATTTCATCGGCAAAATCCTGTGAGATCGGTGCTCCACCAATTATTACAAACACTTTATCGCGCATGCCTTCTTCTTTTAGTAGCTCGATCGTATCTTTCATAGAAAGCATGGTAGTCGTTAGAAGGGCCGACATAGCAATGATATTTGGGCTATGCTCCTTAACCGCTGCTAAAAACTTTTCGGGACCAGCATCGACTCCAACGTTAATAGTCGTAAATCCAGCACTCTCTAAGAGCATACTCACTAAGTTCTTTCCGATATCGTGCAAGTCCCCTTTGACAGTTCCGATAACTACCTTACCCGCAGAAGGGATATCTGCAGTTAAAATTAGAGGTTTTACAAGATCCATCCCCCCATGCATAGCCCGTGCCGACATGAGTACTTCCGGGACATACATTTGACCGGACTTAAAACGGGCTCCTACCACACTCATTCCAGGTATCAGACCTTGGTTGATAATTTCAACAGGCTCATTCCCGGCGTCGATGGCCTGCTGAGTTAGCTGTTTTACTCGGTCTGTTTGACCACCTATTACGCATTGTGAAATCTCTTCATAATAGTTTGGCATTTTTCCTTTTACCTCCTTTGTTAATTTACATAATAGTTGATGATTTTATATTGCAAATATTGTGCCAATTTAATAATCGCCATTTAGAGCCTATTTGTGATGCAAGCGGCCAACAAAATATCTCATTTTGGGATATTAGAAGATTTTAATGTAGGCACGATGCCGTTAATCCGCTGATTAGCAAGCAATCATGCCTATCCTATTATAAGATTTGATAGTATTTTTTTAGGATTATTCAAAAGCAGTTATCACAGATCGACAATATTAAATAAAAACTTTTCAAATACAATTAAAAAATAAATTGATTTTAACAACAAAGACCCCCACGCTATTGATGAGGGTCTTTGTTGGCAAAGATTTAACCCATACAAAGAAGATTATTGTAAGTTGAATCCTAGACTGACTCACTGTGTTTAGTTGTGCTAGCATTATGGTTTTTTATCTGAACACTCTCCATACTAATCTCATTATTAAAGGACTTAAATAGACAGTAAATTATTCCGCAGATTATCAGCATAAACGGAAATGCCGATAGAATTGACGATGCCTTCAACGCTGCAATCCCGCCGGATGCGACCAACACAGCAGTCACTGCTCCTATTATTACTCCCCAGAACACTCTCAATCCGCTATCTGGCTCGAGTGAGCCACCGGATGTATACATTCCAATACAGAAGGTAGCGGAGTCTGCAGAGGTAATAAAGAAAGTAGCAATTAAAACTGTTGCCACAATGGCAAATATTTGCCCACCAGGGAGATTACTTAATGTAATAAACAATGCGCTGGTAATATCTTTACCTACAGCGGCTCCAATTCCCCCGGCTCCAAAGAGATCAATATGAATAGCCGTTGCACCAAAAATACCCAACCAGAGAATACTTAATAATACCGGGGCAATTAATACACCGAGAACGAATTCTTTTACAGAACGCCCCTTGGAAATTCTGGCAATAAATCCGCCGACAAATGGGCCCCAAGATATCCACCAAGCCCAATAAAATACAGTCCAACCTCCTACCCAATCGTAGCCGGCTTGTTCAGCGTATACCCCATTGGGATCGGCATAAAAGCTTAACCAGGCAATACTTTGCAAGTAATCACCGGTTGCCGAAACAATTGAATTTAAGATATACAAGGTCGGACCGACAAGTAATAAGAACACCATCATAATCCCCATGAGGGACATGTTAATATTGCTTAGCCATAAAATCCCTCTTTTGATTCCGGTTACTGCTGAAATTATGAACAAGCAGGTTACAACAGCAATGATTACAATCGTTGTAGTATTATTTACAGAGATCCCGGACAGATAATTTAATCCTGAGTTAATCTGCATAGAGCCAAAACCCAAAGATGTTGCCACACCGGCGATAGAAGCTATGACCGCGAAGACGTCAATTGCTTTAGCCCATCCGCCATCCAAATTATTTTTTCCTAAAATTGGTTCAAAAATTGAACTAATTCTAGCCGGCAGACCTTTTCTAAATGATGCATAAGCAAGGGCCATACCGGTTATCGCGTATACCGACCAGGGATGCAGTCCCCAGTGAAAAATAGTTTGTCTTAATGACCATTGAGCAGTTGCAACTGTATTCGCTTCTCCTACCGGAGGAGCACCTAAATATGACATGGGCTCGGCAATGCTCCAGAAAATCAGTCCAATCCCCATTGCGGCACTGAAAAGCATTGCAAACCAGCTAAAAGTGGAGTATTCAGGTACATCATCGTCTTTGCCTAATTTAATTTTTCCATACTTACCGAAAGCAAGGATAAAACAGACAAGAACAAAAATGCTAACAAGCAAAAGGTATAACCATCCGAAAGTAGTATTAATAAAGTTCAAAGCCGCGTTAATAGATTTTCCTGCAGCTTCCGGCATTGAAGCCATCCAAACGATAAAAACTAAACAGATTAAAGCAGCAGGATAAAATACTTTCTTATCCAAAGTTTTTAAAAAACCCACTAAATTACCTCCTTTTAATAAGCAATTAAAAAGATGCTGGAAACTCTCCGGTTTTTGATGAAGCTGAAACTAACAATGTATGTTTGTACAGAATTAAATGTTGAACCGGTTGAACCTTAACTATGAAACCCCTTTTTCACTCAAACTTTTTGTTCCTCCTTCTTTTTCGTTAGTTTTGATCAGCTGAGTTTATTGTAAATGGGCATTCCTCCTCAATTTACACAATTGCAGTCATCTTGTAAGTAAGTTTGGGTTCGGAAGCTGCTATAGGGTGTAAATGTTCGTTTAATTCTGAATATTATGATTGCAATAAGCATGCCATTATTACATTAATAAATTGTTATTTTCTAATTTTAATGCTTGTTTTTTTGAATAATATCTACATATTCATAGTTTAATTGAACAAAAATCCAGTATTAATCATGATTTTTAGCTATACAAGTAAATTGTTAAATAGTCATTATTTTATAAATTTATTTGAATATTAAATAAAATAGCATAAGAAAGCACCTAATATACTCATTTATCAGATAAAATTATCTCTCAAATAATAATTTCGTCTCAATATAAGAACGGAAACCGTAACAATAATGTTAAATTGCCTATACTAAGGACTTTTCAACAATATCATAATAGGATTGCTTGTTTTTATTTGAGATTTTTATAATCAAGTTCCAGTTCCTTTATCTTCCTGTAAAACGTGGCTCTACTTATACCCAGGCTATCAGCTGCTTTTTCTTTGCCTTGACCGGTACTGCCATATTTTTTCATCGCTGTTACGATCGCGTTTTTCTCAAGCTCGGCCAAGGTTGGTTGAGTATCACTCGTTGATAAACTGGCATAATGTTCATAATAATCATTAACTCGCGAGGACAAGAACGTGCAATCAATGACATTTTGTGTGGCAATATTTACTGCGTACTCAACAGCATTTTCCAATTCCCTTACGTTCCCCAACCAAGGGTAGGCAAGCATTCTTCTCTGAGTTTCTTGAGTAAAACCGGTTATTTGTTTACCAAGAATCAGATTATATTTATCTAAAAAGTGATAGAGAAGAAGCACTAAGTCTTCTTTCCTTTCACGCAATGGGGGTATATAAAAAGGTATAACGCTTAATCTATAAAAGAGATCACTTCTAAACAGTTTTTCTTTGATCATCTCCTCGAGATTACGATTTGTAGCAGCAATAATCCGGGCATCAATCCAGATTGGTTTTACTCCTCCAATTCGTTCGATTTTTACTTCTTGCAGCACTCGTAACAACTTGACCTGAAGATGCATCGGCATGTCGCCAATCTCATCGAGAAATATCGTCCCATTGTTGGCAAGCTCGAATTTCCCTGGTTTACCTCCACGACTAGCCCCAGTAAATGCACCCTCTTCATATCCGAACAGTTCACTCTCAAGGAGCATTTCCGGTATAGCTCCACAGTTGATAGCGATAAAGGGTCCGTTTTTTCGATGACTTTCCTCGTGAATGGCTCTCGCAAATAACTCTTTACCGGTTCCGCTTTCACCGGTAATCAAAATTGTCGAATCCGTTGCAGCAACAAGCTGCATTTTTTGTTTTAGAATGGTCATAACTTTACTAGTTCCTAATATTCCGTCCAGAGTATATTTGCGATCTTCTCGAATCAATCGTCCTGCTAACTTCCGCAACTCACGGATATTTCGGAAGGAAATAACCAAACCTATAATTTCCTGATCCGTTTTTATGGGTGTAATGGTACTGATAAACAGGCATATTTCACCCTTGTTTTCATACTGAATTTCTAGCTCGGTATACTGTTGCCCAAAATTAAGCACTTTAGGAACAGAAAACCCTGGGAAAATATCATTAATGTGTTTACCACAGGCTTGCTGAGTTGAAATGCTCAATAACTTTTCGGCAGACTTGTTAACATGGGTTATAACCCCTTCATGATCAATCGCGACAAGTCCCTCGACAATAGAGTTAATTACTGCACTGAATTGGTTTGCCATTAATGAAAGTCGACCATGCATTTCGTTCTCACCAATTTTACTACTTGTTAAGGCTGAGATCTTCATCAAAAAATCAAGTAATTTGTCACGGTTCGAAAGCAACTCATTTCTTTCCAATTCATCGAAAGCAAAGATTGAAATGGTGCCAATCACCTGTCCCTTCAATATAATTGGAGAGAGTATTGCTGCTTTAAGCTTGCAATGTATTCTATCATTACAATCCTTGCAAATATTGTGTTTAAGGGGCTCATCATCTAAGACAAAATAGACACAGTTATCAATTATGTACTTTGTGATAGATCCTTTTCCATAGACAATACCAATCTCACTCTTATACTCTCCGGTCCCTGCAATAACCTCCAATTTATTATCAATAATAGCGACTTCAAATTCTATCACTGCTGCAATAACTTCCGCTATCTGTTGTACATAGGATTGGTTTGATTTTAATTCTGACATCAACAACAACGGTGAATGTAATTTCTCCCGCCTAGCCTTCATAACCTCACCCGTATCCTATAAATTTTTTATACTATGGAGTCAAATATTAACATAACTATTTGACTCTACCATTTGAGACATATTCTATCTCTTATCTTTTAACCTGACAAGATTAATTATTTTAATATTCTGCAATATAAGTATACAATAAAGATTTTTACATTTATTTTTGTTGTTGAGAAAATACAGTAACTTGAAAATAATTCTTGATTTACTAATAATATTTTAGCTATTATTACTCATTATTTCTTGCAGTTTATCTTCTATGAACGCCATCAATTCCTTGTCACCTAAAAATACAGCTTCACTTGTATCGCTAGGCCTAACCATGAAGAAATTAATAATCAACTTGTTATTTTTAATTATTGATTCTTTTAAATGCAGAGGTGAAAAAATAACCTCGAGTTCTTCATAATCTCCACTTCCTTGAGCAGCATTCAGTCTTCTAACCAAATATTGTAGGTTAAGCTTTTTAATAGGCTGAACCAGCCTATCAGTATAATCAAGATCTTCAAGCATCCATAAATTATTATTGTAAAAACGACCTTCTTGTCTATTAATACCTGAAAATATTTCTCTATTATTGATAGCGCTAAGTGCTCTTCGAACAGATTCTGAATTAAACTCATTGTCATAGGCATATTTCAACCCTAGCATATCAGTGACATCAAAAATAAATAATTCAGATACCTTTTGTCTATCTTTGATTGAATGCCAAAAAAACAGCAACGCCTCCACAGCATCTAAATTCACATTAACGCTTTGTATCATATTTCATGCCTCCTCATTGCCTTAAGATTGAATTCATAACAACTAGGGGATACCACTTCGGCATCCCCTATGGCTCAATCCGAGGTATGCCCCTCATGTCAGGGTTGTCCTAGCTGAGCAGTTAACAAGTTTTTACTCAAAATGAGTAGGCCCAGAAACTTCGGTAGTGAGTGCCTCCAACGCTTTCTTGACCATTCCTCGTCTCAGAGTATGTTCATCTTCCTTATTAAGTTTCGGATTTCCCACTGGGTAAGGAATAGCAACGGTAGGGACAATTCGATTAGCGCCCACTGATTCGCAAATAGTAGTAATAGTAGCCATATGAATAATTGGGATACCGTATCGTTCAATTTCTTTTACCATCGTTGCGCCGCAACGTGTACAAGTACCTCAGGTGGAGGTTAGGATAACGCCGTCCACTCCAGCAGCCTTCAATTCTGCTCCAATTTGTGTACCAAATTCTACGGATTTGTTGACGGCAGTTCCCGTTCCGGTGGTTGTATAGAACCAGTCAAATACCTTACCAATATAGCCTTCTTGCTCAAATTCCTTTAAGATGTCTAAAGGCGCAATCCGATCCGGCATTTCATTAGCATAAATCGGGTCATATCCACCGTGGGTGGTGTAGAAGTCAGGAGCATTGAGAGCAGATTTGTTGCTAATGTCGTACTTACCCCATTTTTGAGCACTAGCCGACTGAATTTTGTCGGGGTTCCCTGTCGGTACGATACCCCCTGAAGTACACAAGGCAATGGTAGCCTTGCTTAAATTTTTGATTGGCACAGCAGGAGTAACAATATCAAATACATGCATTGGCATTTCCGTTTCATATGGTTGACCTTTTAAGCGAGCAAGAAGCATTTCCACTGCCCTCTGTGAACCTCTTTTTTCCACAATTAGAGTCTTTCTCATACCGCGTGCAATATATCCTTCTTCCTCAGGAGACCGGACTTCAATTCCTTTGGCTAACTTACTAGCGAGTGCCGCCATTGAGGGCAATGCCTTACGCATCCCTCCAGCCGAGTCACTCGTACTGACTACGTAGGCGAACGCTTTACAATTATCTAAGCCGGGGTTTTCCACATACATACCGGTAACCACTGGGATCTTTAACTGTTGAGCAACCGCCTTGGAAATCTCCGAACAAGCTACCCCATAACGCCCGGCATTAAAAGCGGGTCCCGCGACAAATACATCGGGAGCAGCTTCTTTGATCATATTTAAAATAATCTCTAAAACATCACTTTTGTTCTCATTGAAGTAGTTATCGCCGCAAATAATAGTGCCGACAACCGTTCCCTCGCCCTTTAGGAGTGCTTCAAAACCCATCGCAGGCCCAATTTTTCCCGGCCTAAACTCAGGGGGGATACCCGCCTTATCTTCCCCCCCTATTTGCCCGAAAAATTGATTAACATAATAGAGAACTTTAAAACTATCTGACATAGGATATCCTCCTTTCATAATTCGTTAATATAGCCTGCAGGTCACATTGTGGAAGCCAATCTCTGAAGTAGCACCAATCACAGCGTTTAACTCGCACATCATACTACCGTCCTCGAGTAATGAGCCTTCCCAGCCACCAGACAACACAGCAATCGCTGCTGCATTTCCGATCACCTTGTCTGCAGGAAGTAAAGTAACCACATGACTAACGTTTCCACCGGAAATCACAGCCACTGCTTCTACTGCAGTGTCAGATAACGGCTGAGACAAACCGTCTCTTCCCGCACATTCATCTGTGATTAAGACAGTTTTTATTCCGTTTCTTTCGCATTTTTTACAAATCATTAAAAGGTCTGAGTCAGGGTTACCATAACCCTCTTCCGAGACAACCACGCCATCGGCACCCAGCATTTTCGCCAGTTTCACGGTGTAATCAGAAGCCCGTACTTTCCCCGCCAGTGTAGTATGTTCAGGAACCATAATGACCCCCAAGAAGTTAATTTCCTTACCATGCTGAGCATATAGGTCATAGATCACGGAATTATTTTGATGCTGGTAAGTAGTAATCTTATCGCAGGCGGCAACACAGTTCCCACTAATTACCGCATTATCTATTTCCTCATTAGCATGAAGCAAGGCTGGTAGTATACCCGATTGATTGACACCGTAAATATAAGTATCATGCAGTAACCCCTGGGTAATATTCATCTCGGCATAGATGACTTTTGGTAAGTCAGGATATTTGGTGGTTTCTTCGAACATGCTCCCAATTTCAAAGGTAAGCACCTCGTCCGGGGTTACATTTTCCCCTGCCAGCCCAATAAACTCCGATGCCCGCAATCCGGCTATCCTTACTGTTTCTTCATGGGTATGGGGATCTAGTCCTGCTACCACTTGTATATCTACCGTTAAATTATAGGTTTTAGAGAACGGGGTCCACTTAGCCCCTTCACCCCACATATCGACGACACCTTCTTGAAACCCTACTATATCGCCAACTGTCACAACAGCTGCTCCATATAAAACATGGGTTCGACCTTCCCCGCACTGAGCCTGTTTGGACGTAACCCCAGGAAAACCATTATTGCCCCCCTGAATTTTTACCCTTGGTTCAATCACATCTTTCACCGGGATAATTCTTACTTTTTCCCCAGGTCTCGCTACGTCAATTAAGATATCTTTAATTCTTCCGTCTTCTTTCAGATTGTCTATTAAGCCTTGCTTATCAACGGTTAATACCCCGTCTATGACAGAAGTCTCCTTGCCTAACTGAATGTCCTTAATATAAATCCGTCCAATTTCCAGTTTCAATCCGTTCACCTCCTATTGTTTCAATTTGAACATGTCACCAAGTAACCGGTTGCTCATGTATTGCGGCTTCCAACAGTATTAGATCTATCATCTTGTAATCATCATTATTGTCTGTGTCAATTTTACGAGACTCCATATGCCGTTTGAATTTAATAATGCTTTCTTCGATGATCTCAACAGAAAAAATATCCACTTTATCTGACTTCTTTCCTAAGATGACGGAACGAAACGGCGAAAACATCATCCTTAAGCTAGCGGCTAAAGGGTGACTAATTAATTCATATCCTTCATGGACTAAATCTCGAGCCTTGATCAAAGTCTCTTCTGCAGAACCATCTACAAAAAGTACAATATCTTTTATTTCTGCTACTGCTGGGTTATTTGTGATGATAAGGTTATTCATTCAGCACCTACCTTGGAAAATAATCATTTATTCACTATGCATGTACCAATAATCGTTATCAAAGGTACTTCATCTCGATGAGTAATTTTAAGGCCTTTTCTTTATCCTCTGGAGCAATCATAACGATAGGTCCAGTACAGCCCATGCCACATTCCGCATAAATGTTCGCTGTCCACAACACCTGAACTGCTTCTTCTAACTGCATCACTTCCACTCCAGCCAAGGAATCGGTAACAGGTTTTTTGGGAGGACGGTTTAACTCTCCGCCTTGATCTTTTTTGACCTGGAGGGAGCTATTACAAGACGATTTAATTATGTGATCCAACCCAGCTTTCTTAGCTGCGGATAATTCAGCTTTGATAATTTTCAGCAGCTTCCCTTTCGCACAATCAGCAGCAAATCTGATCGCTCCAGAAACCACTGGCGCTCCAGACGCCCTGGAAACAATGCAAATGATCCGGTCGTAATCATCTCCTACTCCTGGGCCATAACCGCATCCCACCGCTTCATAATTCCCTCCGGTACTATAGGCGGAAAATACTTTCATGAAGAGGTTTCCAGTTAGACTATCATCTACCATAATATCTGGCACACCCATTAACATGTCGTTACCCCTCATGACTATACCACCATCGATCCGGGCTGATTCCGCAAAGTGGATTGGGTAACCACCTTCCTGAAGCTTTTTCAAGCTCCTTTCAACGTGCCGAGCACCCTCAATATTTAATATACCTACAGTAGGATTGGCCTTATCGCAAGCTTTGGCAACAGCAATCCCGTAAACAGTATTCTTAATCATTGCGGTAACCCGATCTGTAGATGAAATACCCGTCGTCGTTGCCAAAAACATTTCTTTCCCCCTGGCCGGGGTAACTACTCGACCCACAGTGGATACACCAATTGGAAAATTATAATGCATCGTTACCGCTGCATCCAATTTATGTTTTAACAACATTTCATCCATCAAAGCGTGAGCTTCTTTTTCATCCAAGGCTGTGAGAGATTCCAAATTGGTTTCCACTCCACTACCAATAACGACCACCTGAAGGTCCGGGTTTTGTTTTTGAGCCAATTCTGCTCCACGCACAAGTTCCTCTGGCCCGTGTTCACTGCCCATGATTGTCAGGCCAACCCTAATCTTTGGATTAAAAGTGCCTGTTTCGATAACCTGAGCCATTTCCTCAAATACTTCAACGATGGCAGCTTTAACAGGATTCTTCCCCATTAGTTCACCTCCTCTTAGGACAAGTTGATTCCAAATTACTCTTCACCAAACGTCTTAGCGAAATCCCGCAAAGCTTTCGCGATCATCACTCGTACTTCTTGCTTGTTAAATCCAGGCTCAACTGTTCCACTGTTCTTTTCAATAATAAAGGAAACACCATCAAAAAGATTGGTCATTCTTCCTAAGAACAGACTCCCTTTCCCAATGATCATGGTCCGCACAATTTTCCCTGAGAGAATCATATCTACAGCATGTCCGACGAAAGGAACTCCAGAAGGAATGTGGCCTTGAGTGGGTGCAAATCCAGGCATACCAAAACCGTCAACCGCTTTTTGCAGATCCTTTCGTTCTAATTCCCCTCTTTTAACCCCCAATGCGCTAATCATTTTGTAGTTAGCTAGGGGTACGTCACCTGCTCCTGCAGGTTCGGTAATCTCAGGGTTTTGAAGTTCCGCTGCATAACGATCCACATCCAGTATTTTATACCCGATACGGTCTAAAGGATCAGCTACAATGGCAGTCATGACAGCTTGAGGCGAGGAACCAGATCCGATCTTATGCCGACCAACTCCATCGGTACGAATCATCGGGCTGAACCCATCATTTTCTCCTATATGAATGGCAAAGGCCCCTAACATGTCTTCAAAAGCAGGCATTCCCTTTTCAATGTGGTTCTTAGAATTCATGCCCAGCTTTGCAGAAGAACCCCCAGCCAATACGACAACGTTCTTGTATATGCCTGATTGGGCAAGAGCAGCCGCTTCTACCATGGCATGGGCGGGGGCTGCACAGAAACTACGAGTATCGGAGCCAGTAGCATTAACACAGCCACACATCTCTCCAATTGATTTGGCGAAATTCCCGCCCCCCCTTTGATTCATGTCTCCGCAAGCTTCTTCAGAACACTCAATGATATAATCAACCTCTTCAGCTTTTAAGTTCGTTTTATTTAGAAGAAGTTGCAAAGCAAACACAGCAGAGGCTTTGCTCACCAGGTTTTCAAACATTACATGATTCGATAGCGCTTCATCAAACTCATGCGCTCTTTTAACACATCCTACTAACTTGGCCTCAAAGTAGATCGGCTGAGCTACATGATTGTCAACTAATTTCCGAATTTCTTCTGAAGTGCCAGGATTTTTGTCAAGGTTAGCAACGTTGTTGATGACTCCCAGGACAGGATGAGCAACTATTTTTTCTTTGACAGCTAACTGAAACTGTTCTTCCAAAATAACCAATTCAAAAGCATCGACCATTTTCATTAGGCCTATTAATTCATCTTCAGGCATGATCTCACCGTATTTTCCGTCACGGCTTATCCCTGATACTGGTTGTTTATACCAAGGACGAGGAATAGATTTCAATTCATCCGGTGTCATATTTCCAATGTACACCTGGTTCGGAGGATAACCGACCGCCTGTTCAAAACTTCTCAAATGCCCTGGAAGCTTCCGAAGGTGTTCTGACTGAGCATCTTTAGTTCGTTCCATAGTTTGGGTAGTACCATGATGCACAAGCATTTCATTAGCTTGAATCAGCCCATAGGCAGCACCTTTTACTACTGGAAAATTCATCAAATCACCTCCACATTTCAACCATATTGATCTATTTACGATATGTCTTAATTTCTTCAATAATCGCGTCTACATCAAGTACCATTTCCATCATGCTAATCTGCTCATCATAGACAGCAGCATCAACCATATCCTTCAATTCAAAAATGTGATACGCTTTGAGTCCCAACGGGACTCCGGCTAATGGACCTGCAAACGTAGGATCTCCAGTTGATACGGTTTCCGCAGCCAGGCCGGAAGATTCTGCTTCCCCGCCCCCTAAAACTACGATTAAATTTTCATTACCGTACTTCTCCGTAAAATCCATGATACGCGCTTGATTCTCCAGGTCCATTGCTCCTGCAGCAGTTCAAACAAAACATTCCGTAGTAGAAAATATGACTTCAGCGCCGCCCGATTTCACACATTCTTCGATCGCCGGGCCAGGAATTCCGTCACGGTCACCAAGAATGGCTACCTTTTTACCTTTCAACATTCCACATTTCTCCTTTCATCCAATCGTACCACTCTCACTTCTTTAAGTGGGAGTGGTACCCCTTACTCTGCTTCTACGCCAATTCAAGAAGTTTAGCTTCTACATCCTCGATGGAAATCTCATTGCACAATTCAGCAACTATCTCTCCGTTTTGATAAAAGAGTATTGTCGGTAGGCCTAATACCTTTTGCGACATCGCCAATCTCTTGTTACCATTCGTGTCTAGGCTGCAGAATTTGGCTTTATCAGCATGTTTTTCTGCCAACTCATGAACACTGGGCATCAAAGCCTTACAGGGTTCACATTTTTCGCTCCAAAAATCAACCATAATCAGACCCTCTGCTTTTTTAACCTCTTCTTCAAAGTTCTCTTTTGTAAGTGCCAACATTATAACCTCTCCTTAAGTGAATATATTTGACCCAGAATTTAGACAATGTCTATCAAGAACTCTTATGAAGTCCTTCCTCTTCTGCAAGGTATCTCTCTGCTGCAACAGCTGCAATGGCTCCATCACTGGCAGCGGTAACTACCTGCCTGAGATATTTTACCCGAGCATCACCTGCAGCATAGACACCGGGCACTGATGTTTGCATCAGATCATTGGTGATGATATACCCTTGTTCGTTTAGCTCCACCTTGCCCTTTAATATCTCAGTCTTAGGAACAGTCCCAACGAAGAAAAATACCCCATTGGTTTCCAGGACAGAAAGTTCTCCAGTTTTTATGTTTTTAATGACAACGCTATCCACAAGGCCGTTCCCTTTAATTTCTTCAAGAACAGAATTCCAAACCCATTTAATTTTAGGATTAGCGAAAGCTCTTTCCGCACTTGTCTTATTGCATCTTAAGTCTCCTTCATTACGTCTCACAATGATAGTTACTGTCTCAGCAAATTTCGTTAAGTACATTGCCTCTTCGACGGCTGCATCCCCATTACCAACGACCACTACATCCAATTCTTCAAAGAAATCAGCATCACAAGTTGCACAGTAGGAAACGCCCTTACCTCTCAAGGGAATTTCTCCTTTAATTTCTAAAGACTTCGGCACTGCTCCGGGTGCTAGAATTACAGTTTTTGACATATATTCGTGGCCACTTTTTGATTTAATGAGTTTAATCTTTCCCTCTAAGTCCAAACCAACGATTTCTTCACTAATAATTTCGGTGCCAAAACTTTTGGCGTGCTCCTCCATGGCCTCCATTAGCGCAGGTCCTGTGGTGCCCCGGGAAAAACCGGGATAGTTCTCTAAATCCTCGGTGCGAGCCGCCTGTCCCCCCGGCTTTCCTTTTTGCAAGATAGCTGTTTTCAGTCGTGCGCGCGACCCATAAATCCCTGCTGCCAATCCTCCCGGTCCTCCACCGACAATAATAATGTCATACACCTCTGCCATATACGATCCTCCCTGCATTCGAACGTGAGACTCCCACTTCAATAAGTGTGAGGTCTCGATATTTAACTTTCAGTTGAACAGTTATAACTGGTACTTTAAAAAGACTCCCTAAGTTCGAAATCACTGCATTCCAAGGTTCGGGGACCGATTTATATTATTGCAAATATTGTGCCAATTAAAATCCTGCCAAGAATCCTTTATTTAAGCGTTTTTTAGCGTTATTATAAAGTAATAAAATCTTATTTTAGGATTTACATAGATTCAAATCCTAAAAATCGCAGCTACAGTCAGTATCTTGTTAATTATTAAATATCCTATTATAGGATTTGATTGTCTGCTTTTAGGATTCTCCACTTAATTAATCATTACTGTATTAATAAATCAGGAAAAAAATTACGACTCATCTCAAATAACCTAAAAAACAAAGACCCCAACACCTATTTTGATGCGGAGTCTTTGAGGATATTTTTATAATCTAGTCCCAGATCTTTAATCTTTCTGTAGAAAGTGGATCTACTTATGCCCAAGCTATCGGCCGCTTTATCTTTGGCTTGACCCGTACCACCGTATCTATTCAACGCTGCTACGATCGCGTTTTTCTCAAGCTCAGCTAAGGTTGGGTGAGTATCACCCGTTGATAAACTGGCATTTTGTTCATAGTAGTCATTAACTCGCGAAGACAAGAAAGTGCAGTCAATAATGTTTTGTGTGGCAATATTTACAGCATACTCAACTGCATTTTCTAGTTCCCTTACATTCCCCAACCAAGGGTAGGCAAGCAATCTTCTCTGCACTTCTTGAGTAAAACCGGTTATTTGTTTACCAAGAATTAGATTATATTTGTCTAAAAAATGATAAAGAAGAAGCGTTAAGTCTTCTTTCCTTTCACGCAGGGGTGGAATATAAAACGGAATAACGCTTAGTCTATAAAATAGATCGCTTCTAAATAGTTTTTCTTTGATCATTTCCTCGAGATTACGATTTGTAGCAGCAATAATCCGGGCATCAATCCATACTGGTTTTACTCCACCAATTCGTTCGATCTTTACTTCTTGCAGCACTCGTAACAATTTGACCTGAAGATGCATCGGCATGTCGCCAATTTCATCGAGAAATATCGTCCCACCATCCGCCAATTCGAATTTTCCTGGTTTACCTCCACGACTTGCCCCAGTAAATGCACCCTCTTCATACCCGAAAAGTTCACTCTCAAGGAGCATTTCCGGGATAGCTCCGCAGTTGATAGCGATAAAGGGTCCGTTTTTTCGATGGCTTTCCTCATGAATGGCCCTTGCAAATAACTCTTTGCCGGTTCCACTCTCGCCTGTAATCAAAATTGTCGAGTCAGTTGCAGCAACAAGTTGCATTTTTTGTTTTAGATTGGTCATTATTTTACTAGTCCCTAATATTCCGTCCAGCGTATATTTGCGATCTTCTCGAATCAAACGTCCTGCTAACTTCCGCAACTCACGGATACTTCGGAAGGAAATAACCAAACCAATAATTTCCTGATCTGTTTTTATGGGTGTAATGGTACTGATAAATAGGCATATTTCTTCTTTATTTTTATACTGGAGTTCTTGTTCCGCATACTGTTGTCCAAAATCCAGCACTTTGGGGGAAGAAAACCCTGGGAAAATATCATTGATGTGTTGCCCACAAGCCTGCTGTGTCGAAATGCTCAATAGTTTTTCTGCAGACTTGTTAATATGAGTAATAAAACCTTCATAGTCAATAGTTACAAGGCCCTCGACAATAGAGTTTATAACTGCGCTAAATTGGTTTGCCATTAATGAAAGGCGACCATGCATTTCATTCTCACCAATTTTACTACTTGTCAAGGCTGATATCTTCAATAAAAAATCAAGCAATTTGTCACGGTTAGAGAGCAACTCATTTTTTTCCACTTCATCGAAAGCAAAGATTGAAATTGTGCCAATTACATGCCCATTCAATATGATTGGAGATAGTATTGCCGCTTTAAGCTTGCATATAATTTTTTCATTACAATCCTTGCAAATATTGTGTTTAAGTGGTTCATCATCTAAGACAAAATACTCGCCACTATTAATGATCTGCCCGGTGATAGATCCTTTTCCATAGACAATACCAATCTCACACTTATATTTTCCCGTCCCAGCTATAACTTCTAAGCTGTTATCAATAATAGCAACTTCAAATTCTATAACTGCTGCGATAACTTCTGCAATTTGCTGTATATAGGATTGGTTTGATTTTAATTCTGACATAACCAACAACGGTGAATGTAACTTCTCCCGCATAGCCTTCATAGACTCACCTGTATCCTTCCATGTTTTGGAGTATTTTAACCGAAATTGGATCGTTTAGCGTCTCCATAATATCGTTCCGCACACCGACTTTAGTTTAGGATTATTGTACATCTTATGTTTTAAGCTAGCAAGGTATATTATTCCCAAAATTCTTTATATATTAGTTTATTTCGACATTATGGGTCGAACCCCGTTACAGTATTATTCATCAACACAAAAAGACTACCTCCTAAGAGATAGCCTTTTCGCTTGTTTACCTGGCGATACGAAAGTCACGATAGTCTCCGGGGGAGAGTATCGCCGAGCCACCTACCTATAACGAATACTTCGTGGCGACGGAACGAGACTTTCGCCACACTGCGACAGATGACGCAAACTCCAGCAGTGTGGATCCTACTTTCCCAGGGGCTTGCGCCCCAAGTATCATCGGCCCTGGAACGAAAAGCGGATGAGCTTTTCGCCACACTGCGACTTATGACGCAATCTCCAGCAGTGTGGATTCTTAAATTCCGTGTTCGAGATACGTTAAGCGGATGAGCTTAACGCCACACTGCGACTCGAAACGCAGACTCCTGCAGTGTCGGACGAAAGGCGGGAGCCATCGTTGCGGGTGGCATCATAGACGACAACCCTTCCACGCAGTGTCACACAGCGCGACGTCTTTACGTAAGCAGGATAGCAAACTTCCGTGTAAGCGACCCCAAACACGGGGGTCCCTTCTCGCCATCCTTGGCTACAGGGACACTCGGCCATCCTTGGCCAGCGCTCTAATCCTG
>CAKMJS010000051.1 GCA_927405585.1 uncultured Desulfosporosinus sp.
TTTGTGGCAGAATCCAATTAGGCGCTCAGGTTGCTCTCCAGCATATGCCCTATCCTCCATAATTGGTAAGAGCCACCTATAGTTTAACCAATTTTTCTTTCAAGTAAAATTTCCATTTACACAAAATAATTTACATTCCCGCAATTATCTATGCCGCTTAAGTACGTTCTATTATTAACTTTCGATAGCTTTTCGAATACAACTTGATAATGGTTCAATATCATAGACAGATCTAATCGAAGCATGAAGCAGATTATCTTTATTTATAACATTCCAGTTTAAAACATATCCACTTTCAATAGCCAAACAACGAATGAATTCTCGAATTACACGTCCATTACCTTCTCGGAAAGGGTGAAGAATGTTAAGCTCAGACATGTAAAATGCAGATCTTAGAGAGAAACGTTCGGCATCTGTACCGATTAAGAAACCTTCTGCTTTAAGCTGTCTAAAAAGGTGGTTGGTATTCTCATCTAAATACTGCCAATGGGCAAATAAAGTATTACCCTTGGAAATATCCTCCTCACGAGTTTTACCCGCAAAAGGATAGATATCTTGGAATAGATAATAGTGGATTTTCATTAAATGTTTTAAGTTATAATCATCTAAAATAGGGGATGCCTGAAGTTCTAAGAGCCTTTGTGTTGTGAAGAGTAATTCGGCTTCGCTTAGTAGCTCTTCATTTTTCAAAGCTAATTTATTAATTAAGGTATCGGTGTTTGGGTAACAGTACTTGGAGTGGCCAGAGCCGTATTTTGGAGACATTATCGCACGAATTTTCTGTTCTTATTGACGATGTATTTTGTAATATCTTGAATTATATCTTCACTGGTCATATGGCCTCTCAAGTATTTACGACCGTACACGACAGAACGTCGTTTCATATTAAAACCTTCAACAGCAAGGCTTGTTTTTACGTTTGCAAGATATCGTTTAATCTCTTTTTCAGGAATCAAAAAAAATCATCCTTTCAAAAACTTACACTAGTATATTATTCTCTATTCTACCCTAAAAATCCTTTTGCTTGTAAATATTTTAAGATGTATAAAATCCAAAGATTTAGGTTTGGTAATCAGGCGTGGTTGTCGATTATAGGTTAGAGATAAATTGGAAGAGTATAAAGGTCAAAATTACATAGGTTAGTATGTTTGGATGGTGCCGTTACTTCGAATAAAGGTAGCGGCGTTTTTAATGACATTCAGTCATGGCACAGAGTAACTAATTGCACATTTTTTTGTCTTTCCGGCAGGTTATAATTGAGCTATTAAATGGTAAATAATCGGAAATTGATTAAAACCCTTTGGATTCTGAAGGAATATAAGGAAACATGTGGAATGTTAGTTTATCTGAAAGCAGAAGTTTCTAAGT
This sequence comes from uncultured Desulfosporosinus sp., assembly GCA_927405585.1. Lineage (GTDB taxonomy): Bacteria > Bacillota > Desulfitobacteriia > Desulfitobacteriales > Desulfitobacteriaceae > Desulfosporosinus. Next base: position 1,369 of record CAKMJS010000051.1, read on the forward strand.
TGCTATTTATAGTTGTTACATTCCTTAAAACTGAAAGTGCTAATGATTACTACGGATGTGAAGGAGGGTTATGATGAGCGATAAGAACTATTACTTTCAAAAACTTACTCCCATTAACAATGCTGAGTTGAGAATTTATGAAGATGCACTAGATTTTGTTTTTGCCAACGATAATATAAACAATGTTGCAGTATCAGGCTCGTACAGTGCTGGCAAAAGCAGTGTGATCGAAACTTATAAAAGTACACATTCCAATCTTCGTTTTTTGCATATTTCTCTTGCTCACTTCGAATCGACTGATTTAGGTAACAAAAGCGAAACTGACAAGGGGGCAGAAACCTTTTTAGAGGGCAAAATTCTCAATCAGCTTATTCACCAAATTGACCCAGAGGGAATTCCGCAGACACACTTCAAAGTGAAACAAAAGGTGTCTAATGAGAAAATCGGTAAAATTGCAGCAATCATAACCGCTTTTTTAATCTTAGCAGTTTACATAGGGTGCTTTAAGGATTGGAGCGAGTTTGTCTCGACGTTACCTGTCGCATGGCTTAAATCTGCACTATTATGGACAACGAATAGTTCAATGCTTCTATTAAGCGGAATAATATGTACTTTCATTTTGGGAATGGTAGTCTACACTCTTATCAAAACTCAAAAGAATAAAGGCATTTTTAGAAAAGTTAGCTTACAAGGAAATGAGATTGAGATATTCGAGGAACACGAGGATTCTTATTTTGACAAGTATCTCAACGAAGTCTTGTATCTTTTTGAAAACTCTAATGCTGACGTTATTGTATTTGAAGACATGGATAGGTTTAACGTAAACCAAATCTTTGAGAAATTAAGGGAAATTAATACCCTTGTTAATAATAAAAAGAAAATAGAGAAAAGCCCTGAAATTAAATTTTTCTACTTGTTAAGGGATGATATTTTTACCTCAAAAGATCGAACGAAGTTCTTCGATTTTATTATTCCTATCGTACCGGTTGTTGATGGGTCTAATTCTTATGATCAGTTTATAGCACATTTCAAGCAAGGTGGTATTCTTGAATTATTCGATCAGAAGTTTTTGCAAGGGTTATCATTATACATTGACGATATGCGAGTCCTAAAAAATATATATAACGAATTCGTTATATATTTTAATCGGATCGAATCTACTGAACTAGATAGGGACAAACTGCTTGCAATTATTGCTTATAAGAATATTTTCCCTAGAGATTTTGGAGATTTACAAATAGGAATGGGTTTTGTCCATACTCTATTTGAAAGCAAACCTGATTTCATAAAGCAGGAGATCCTAAGAATTGAAATGGAAATCCAGAAAATCAAAAATAAAGTTCAATCTGCAAATAGTGAAATGCTGGTTTCCGTTGACGAACTGGATGCCGCTTTCTTGTTATCTAACCTTCAAATACATACTGTTGCGGGGAAAGATGCTTCCACATTCAATACCCGTGTTCAATTAATTAAAGCTATTAAGGACAATCCAAAGAGGGTCCAATATTTCACCCCTGGCTACAACCCCGGTGTACATCAAAAAGACATGACCTCTGATTTTATGCAACTTTTACAAAATCCAGAATATATAAATCGAAAGCAAGGTATTGAAAGAAATAATGGAACCTATATAGAACAACTTAAAGAAGAGATACAAGAATTGCAATACCAAAAATCTATTATTCTAACTAGTCGGCTAAGAGATATTATAAAAAAGGAAAACATTGATACTGTCTTTGGTCTTAATTTCAAGAATGAGATAGGGGAAGAAAATACTTTCCCAGAAATAAAATCAAGTTCGTATTTCGCGCTGATAAAATATTTAGTTCGAAATGGGTTCATTGATGAAACGTATCCAGATTACATGACCTATTTTTATGAGAATAGTCTTAGTCGGATCGATAAGATATTTCTGCGCAGTGTTACGGATGAGAAGCCCAAGGAATATTCCTATCCGCTTAAAGATTCGAAGATGGTTCTGTCCAGATTACGGGTTGTCGATTTTGACCATGTAGAAATCCTTAACTTTGATTTGTTGTGCTATCTTTTGAAAACGAAGCCAATTAACGATTTATATTTAAGTGGTCTCCTACATCAACTGATGAAAACTAAAAACTACAAATTCATTGGGGAGTTTTTGGGGCTGCAGAGAGAAACAGATTCGTTTGTTGAAGCTCTAAACAATGTATGGCCAAGTGTTTTTCAATGTATCCTCGCTGAAAGTGGTTTTAGCGATGCACAGAAAAGAAAATATGCGATCGATACATTATATTATTCATCGGATGCAGATATTGAAGCACTTAATGAAAATGACTGCCTATCAACCTTTATATCTGAGAGTCCTATTTTTCTGGACATTGCTACACCTAACATCACCAAAATTGTTGATGGGTTCTCTTTGATTGGTGTTAGATTCACCTGGATTAATCACGAGGTATCAAACAAAGATCTCTTTTTGGCTGTATATAAAAACAATCTATATCAGCTGAGGTTTGACCTTATTTGCTTAATTTTGAAAGTAGTTTACGGGTACTCGGAAAGTAGTGACTTCAATAGCAAAAGTTATACTTTGGTTACTTCTAAACAGGAAGAGCCGTTGGTGCAATATGTGAACGAGAATATAGATCAATACATTGGCATTATCCTCGATAACTGCAGCGAGCGTATTGATGATGAAGAACCCGTGGTACTGGAAATACTCAACAATTCAGAGATTGATAACGATCATAAGAAAGAGTACATCAACTTCCTGCAAACAGTAATTGAACGCATTGAGTCTGTTCTTGACAAAGGATTGTGGAGTCTTCTATTACAAAAGAAACTGGTTTATTACTCCGAGAATAATGTGCTGAACTACTTCTTTCATAGTGAAAATGGGTTAGATTCGTTTTTGATTCAGTTTATAAATGACTTTGACCATAAACCGGAGTTTGACAAGAACACTATTGATAGCAATTTCGGCGAAGAGTCCACTTCAAAATTCTTTAATGCGATTGCAGCTTGTAATGAGCTAAACAACGAAAGATATGAAGTTTTTTTACAAGCTCTAAGCATGAATTTCAGTTCGTTTTCAAAGACCGGCATTGCTGAAGACAAAGTCCAAATTCTTATAAAGCTCAACATAATACGGATGGCGGATCCAGTTCTTATATTTATGAGAGAACATTATCCAAACCAGTTAATGCTATTCGTTACGCATAACATTGATCAATACACTGAAGGGATTAATACCGAGAACTTTGTTTTGAACGAAATGCTTTTAGTGTTAGGAGAAAATGTAGGCGACGAATATATGGTTAAGCTGCTCAAATTTACCACTAATAAGCTATCGCTAGAGCAAAAAGGATATTCAGATGCAGTTAAACTACACATTCTTAGTCACAACCTGGATGTGACAGATATTCCATTTTTGCTGAGCAGTTATCCAAGCGAGAGTGAGAGTGTTAAGGCTTCAATAAAAAGTATCTCAATCGAACACATTGGAGACATCGTAACTAAGCAGTATTCCACTCCTTTTGAACTGCTATTAGAACTACTTGCGTCGAGTCAGATCGCTAAGGAAGTTCAAAAGGAATTGTTTGCACTAGGTCTACCTGGCATGAATGAAGTGCAGGCAAAAGAATGTCTTTTAATCTTACAAATGAACGAATTTTTAAGTTTGTTTAATCGAAGCCGTCCAAAGTTTGAAGTTAACGTGATTAATGAGCAAATCTTAAACATATTCAAAGAAAAGCACTGGATTACGACATTTGATCTTGTTAAGGATGAACCAGATTATTTCCGAGCATACGGACGCAAAGTAGGATGACAGCTGACCACTCCTTACGCTGTTACGTCTTGAGAGCTGAGATCCGTCGTCAAAAAAGGCTAAGGCTACAGTTCGGCTCTCCGACCGCCTGTAGCATGATGAATAATCGGCACCGCCAATAATGAAATGGATAGAGAAGATTTGGTCTGGTCAATACAAGCCTCAATGTGAATTTTAATAGACAATTGAATTAGGTAATTAGATTTTTGAGGTGTAAAGCTATGAGTAAAGTCACTAGAAATGGTCCTTGCCCCTGTGGAAGTGGCAAGAAGTACAAAAATTGTTGTATAAACAAGGAGATCCCTGAGTTAGGTGATAATGACCTTTTTATGGTAAGTAGTTACGGATCAGAAGCCTACAGTAATGATGAGTTGGATAAGTATGGCAGGTTCTTTATTGAAACACAAGCTGATGAAAAGTTTGAAATACGGAAAGCTGAACAAGGATACTTAGTAAAAGATATAGTTCCACCGGAGATAACTATGCCCGTAAAAAGTTATAGAACGGTTAAACTCAATGATATTCAACGACAGAAACTTATCAAGCATAATCCGCGGTATGACTTTTTAACCATTGGATCGCATGATTACTATGAGGGTATAGCTGAAGACGGTCATTTTACTTGGGATGGTGCAGATGGCAGTACAAGTTCAAAGGGGAAAATTAGCAGATTGTATATAAACAGGCTCTGGGAAACTACTTACTGAATGTTAACCTATTCCCTGAAAAAGGCGAGTTCAAATCGATTGATGAATTTCTACTAACCGGACTATCAATTTATTCAGAAACTAATAAATATGACTTTCCATGCAGGGAGGGGAAGCTATTTTTTGAAGACAGTCAGATATTTGCCATTTTATCGGCTGTTGATAAAGAATCCTTCAATATCAATGAAATGTTTAGCACGGTACCAAGAGAATATAACGTCAGTTTTGACATTGTCATAGGAAAGCCAATTTTTATTTTGAAGGTTCATGAGCAAGGGTTGAAACTATCTATTATTAATGAAAAGGTTATTGATGTGACAATCCTAAAGATTTAGGGGGATGGAGGCTAATGAATGCCTAGGTCCTCGTTATGCATGTCGCGATTAGCCCACTGGCAGATCACACATTACTGCGCGTGTAGCCTGTCCATTCGTGGTCCAACGGAAAATTAATTTACGACTCGCGAATATAGGCTGGTCTGAGCTGCTACGGAATCTAATGTTTAAAAAGATGATAAGAAATCGACCAATCAAAACACTTAAAGAGTCCGCACAACTACAACAAAAGTATCTCTTACTTACCCGTGTGAAGACGCAGGTAAGTGAGAATTTTTAAGATTTTAATATATCCATGATACCCTCTTTCAGTAAGCGGAATTTAACCGTAATGCAACCGTTTTTTAATTAGCTTTTCTAATTAGATTCCTCCCATTTTGGGGGGATCTTTTTTTTATCTTTTTTCTCCTTAGCGTTTTCTTCTTTGGCCGTGATAGCCACTTGTTGCAACTCCTTTCAGACTATCTATAGAAAGCATGGCTTGACGCCATAGCCTTTCATCAGATTTAGCTTTTGGCTTAGCTGATTTGAAATCATACGAGCAGCAATATAAAAGGGCACCCGTAGGGAATTTCCCTCGGGTGCCTTAATGCGGTTTTCTATAACTGTATATTGATTAATGCTGTATTAATTCTTGGCGGTCAGCCGCTTCAGGGACTCTTTCTAGCCAGCCAGCTTCAATCATTAAATCTCCTCCACTCTTGGATAATTCAAGAAGGTCTGTAACAAAATTGCGGTAAGTTGATGATAAATCTAATCTGGCGGTGTTTGCCACGGAAAGTCCATAATTAGAGATGATGTACGCAGTGACCGCAGTGATGTGACATAAGATTAACTTATCGCTTACGGGAGACTCTTTAGATTCGGTAACGAGTATTTCTCGGATTGAAGGTTGAGATATATCTTCGTCAGCTAAAAAAGAAGCGAGTTTTTTTAGTTGCTTATCTGAAACCTGTTTACATTTGGAAAGATAGCTCCTAATTTTTTCAGATTTAACAACTTGACTATATCCTAAATTTAAAGTTCTCAGTAAAAGCTTAGTTTCCATCAATGAAAAAATATGACTAATTTCTATAGCATTCATCGGCCTCTTCATTCCAATCATCGCACCAATATTGGAGCCAAAATAACTTTTATCATGCACAAAATCCACCCTGTCAGGAATCGGAATGATAGGGTATTTTAACAATAAACCTTTTGCTACAAGTACCTCAGTAGCTTTTTGGCGTATCTCAATAGAAGTGTTTAAACATTCAAGGAAAAAATTACGAAAGTCGGAACGAGAAGAGGCTGAGAGCGCGGAGCTATAATTTAATGAAATATAGTGGTGCATAAGTCTTGTGTATAACAATGTAAAGGATTCAGAAAATAACTGTTTCGCATTGCTATCGACATCCTTATCACTGAAAGCCTCGGGGATAGGATGATTAATCGAATTATAGAGGTCCTTCATAGCGTTTACCCGTTGGCTTGAGACATCAAGTGCTCGCTGTAGAACAGCGTGAATATCGGGGTCTTTTGATTGAGCAACATAGCTTTTGAGAAAACATACGGACATCGTTTCTGCGTAGTAACTTGACCAAAGATATCCAATTTCAGAAGACACTGGCATAATATTTGACAAATTATGTTGGACGGCTCCAAAGGGAACTTGTTCTACCTGACCTTGGTTAACGTTTTGTAAATTGTCCAATGTTCACACTCCTTTTGTTTTTATTACTAACCTCCCCCCAAAAAAAATAATTTAAACTGGAAATGTCTCTCATATAAACTTTCGATGAAACACTTGCTCTGTTGAATCGTTAAGAAATATTTAATGCGTTGGTTGAGAAGACAGAATTCTCACACCAACGCATTTTGTGTTTGAATTGAAGAGGGAGGAAATCGGGAAATAATGGAAAGACTCCCAAGTAAAAAGTTGTAGACGGAAAAGTTTACTCTATCTTTAATTGTTCATTGTTCGCAGTTCTCTTCGATTAGCAGCTTCGGGAACCCTTTCTAACCAGCCATTTTCAATCATTATATCGAGGCCGTCTTTTACATAATCACCGAATTCAGCCATAAGACGAGTCAGGGATGCTACTATATCAGTTCTAGCACAATTTGCTAACGCAAGTCCATAGCCTGAGATGCTATGTGCTAAAAAGATCGTTGAATGAAACATTATTAATTTTCAGAATATGGGGATTCAGTAGAGTCAGTTACAAGATAATCGTAATTTATAGGTTTGGGCAAATCCTCATTGAAGTGAGCGAATCCAACTTCAAATCCTAAGCCGACGACGAACCATTCTGGGACCATACGAAGGTTAATGTACCCACCAACATTAAAATATCCACTGTAGTGCCAAGGGCAATCACCTAAGACTCTCGCCAAAATCTCACCACAAGAATATTCAATCATCCAGATCGTGGCTAGATACATCACGCCGCGGGTCCACCAAGGAAGCATATCCTGATTTTCATTGATATATCATCGCAATAGCCGTAATTGTTTTCACTAAAATCATTGATCTTGCAAGTAAACAAGCGAAAAGACTATCTCTAGCGAGGTAGTCTTTTCTGTGTTAGTTATCATCCCCTAAGTCTTCCACACCTCTCGATTATTTTACATACAAAATTTAGTTAAATGCTTATGCTAAAAAAACAAATACTAAGATTGTTAACAGAAAATAGTGAGGAGGATTATATAATGAGAATGATGAAGATGATGAAAGACAGTTGGTTAGCTCTCACCGTTATCGGTATAGGTGGTGCAATGATGTTAGGGAAGACCTGGAGAAAAATGACTTAAGGTATAAATGAGAATTGCCCTTAAATGTACCCTATAGATTAGACATTTTTCAAGTCTGATCTATAGGGTATTTGTATAAAAGCTACGGAGACAAAGCATAAACGTGACAGTTTAAAAACATACCAGTAACCTATAAGGACAATGCGGATAAGCTTGTCTAAGGAAAGGGTACCTCTAGCGTGGACGGTGCTTTGCAAATAGATTATTGCTGTATGTTAATTCGTATAAAGGAAATCATAGTGAAAAGGGTTTTAGGAGATGATTAGAATCGAAAGATATCTTATCGTTATTGGTCTAATCACTATTAGCCTTGTTCCTCTTGTTCTTATTTCCAAGTTTATTTTCAGAGCTTAATTAAAGTGGATGATCGGTGATTTTACAGGAAAATTATTCTCGGATATGTATGGCGAAAATTTATTCGAGATTTGGATCGCTGGGAAACGAAGTTCTGTACAGAATTTAGTTGAGATGGAACTGAGGGCAGTTGATGGGAAGCCTATAACCCGATGTTTAGTATAGTGAGGGACGGAGTGGGACAACTAACCTGTCCCCTTGTCCCGTTTATTAATTATTTGAAAATATGTATGAGAGTCTCCTTAGGAAGAATACTACTGAAGTATATATTTCTGATAGGGAGGTTCTAAGTGTGACTAAGAAAATGAAAACAATGGATGGGAACCAAGCAGCTGCTGAAGCGTCGTATGCTCTGACTGAGGTGGCAACCATCTTCCCGATAACGCCCTCTTCTCCGATGGCTGAGGGTGTTGACGAATGGGCGGCCCACGGCAAAAAAAATCTCTTTGATCAACCGGTACGAGTTGTTGAGATGCAATCTGAGTCGGGTGCGTCCGCTGCAATGCATGGCTCCCTTCAAGCGGGGGCTTTGACCACAACCTACACGGCCTCCCAAGGCTTACTTCTGATGATTCCGGAAATGTATAAAATGGTTGGAAACTTAGTACCAGCAGTCTTCCATGTCACGGCGAGGGCTTTGGCAACTCACGCGTTATCAATTTTTGGGGATCATCAAGATATTAATGCCGCCCGTCAAACAGGCTTTACCATGATTTGCTCGAACGATGTTCAAGAAGCCATGGACTTAGGCTTTGTTGCGCATCTTGCCGCGATAAAATCCCGGGTTCCAGTACTGCATTTCTTTGATGGATTTAGAACCTCCCATGAAGTTCAGAAAATCGAAACCACGAGCTACGACGAAATAGCCAAGCTTGTAGACTTTGAGAAGATTCAGGAATTTAGAAACCGATCGTTGAATCCCAACCGTCCTGTTCTCAGAGGGACTGCCCAGAATCCAGACATCTATTTCCAAGGACGTGAGGTTTCTAACCCTTTCTTCGAAGCCGTCCCGGACGTTGTCGAAGCTTACTTTAAGGAGATCAAGAACCTTACGGGACGCGAGTACCATCCCTTCCAGTATTATGGTGACCCCGAGGCGGAAAACATTCTGGTGGCTATGGGGTCGGTTTGTAATACGATCGAAGAAACGATCGACTTCATGGCGCAAAAAGGAGAAAAGGTCGGACTGATGAAAGTCCACCTCTATCGACCATTTTCCAAAAAGTACTTCTTTGATGTCCTGCCAAAGTCGGTTAAGAAAATTGCAGTCCTAGACCGAACTAAGGAACCTGGCTCTACTGGTGAACCCTTGTATCTCGATGTGTTACAAATCTATAACCACGAAGCATCAAAACCAATCATTGTCGGAGGACGTTATGGTCTGGGGTCTAGGGACACGACTCCCTCGCAAATTCTTGCGGCCTACCAGAATTTGAAGAAGGCTGAGCCTAAGGATCGCTTTACCATCGGCATTCTCGATGATGTGAGTCACACTTCCTTACCCATCGAGGAGATCATCGACGCTTCTCCTGAAGGGACAATCCGATGTAAGTTTTGGGGACTTGGCTCCGATGGTACAGTGGGTGCCAATAAGAGCGCCATAAAAATTATCGGCGATAATACCGACCTTTTTGTCCAGGGATACTTTGAATATGATAGTAAGAAATCCGGGGGGACGACCATCTCACACCTGCGCTTTGGCAAGCAACCGATCAAATCATCGTATCTAGTGTTCGATGCGGATTATATTGCTTGCCATAATAAGTCGTTTATTTATCACTATGATATCGTTAAGGGTCTGAAAAAAGGAGGGATCTTTGTTCTCAACTGTCCATGGCGGGCCGATGAATTAGAAGATCATCTGCCAGCGTCCCTGAAACGAGATATTGCTAAAAATCAGATCAAGTTTTATATCATTGACGCCATTGACATTGCTCGTGAAATTGGCCTCGGCGGACGCATCAACATGGTCATGCAGGCTGCGTTCTTTAAATTAGCCCAGGTAATCCCTCTGGAGGATGCCGCACAATACCTAAAAGACTCAATAAAGATAGCCTATGGCAAGAAGGGCTCAAATATTGTCGAGATGAATCATAAGGCTGTCGATCGTGGCATTGATGCCTTACATAAAGTTGAGGTGCCAGCATCTTGGGCAGAGGTCCCGGATGAGGAGATGCCGATTAAAGGTGAGCCAGACTTTGTTAAAAATATTCAACGGCCTATGGCTCGTCATGAAGGAGAAGATCTGCCGACCAGCGCTTTTGTCGGGGTTGAGGATGGTACGTTTCCCCTCAGCACAACGCGCTACGAAAAGCGAGGAATTGCCGTATCTATCCCGGAATGGCAAATCGATCAATGTATCCAATGTAATCAGTGCTCCTATGTCTGTCCCCATGCCACCATTCGACCGTTCCTCTTAGATGATAGCGAGCTTGCAAAAGCACCGGATACCTTCAAAACGAAGAAGCCAATGGGCAGAGGGCTGGAAGGTTACCACTATCGGATTCAGGTTACGCCCCTGGATTGTACAGGGTGCGCAAACTGTGCCGACATATGTCCCGCACCAGGTAAAGCAATTGTCATGAAACCAGCTGATCATGAAATTGAAATGGAATCAGAAAACTGGGAGTATGCGATTAATAAGGTGACCGAAAAACGTGATCTCATGGATGTAAAGACCTTAAAAGGCAGTCAATTTGCTCGGCCGCTGTTGGAGTTCAATGGTGCTTGTCCAGGGTGTGGTGAAACACCTTATGCTCGACTTATTACCCAGTTGTATGGGGATCGCATGATCATTGCCAACGCTACCGGTTGCTCCTCCATATGGGGCGGCAGTGCACCTTCTATTCCGTTTACGGTGAATGCAGAAGGGAAAGGACCCGCTTGGATGAATCCACTCTTTGAAGATAATGCGGAGTTCGGCTATGGCATCTACCTGGGTTCCAAGCAAATTCGAGCGAAACTAGCCGATCTGATGCAACAAGGCTTGGAAAATTCGAGCAGCGAAACCCTCAAAGACGCCTTCCGGGACTGGCTAGAAAACATGGAGGATGGAGAAGGCTCAAAGAGAGCAACGGCCCGAGTACTTGAAGTGATGACTAAGGAAGATGTCGCTGGCAATCCAATGCTGCGCGAAATCCAGGAGAAGAAGGACTATCTGATTAAACCCTCTGTTTGGATCTTTGGTGGCGATGGCTTTGCCTATGATATTGGCTATAATGGCATCGACCATGTCCTGGCGAGTGGAGATGACGTGAATATCCTAGTGATGGACACTGAAGTTTACTCTAATACGGGGGGGCAAGCCTCTAAGGCCACCCAGACGGCAGCAATCGCAAAATTCGCCGCAGCAGGGAAGAAGGTGCGTAAAAAGGATCTGGGGCTGATGGCTACGACCTATGGCTATGTCTATGTCGCCCAAATTGCCATGGGAGCGAATATGAATCAAACGATGAAAGCAATAACTGAAGCAGAAAGCTATCGTGGGCCGTCGATTATCATTGCCTATGCCACCTGCGTGAACCACGGCATTAAAACCGGCATGGGCACAAGTCTTATGGAACAGAAAAAGGCAGTCCAATCAGGCTACTGGCATCTCTGGAGACATGACCCCCGTCTGAAAGGCCTAGGCAAGAACCCCTTTGTTTTAGACTCCAAAGAACCGACGGCTTCTTTCCAAGATTTCTTAAAAGGCGAAGTCCGTTATTCTTCCCTGATGAACGTATTTCCAGGTGTCGCCCAAGAAATGTTCGACGAGGCGGAAGGCCACGCTCGAGAAAAATATCAGATGTTAAAGCGTTATGCAGAAATGCAATACTGAGAGAAAAATTTGATCAAGGACTAAAATGACCAAGACTAAGAAAGACTAAGAAAGACTAAGGACCATATAAAGTGACTCCCGGACCATTCTGGCACGGGAGTCACTTTTAAGTTGCTTTATGGTTTAGGATAGGGAATTGGTATCGACCCATTCCTTAGCGTTATCCACAGACTCTTCGCTGGGGATCGGTACCTTCGATTGGGGTTTAACTTTTTCGATATGTTCTCGCCAGGCTGCCGTGTCATGCCTTTCGATTGGGTTTGCTTGGAACTTTTCCTTTGCTTTATTTTCAGTCATCACTATGCCTCCTTTTTTGTCAAATATGGAAAATGCCCTTCTACTTCAACCTTTATAGTAGAGGGCATTTTCAAGAGGGATTTGCCATTAAAAGCCCTCTCTTATTTACGAGAAGCTAAATTGATTGCTGACTATTTATAGTTTGCTACCACCTTTAAGGTGTTCCTCTGCAAATTGAATCATACGTTTAGTCATTTGTCCACCGACAGAACCATTTTCACGACTTGTGCGGTCTCCACCGAGTTGCAGACCCATTTCGTTAGCAACTTCATATTTGAATTGATCTAATTGTTGTGAAGCTCCTTGAGCCGCTGGTGTATTACTGCTTCTTTCTCCTGCCATGATGGTGCCCTCCTTTTATTGTGTTTATAATTATCGTTATGTTCTAAATGGCATTCTTATTTTATCCGACTCTGGATTCTTAACACTGGTAATTTATAGCTGTACATTGAACAGAATATTATGTACTGAGGGGTAATGAAGCATTTATTGTTCCATTTGCTTTGCCAAAAAGGCGGCTGCCGTCTCGACTAATTTAATTTCCAGCTTACCCATCTTCATTTTGGGCTCTTTAGACAAGAGCATCACAGTGCCGATTGGATCGCCTTGCAGGATAATCGGGGCGATGACTTCACTGGTATACTTACAGCTATCCTCATCTTCATTTTTTAGACAACCTATACACTCGGTTTGTTCTCCGTCAATGCCGCTATGAAGGGTTTTCCTTTCCTCCATGGCCTGTTCTATGGCGGATCCTAGAGCTTTATTCAGATACTCTTTTTTTGATGCTCCCGCCACAGCGATAATCGTATCACGATCTGAGATACAAGTAATATGACCAGTCGCTTCGAATAGTGAATCCGCATATTCCTTAGCAAATTCTCCTAATTCTCGTATAGGAGAATATTTCTTTAAGATGACTTCCCCATCCCGAGCTACAAAAACCTCTAACGGATCTCCTTCCCGAATACGCAGGGTACGACGAATTTCCTTTGGAATAACGACCCTTCCGAGGTCATCAATTCTTCTGACAATTCCAGTTGCTTTCATAACTCTCACCTTCTTCTTCTTTTGTTGCTGCTAAAACACATTTCTCACTTATGAATCTCTGAAGTCTCTCGCATTCCACCTCCTCTCCCCCTCCTGACAGATGGGGTTTTTTATCTACAAGTAACTTATTTTGTAAGAGCCGACATGTTTTGATCTTTTACATCTTTAGTAACTTAGTTATTGTTTGTACCATGCGTACTATAGAGCTTGACCAGCGACTTAGCATATTATTGGTTAGTTTCATTCAGCTCATCTCCTCTTTGCTCGATGATGGTATTATTTGCTGATCTTGATTTAATTATGAGCAAAAATGAATTATGTAGCATATCTTTGCCATTTGATAATGAAAATCTAAATACCTTAAGTTAAGAGCTTGGGCATTTGCTTGAAGCCACTGGTTACCAGATATCTCTCTGATAATACTTATCTTTGAATTCTCCTAACTCGTGGGCTATCTTCATCTGGTAATACTCATCTCTAAGCTGTCCTAAATCGTTGACAACCTTCACATCTTCTTCTTCAACCTCATGATAATTGCTCAAGACGTAGCACCTCCTCAATATTTATCGATAATAGTATTTACTGAAAAGCAGGAAAAATGTTTAGAAATTTACATTAATCCATCAAACGAGGCTCGTTCTAATGATTGTAATTGCAACGTCAGTTCTGGCTATAATAATGATCCTTTCACCCTGAACAATTACACTAGAATAGTAGAAATGCAAAAGCCGGCAGATGCTATATATTTGTGCACTGCCGGTTTCTTTCATCACTACTGAGCGCCGCTACAAAGCAAGGGATGCAGAGTGCAAAAATGAGGTGTGAAAATGACAGATGAAAATTTTTAATAAATTTGAGGTAGACTTTGCGATGGTTGGGCCTTGGGAAATTAGAATAAAATAATGTAAACGTTGAGTATAAAATACAGTAAATTTAGCAATAATATAAGAAAAATAGGTTTAGGAGGATTTTTTATGAATTGGTTATCAAAAGCAGCATTAATACTTGTAATTGTCGGAGCCCTAAATTGGTTGTTAGTTGGTGTCTTTCAATGGGACCTAGTGGCTGCTATTTTTGGTGGGGACACATTAAGAGAGTCATCTGGATTAAGTAGGATAATTTATACACTAGTTGGTCTAGCGGGTATTTACTCGATCACTTTTCTTTTTACGGATAATGAAGTTAGGTCTAGTAAGTAAACTATGGAATTTTTTACATTGGATTGGGCCAATGAGGTTGGTAATTTTGCTATTGGCCAAAAGAGTCATTAATATCAGTCAGTGATGTAGACTAAGGTCAGATCGTTTAAAACGGTCTGACCTTCTGTTCTTGTTTGGGATATATACAAGTTCACGCATTCGATAGCATCCTATGACACTGGGCCACCATTTGTTGATTTCAACAAAATGGTGGTCCAGTGTCTATTAATGCCAACTTGATAATAGAAAAAATTGCTCCCGTAAATAGGACTCCAATTGAGTGCCAATAAAGGCGCTGTTCACATTCTTAGGAAAAACCATCTCATCGAATTGCGGGTGAAGGAGATTCTTAATCTCTGTGCCCATCTCATTTTTGTGATAGAGCGGTGACTGAGGCTGGACAGATAAGTGTTTGGAGTAAATTATGTTCCATTTACGCTTTCGCCATTCTGTCAGCAATCGAAAAATATTATTCTCTGCTTGGGGATTGTTCCGTTTTCCCCAATAAAGATCATCAAACCCTTTTTGAGCATCCAAAACCATTAACGCTGGTGCGTTGATAAACTGATTCATTGCCGTCTTCTCCTAACATGCTTTTGTGAATAATTGCTACTATACATTCTGTGTACATTTTTACATTATTATTTACAGATTGCGATGTTTCTTTCTTAGCAACTCGTTTAATAGATAGATAATGATTTCACTAATTTACATAGGAGTACTATGTATTTTCATATTATTGATTATATATTACGCAGGAGTGGCATCACAGGATGTGGAAATATATATTCAACAGTTGAAGATTTGTGATCCCTATCTATATCCTATGGGCTCGTGTAAGCAACAGTATTGGCAGTCGGGCGGAGGCTCTTGGACTACCTGGAACAAGCGATACGACTTGCTGAGCCGGGTCAGTATTTGATGTCAACGAACGCCTTAATCAAGGAGGAGATATTATCTATGAAAAAACTATATCCAGTGTTTGGAATCATTTCACCTTTAATCTACATCGCTGCAGTTTTGATTGGCGGATTTCTTAGGAGCGATTACAGTCATGTCTACAATGCTATCAGTGAACTGATCATGACTGATGCTCCCAACAAGCTGTTATTGGATCTGATGTTTACGTTCTACAACTTAGGCTTAGCCATACTTGGTTTTGGTATGTTCTTTTATTTGGAAAGTCCTCGTACGAAACGAATGCAAAGTGCGTCACTCATGTTGGGTGTGATTGGGGTA
The DNA here is from genome assembly GCA_927405585.1 of uncultured Desulfosporosinus sp. Taxonomy (GTDB): domain Bacteria; phylum Bacillota; class Desulfitobacteriia; order Desulfitobacteriales; family Desulfitobacteriaceae; genus Desulfosporosinus. Next base: position 16,971 of record CAKMJS010000051.1, read on the forward strand.
CTTGGCTTAGTGATGTTTTTCTTCTCTCAGGATCCCAGAGGGGGAACTGTAACTTTAGAAGGAATTATACATATTGTATTAGCTGGAATTATCTCATTGTTAACAATTATAGTAGTATTTGTCGCAGGGTTTAGTTTCGGTGGTGAGCCAAAAATGAAAGGGCTAAAGTTGTATTCTCTCCTTTCAGGCGTGCTTATTGTGGTGTCAGGAGGTTTGACTGCCGCCTTTACAGCCAACGGGTCAAACTATATGGGTGTGTTTGAACGGTTGGTGATCGGAACGTTCATTACATGGGTACTAGTATTATCTTTGAAATTATACGCCTTGGAAACAGGAAACAAAGATAACAATCTTCGATTGTAGTAATTTCGGGTGTAGTATTGACGATTTAATCGTAATTTTTATAGAGCGTATGATTCCTTACAAACGTAATGGAAATATAGCACTTTTAGGGTGATAGGGCACGTGGAGACTTGTGCCAAGGACGTTATTTATACCACTCTTCCGCTTGGCATCATCCTCTTACTTGCTGCCCAAGTAACAAAAAGAGCTATATAGATGGGTATTTACAACTCATACGTAACCAATCAAGCCACTTGTATGGAACAGGAAGCGAAGCTATAGGTAAAAGCATAGGAACAAGATTTGTTCAAGGGCAAGGAATGAGGCAAGGCATTGGACAAGGTAATGGAGGCGGCTCTAAGGGTGGAATGGGCAGAGGTGCTGCTCAGAACAACTACCTCAACTATTACCACAGAAAAGATATAAAAAGAAATAGGAAAGTCATAAGTTTATGTTATTATAAAAACAATCTTTAAATGGAAATTAAGTTGGCACAAATAACGTTCAAACCTTAATAAAGGAAGGATTGATAAAGTATGTTATGGACAATCGTTGTTATTCTCGGGGTCTTATGGCTTCTTGGTATGGTCACTTCATATACTGCGGGCGGATTAATTCATATCCTTCTTTTAATTGCTTTAGTTGTAATAGTGGTAAACTTAATTTCGGGGAAGAGGGTGCTTTAACCAACGAATGTAGCATTCCCGTTGAAGCAAACACGATAATTGATGATAGCTTGTCGACCATGGGGTTTAGAGTAGTACGCCGAAGGTTAAAATCCTTTACTGGGAAGTGGGTATCAACTAAGGTTCCGGTCCCGACCGAATTAATTGTAATTAATACGAACTATAATAGAGGTGATTTTAATGGATGACGATAAGAAAGTCGAAATCGAAAAAGTAAACGTTGAAAAAAGATTTGACGGTAGTGCTTTTGGCTCAGTGGTAGTTAAATATGCTGCTTATTTAGCAATATTTTTCGGACTAATGTACTTTATTGTAGTTTATATTTTGCCAATGTTTAAGTAGTCTGAAAGTTAAGGACTTTATATCATAGGCTCTTTATTATATTTGAAAAATTACGAAATAGTGTACATACAGAAAAGTTCTCTGAAGTAATTGTAGAGCTGAATAATAACTTTACATGATAAATATGTAAAGTTATTATTCAGCTCAGTTGTCATTCTGGGAATTTACAGGAAAGTTTGTCGGTGCGACAGCGACTGATAGACCAATAAGATATCTTTTCTTTGCTATATAAAACTCGTTAATGAGCAAATCTAATTTTTCGCTTATTGTACCAATCCGTAAGATCCGGAGCCTCATTAATCATGTCAAGCTTACCCTTAGTCTCCAAAATAAGCTTAGTATTTAGCTTGGCCCTATATTCCATGAATTGCAGAAAAAAGTTTAGAAGGAAGGATTCCGATTGTGACTACCTATGGACTCATTGGACTCGTATTTATTAACTTAGCTATGATAATTTACACTATAGGGGTGTGGAGTGAACGAATTCAAGGCAGACTAAAGTGGTGGCATGTGGGAATGTTTTATACTGGTCTAGTATGCGATACGATAGGAACTGGGGCCATGAGTCTTATGGTGGGAAGTTTGCTTCAATTCAACTTCCATGGAATCACTGGTTTAGTAGCAATACTGATTATGCTCTTTCATGCTGGTTGGGCTACTTTAGTTTTAATTAACAAAAATGAGGTTCTAATAGTTAAGTTTCATAAATTCAGTTTAGTGGTATGGGTTATTTGGCTGATTCCGATGGTTACGGGTGCAGTTTTTGGTGCGACAAGATAACCACCTATCCGCTTGTCCGACCCTAACAAGGACTATCTTGTCATGTATTCCGTTTTAACGCATCCTTCGGATGGATTTACACAAAAGGGTATGTGGCCAAAAGAACAAAGGGTGTCCCTGCTTAGTAAAGCAGAACTGTGGTGCGATTTGCTGGGTGGGTTGAGTCTCAAGAATAGAATAATAACCTCTAGTTGATCTAACCTATAATTTTGACGCTGTAATAAGCGTCTTTTTTTATTTTTCCAATTGGAGGAATATGGACAATTATGAAGAATTAAACGGGTGAGTGGCTCTGGAATAACTCTTCATGGGTAAACTTGGACTTAAATTAGTGAAGATTTTGCCCCTATAGTTACTGAAGTAAAATATAATGACAGAATTTGAAGGAAGTGACTTCTTTGGAACACAAAACGGAGAAACACAACAATAGTAAGGATTCTCAGTTATATACGGATATGTCAAAAGGGGAACTAATTAGTGAATTGATCGTGCTAAAAAAAGAATTGTCGCAATTTAAGCAGGTTAGGACCAAACCCATAGAAGAAGACAATAAGCAGTTGCTTGGAAAATTCCAATTAGAAAAGGTGCTATTTAATTTTGAAAAACAGCAATTGGCTGAAATCGAGGCAATATACAACTCTGCACCAATTGGCATGTGTGTATTTGATACTAATCTCCGCTTTGTAAGGCTTAATAATCGCTTTGCAGAGATTAACGGTGTGTCGGTAGAAGTACATATAGGCAAAACTCCAAAACAAGTTGTTCCCGATTTGGATGAACAAGCAGTGTCGGCTATTAGTAGAATCCTTGAAACTGGGGAACCACTTCTCAATTTGGAGATTTGCGGTACCACACCTGCCCATCCAGGAGTTCAACGCTATTGGAACGAAAATTGGGTACCGTTAAAGGATGATTTAGACAATATTATCGGAATAAGTGTGACAGCAGAGGATATTACAGAACGTAAATGGGCAGAAGAAGTCCTTAGACGCGATCGTCAGCAGCTTGAAATACTAATACAGGAACGTACGCAAGAACTTCAATTGGCCAATGAACAACTTAGAGCTGAAATAAATGAACGAAAAATAATTGAGCAAGAATTACTTGTTACCACTAGAAGACTTAAATTTTTACTGGACTATAATCCTTCGGTTATCTACGTTAGTAAAGTTTCAGAAGACTATCGAGCAACTTATGTTAGTGATAATGTTACCATGATGACTGGTTATGCCCCCAGCGATTTTATCCAAAAGGAAGGTTTCTTTTTGGATCGTATCCACCAGGAGGATAGACCGCAGTTTTATAACGGTATTGAGCAATTAAATGAAACAGGAGAATGTATTGCTGAATACCGGTTTAAATGCAAGGATGGCAGTTACCGCTGGACCCAAAGCAACGCAAAGCTGGTGCGTGATAAAGATGACTTGCCTATTGAGGTTATCGGTTGCTGGTCAGATATCAATATTAGAAAAATTGCAGTATTAGCTTTAATAGAAAGCGAGAATCGATTTAGATCCGTAACCGAGAGTATCTCTGATGCCTTTTTCGCACTGGATTGCGAGTGGTGTTTTACTTATATGAATAAGAAGGCTATGATACTTTCATTTAATGATCGCGATTTAATTGGCAAAAACCTCTGGGTGGAATACCCGCAAGCTATGGATTCGATATTTTATAATGAACTTCACAAATCAATTCGTGAACAAAATAGCGTTAGATTCGAAGCATTTTCAGAGGTAAGCAAAAAATGGTTTATGGTTCATGCATATCCGTTTGCTCAAGGGTTAACCGTTTTCCTAAACGATATAACTGAGCAAAAACAAATGGAAACAGCCTTACGCCTATCAGAAGAAAGATTTTCTAAAGCGTTTAATGCTAACCCATCGTCCATGATTATTACTTCTCTTGATGATGGGCGCTATTTTGATGTTAATGACGCGTTCTTGAAATTGACAGGGTTTACCCGGGAAGAAGTTATCGGTTCCTTGGCGACCGAATTAAATGTTTTTGCCATTCCCGAAGATTGCTTGGAGTTAAGAAGACGCATAGCGGAAGAGGGAATATGCAGAGATCTTGAAGTAACATTACGAATGAAGTCGGGTAAATTACGCTATGGTTTAGCAGGTGCAACAGTTATAGATATAAACGGCAGGTCCTGTATTTTAGGGGTATTCTTTGACATTACCAGGCACAAAGAGTTGGAGAAGGAGATCTTACAACTAGACCGGTTTAATTTAATAGGACAGATGGCCGCTGGTATCGGTCACGAAATAAGAAACCCAATGACGTCAGTTCGCGGGTTTCTGCAACTTATTGAAGGCAAGGCCGAATGCCAAAATTATAAAGATTATTTTAAATTAATGATTGACGAATTAGACCGGGCCAACGGTATTATTACAGAATTTTTATCTTTGGCCGGAAATAAAAAATATGATGCAAATGCACTAAAAAAACACAACCTAAATTCAATAATTGAAAAATTATTACCATTAATCTTCGCCGATGCAATGAAGTTAGACATATCTTTAACTAAGGAATTAAGCAATATACCGGATATATTAATTGATGAAAAAGAAATCAGGCAGTTAATATTAAACCTAACCCGTAACGGCATTGAGGCAATGTCATCCGGTAAAGCCCTAACCATAAAAACATTAATGGATGGTGGAGAAATTGTCTTATTAATCCAGGACCAAGGAGATGGAATAAGAGAGGAAGTCCTGAAAAATATGGGGACGCCTTTCTACACTACAAAAGCTGATGGAACAGGCTTGGGACTGGCTATATGCTATAGTATTGCCGAACGTAATAACGCCAAAATTGACATTGATACCAACTCAAATGGCTCAGTCTTTTATGTACGGTTCAACCAAGCGCTCCAATTAGGTAAATCATAAAGCTGGTGTTCGATTTGTTCACCATAAAGAGGTATCAATAATGAAAGGGCTACCACCAATAAAGATGATAGCCTTTTGATGAGTATTTTTAGAAGATTACGCCTAAAGCGATAAGAATCAAGATAGCAATCGCAATAATAATAAAGTGATCTAAAACCATAGGCATCAACTTCTGAAGTTTTAAGTAAGAAGTTCTATGGGAAGTTATATTCTCTCCTTATATCATACCATATCTCCCTTTAAAGGGTTTTTCTTAAATTTACAGAACAAGATTTATGATGTGATAATCATAGTTTTTACAAGGGAGGTTTTTGTTGTGGTCTGGTTGAATGTTGATAAGCCAACAAAAAATGCACATTGAGGAGGTGTTACTCAAGTTATAGAATATAAACTCACTCAAATATGTAATTGGTAGTTTCATGCTTCGATAGTTGGGAGTTTAGCGAACAAATAATAAAAAGGCACTCATAGGTTTTTCCTAAGAGTGCCTAAACATTTTTTAATGGAATGTATATTGAACAGGTTGAACATCGTCTCTTTTTGACCTTGATATTTGCTCAGTGGTTTGTTCTGTTGATTGTAAGTAGTGAGGATTTTAACTGCTGATACTCCGCCGACCATACTTAACCCTATATTCATCATTGTTCCAAGAAGTTGTCCTTGCCATTTTTCAGCTTGTCTACGAGAACAGTAATATTATGGAGGCGGGATGCTCTCGTGGCTTGTGCCAAGAACGTACTCGGTGAGTACGATGCTGTATTCGAGATGAGGTAGGGCCTTCGAAGCCAGTTTATAGGAGCCGCTAATGATGGAGCTGAAAGTAGCACGATCATTGGGGCCATTTGCGTTACTGAGAAGTATAGGTAGTAGGATTTGGAGAGGTATCGGGAGTGGGATTTAGAGAAGTATCTGGAATGGGATCCGAAGAAGTATTGGGCGTGGAATTAGAAGGTAAATTGGATGTCCTTGAGTCAATAGCAATTAGATTAGATATAATTGAAGATATTTCATCACTGACATCGTATTCGCGAATTTGTCCGTTATCGACGAGGATTACCGTCATTGTGGGAGTTCCTTTACGGTCGCTTATGATCAACCCTTGTATAAAGGCATAATCTTGAGGGCTAACGGAAAATTCCTGAAGTGTACCCTTAGATAGGTATAGTATCCAATTTCCAGTTGCTAGTTTACTCGTTTCATTTCCGCTGCTCGATGTGTTATTAGCACTAGGGGAATCTATGATGGGGTAACTTGATGAGTTGAGGGGATTAGGATCATTAGTGTTGGGTTGGGAATCAGGCAGACTTGTACTGGTAAGAGGCGGAGTTGTCTTTGGATAATCAGGAAGAAGCCTGTACCCAATAATGCTTATAATCACTATTACAAAAACTAAGGTCCATGGATTCTTCCCTATTATCTGACGCCCCTGTTGATTAGGATAAATATTAACCGCTCCTCTCAAGTGTGGAGAACTCCTCGCTTTTACATATACGTAATACTGTTCGTGTATATGTCTGAACTGAAGTTTAACCTGGGTGAGAGCATAACAAGAAAATGCCCTTCCACTTGAATCTTAAAAGTGGAAGGGCATTTTCAAAAGGGATTTGCCATAAAAATCCCTCTTTTATTTATGAGCATCTTAATTGATTAACGCTGACTATTTATAGTTTGCTACCACCTTTAAGGTGTTCCTCTGCAAATTGAATCATGCGTTTGGTCATTTGTCCACCGACAGAACCGTTTTCACGACTTGTGCGGTCGCCACCGAGTTGAAGACCCATTTCATTAGCAACTTCATATTTGAATTGATCCAATTGTTGTGAAGCTCCTTGAGCTGCTGGTGTATTACTGTTTCTTTCTCCTGCCATGATGGGTGCCCTCCTTTTAATTGTGTGTTATTAACTAGTCGTTTATGTTCAAATGGCATTCTTATTTTATCCCACTCTCGATTCTTAACACTGGTAATTTATAGCGGTTACCTTGAACAAAATATTATGAGCTTAGGGGTTAATTAGGTTTTAACTTCGAGCAATTTATCCAAAATTCTTTGCTTAATTATTTATTATGAAAAACATGTCAGGAATTTGCGATAAATAACTATTTCCTATAGAGGCGTAAACTCTTACGAGGGACAGGCTTCATCAATACATTAGCTACTTTTTAAGTCACCTTATTTATTGGGATTTCGACAGGGTCTGTGACGTATAATTACAAACATCGGCTAGGCGATGCCTATTATTATAAATAAAATCAAGGAAGAAGGATGTTGGCGAAATGGCTAAGAACGTAAAACTAATTATCGCGGATGATAACCGGAATTCATCGCACTGATTGCTGATAAATTAACCATGATGAAAAACGTGAGTTAAGTCTTGACCATTGCTTCCATTAATTTTTGTAAAGCTTTTTTCTCTATTCGAGAAACATAGGAACGGGAAATATCCAGAGTCTTTGCTATCTCACGTTGTGTCTGCCTCGGACAGTTCATCAACCCATAACGCAATTGTAGTACCAACTTTTCTCGTTTCGTCAATTGATTTACGAGTTTTAATAATGCCGCTTGCTCGGACTCGTTTTCAACTAGGATTGAAATATCCATTTCATTCGAACTAAGAACATCAACGAGAGAGACCTCATTGCCTTGGCTATCCATTCCTATTGGATCATAAATGGACACTTCTCCCCTTGACTTTTTCTTGGTTCGCAGATGCATTAATATTTCATTTTCTATGCATCGTGCAGCGTAGGTAGCCAGCTTTGTTCCTTTACCTGGATCAAAGGTATTAATCCCCTAGATTAGCCCAATCGTACCAATGGAAATTAAGTCATCACTGTCTTCTCCCGTCCCATCATATTTCTTCACGAGATGGGCAATCAAACGCAAATTGTGTTCCACTAACGTATTGCGCGCTTTCTCGACCTCATTAAACCAAATCCATGATAGAACTCACAATGATGTGCCACTGTATGCATGAAAACCACCGATTTGGTGGTTTTTTAATGCTCTAATAATCTACTAATCTACTAATAAAATTTATAGAATATGCTGCTCAAAAAGGCTTAGGCGTTGATGGAACCTTTAAGAGGCGGTAAGCTTGCGGGTAATCTTCCTGAGGACGTGCAAAATGCTTTCGATCAGGCAGACGTAAAGAGAAAACCTGCGGATTGGGCTTTAAGTCTATTTAAAGTGGATTAACTGCCGGTGAACATAACCATCAGGTCAAAGGCGAGAGAATGATGTGGGGCACTCCCAGAGATTACACCGCATGGTGTATGGGAAAAGGCTGTAAGACTTACCTGGAATGAAAATTGCAGTAGGTAATGGTAATAATGCAGTTGAGCATCCTAGTTTTATTCGAAAGGGAGAAGAAGAGATGAAAATGTACAGTAAAGATCATCAATGGGTTGAGTTGGAAGGTAACATAGCTCGCATGGGAATTACGGAATATGCAGCAGGGCAATTAGGGGATATCGTCTATGTGGAGCTCCCAACAGTTGGAGATCAGGTCGCGATTGGAGAAGTAGTGGCAAAGGTAGAGTCTGTCAAGTCCACCTCAGATATCTACACCCCTGTAAGCGGAAAAGTGCTGACCATAAAAGAGGAGTTATGTGATACACCTGAACTGTTGAACATTAATCCGGAAGGGGAAGCCTGGATTGCAGAACTCATGCTTGAAAATGTTGCACAACTGGATGAACTGATGACGATCGAAGAATACTTGGCCTGCTGTTCTAACTAATTTTTCTAACTCGCCCTGTAAGTCTTCGTGGGATTTCAGGGCGTTTCATTATCATAGATTCTTTGCTATCTGATAGGCTGAGTATTATAATAAAGAAACTTGAGTTTAGGGGAGAAGTTATGAAAGTTAAGCAGATTATGTTGGAGAATCCTCGGACCCTCCACTACACTAAAACAATACAGGATGTCAGTCATTTATACCGGGAAACCAAGGTTAACTGCGCTCCGATTGTTGATGATGAGGGCAATGTTGTGGGAATTCTTACTGTCTTTCGCATGCTTGAGGCGATTGAACAAGGAGCGACCCTGGACACTCGGGTAGACAAGATCATGGAAACGAATTTACATATTATCGATGAAGATACTTCCTTCCATGATATCAGAGATCACACCATTGATAGGTTGCTAATTTATAATAATGAGCAACGACTCACTGGCGTATTAACCAGAATGGACTTAATTAATAAGGTTCATGGGTCGTTGATGAATTCTGAACACAAATTAGCGGAAGTCTTTAAGACCAACATAGATTTAAGAAATATTATTGAAGCTTCCCATGATGGCATCATCGTTGTTGACAGACAGGGCTTGGTTCAAATTGTTAATAAAAGCTTTTTCCGGGTACAGGGTTCTGACCACGACCCGACGGGAGAGTCTATAGAACGCCTTGTCATTGTGTGCCGTGAATTAGTGATTCAAATGTATAAGCGAGCTCTGGAAGATGGAAAAGTTACTTTTGATCGATATAATGGGAAAAACTTAACTGAGTTATGGATTACTGTAAGTCCAGTCTTAGATGAACTAGGTCGCCTAGTGCGGGTGGTTATTAACATCAGAGACCTAACTGAGTTAAATCAATTAAAACTTCAATCACAGAGGTATTCACACGAACTAAAATTATTTAGAGCAAAGGAACAGAAAGATTTAATTTACCACAGTGACGCAATGGAGAAGGTAGTAAACCAAGCTTTGCGGGTAGCAGGGGTAGATTCCACGGTTCTTATCACGGGTGAGTCCGGAGTAGGCAAAGAGGTGATTGCTAGAACGATTCACAACAATAGTCCCAGGGTAGACGGGCCGTTTATTCAAATTAATGTTGGAGCGATACCAGAAAGCTTACTAGAATCAGAGTTGTTTGGGTATGAGAAGGGATCGTTTACAGGGGCCAATAAGGAAGGAAAACCAGGTCTGATGGAACTGGCTAATGGAGGTACTCTATTACTGGATGAGGTGGGCGACATGCCCATGTACCTTCAAGTGAAATTATTACGAGCGATACAAGAGCAGGAGATTTATCGGATTGGTGGACGTGCTGGTATTAAGCTGAATATTCGAATTCTATCGGCCACTAATAAAAATCTTAAAAAAATGATTGCAGAAAAAAACTTTCGTGAAGATTTGTTCTATCGTCTGAATGTCGTCCCCATTGAGATACCACCGTTACGGGAACGGAAGAGCGACATCTTACCACAAGCGAAACATTTCTTAGATAAAGTTAACAGCAGATACACTGTCCAAAAGTATTTTTCCACTGAGGTTTGCAAACTCTTGGAAGAGTATAACTGGCCCGGAAACAGTAGAGAACTTGCTAATATCGTAGAACGATTGGTGATCATGTCCGAACAGGATGCTATTTTACCAGATCAGTTGCCAGCGTCATTATTTTCTCAGGTAACCTCGAGTCCTCTCAGAGTATCTATCGATAAGATCGTTCCGTTAAAGCAGGCTCGAGAGATTGTAGAAACCGAGTTAATTGTAAAGGCCTTGAAGGAGTATCACAGTCTGCGTCGTACGGGAGAAATCTTAGGAGTAGCCCATTCTACCTTATTACGGAAAGCGAGAGCATTGGGAATTTCTTATACGGACTAAAAGAAGTGGTGCAATGTTGCAAAGTGTGGTGCAAAAATGGAACACAACTTCTAAAGGCTGTGCAAGCGGGTTCTTTCACAATGTATAGAGGGATATTTTTTTACGTGGTGCACTAAGGCACCACGTATTTTTGTTAGGGGTTAACTTTGTCAGGCTTTTCGGTCCTTTAGAAACATGGCGCGAGATTTGCAATAGTAATCACAAGGACAAGCTGAGATCGTTAAAAAGGTGGTGGAGTCGAAAGAATAATTCTCAACAATACGTGGATAATCGGATTGAGGCTAGGATTGAGGCTAGGATTGAGGCTAGGAACGAAGTAATTTAATAAAGGAGAGATTGATGTATGTCACAAGTTAACATTACCTGGGAAGGAAAAATGAAATTTGTAGGGGCCGATGATAGTGGAAATAAGGTATCTATGGATGCTGCACCAATTTATGGTGGAGAAAATCAAGGGGTAAGACCGATGGAGTTAATGCTAATGTCTCTTGGCGGATGCACAGGTATCGAGTTAGGTCATATTCTCAATAAAATGAGAATCGTGTATGATCGTTTAGACATTGAAGTTAGCGGAAATAGAGTAGAAGAGCACCCTAAGGTGTTCAGTAATATTCACGTCGTATATCGATTAAGCGGAGAGAATATCCCGGCAGATAAGGTAAATAAAGCTCTCCAAATGGCTGAGCAGGTCTATTGTTCAGCGTCTAATATGATAAAAAAGGTTGCCGAAATCACCTATTCCATAGAAATTAATGGTATCGTCCACAAATATGAAGAGAATTAGTTAATCAAAGGTTGATTATTATGAAGGAGGAGCACAGATGAATTCATTCGGAGCATGGATTGTGGGTTTGTGGCTAACTTATACGGTTGTTCTTATTGTACTTAGCAGATATGCCAAAAAGAAAGCTGAATCCGGTACGGGTGGGGATAGCTTTTGGGTTGGAGGTCGAAGCTTTAAACCCTGGATGGTCTTCGTATGTATCACCGGCTTATTTTCGGGTTCTTCGTTTATCGTTGTTTTAGAATTATCCTACAAAGTGGGTATTTCAGCGATCTGGTATGGCGTGGCTGAAATGGTTCATGTCTTAATCATTGCACTACTATTAATTGCCAATCTCCGTAAACTTAAAATGGTGACTGTTTCTGGATTAATCGGGGATAAATTCGGGCGTATGGCACTGGGTATAAGCGGTGCTATTACCGCTTTTACTTTTCCCATGTGGTCAGTTGCAACCGCCCTTGCTTTTGCTTCTGCTCTTCACGTATTTACCCCTTTATCACTTCCCGTTTCCATTGCGATTACAAGTATAACGTTACTGATTTTTCTTCAATCTGGTGGAATGTGGTCAATTGTTGTTACTCAAACAGCCAATAGTTTTGCGTTTGCAGCAATGTTTATCGTCGGGTGCATTGCCTTCTTTATAGAACCAGGTTTCGACGGATTAGCTCTGTTAGCAACCGCTAAACCAGCCATGTTTTCTCCAACAAATGTAGGGTTGCAAGTGATTATTGCTTGGTTCGCTACATTTTTGATTAATGTCTTTGTAGCCCAAGCGGCATTTCAGATGGCCTTATCCTGTCGTACACCTGAGGAAGGAAGAAAAGGCTTGTTAATGGCTTTTGGAGCGAATTTTTTCTTCATTATTTTTGGTGTTTTATTCGGATTGGCAGCTGCTGCAGTGGTGCCGGGCGGAGCTCGGGGCATGATTGCCATTCCGCAATATTTGGCTCAAGTGTTACCAGCTCCATTAGTAGGCGTGTTTTTCCTTGGAATTTGGGCCGCAGCCTTAGGATGGGGTGCTCCCTGTCAATTCTCCGGTGCGACCAGCCTTGGGCGTGATGTAATGGGTGCAATTAACCCATCCTTAAGTGATGAACGTAAAGTTCGTTACACAAAATATGCACTGGTTGCGCTAACCTTAGAAATGATTTTATTAGGCCTAATGCGTAGTGAAAACGCTTCCTGGTGGAATGTTTTAGCATGGACGTTACGAAACGGATCGACGTTCGCTCCAGTGGTTGTGGCCTTGGCTTGGCCTCTGGCAACACGTCGTGGAGCAATAGCTGCTCTGCTGGGAGGATTTATTTCTGGTTTATCCTGGTACGCATTAGGTGGTTGGGATCCTGTCAACTTCTTCTTTAATATTCATCCTGTGTTTATCGGCATGACGTTTAATATCTTATTAATGGTCGTAGTTTCAATGGTGGACAATGCCGGACAGTGGAAAGTTAAATTTGATCAGCCATCCGGCAGAAAGACTTTAGGGCTTGTTTCCGCGGCAGCCATGATTTTATTGGGGTTCACAGCATTTACTCAATTTAGCTGGCTTTACACGAAAGGGTTGATTGGCTTAAACCTCTTCCTCATCGTAGCGGCCATTTTTGTGAATGTAATAGTGTTTGTCGTACCAAAAAAATCAGGGGGAGCATCTCCCAAAGAAGTCATTGCATCGTAATGCTGAGAAATTTATTCTAAACGGAGATAAGCTGGCAATTTTTAAACGTTGCCAGCTTATCTCTATGTTTTGGTAGTTTGTGAGCCGCCTATAACAATTTAAGATAGAGCTAAGATTTACAACAGCCACATTCACCATAGATTTAGTAAGAAAACTATCCGATACTAATATGCCTATCCTATCTTGTAGTGGGGCTGGTGTTCCAGAAAGGTTTTTATCAAAAAAGCAAATGAATAACCAGCAATCTCAACGTATAAAAGGTTTTTATCCACTCCTTGAAGAGATTCAGAAAACTACTTTCATATTTGCCCACGGAGGGATGTATGAAACTGATGATCTAATAGAATTAATGAAAAAGTTCCCTAATACATATACAGATATTAGCTTACAGCCTTCACATCATATACGAAAGCTTATTGATAAGTTAGGCAGTGAGAGGCTTATATTTGGAACAGACTATCCTTTTTTAAACCACTCCTTCTCAATTGTCTCAGTATTAAGAGCGACTTCAAAAGATGAAGAAAGAGAAAATATTTTTTCGCGTAATTCATGTAGATTATTAAATATTCGTAATTGAATTCGGTTGAAATCATATTTGTTTTTAATTTATTAGGGGGTTATCGGATGGTAAATTTAGAAAACCCTTAAAGTGGTGTGGTCAAGGAATACTTGGATTAATAGTGATAGGGTTACTTATCCCAACTTGGACACCTGCTATTAAGGGTGAAAATAGTGTAAGAGTCTATGAGCAGGTTTTAATAAACGGAACTAAACATCAACTTATGGTACGAGGCGTAGATAAAAATAATCCTATTTTAATTTTTGTACATGGTGGTCCGGGATATTCGGAAATTCCATATGTAAGGAAATATCAAGATATCCTGGAGGAGAAATTCACTATAGTTCACTATGACCAACGTGGAGCTGGCAAATCATATCATCTTTTTGAGGACTACTCAAATTTATCTGCAGAATTACTCACCAAGGACTTAATAGCACTAAGTAAGTATGTTCGTGAACGGTTTGGAGTGGATAAGGTTCTCTTAGCTGGTCATTCCTTTGGTTCTTACATTGGAATGCAGGCTGCAGCAAAAGCAACTGAAAATTATATTGCCTACATTGGAATTGGACAAGCATCAAATTTCAAGGAAAGTGAATTAGATGCTGTAAATTATTGTCTTGAAGAGGCTGCTAAAGCAGGGAATAAAGTTGATATTGAAGAGCTTGAGGAAATAAAGAGCCGATTTGAAAATGGAATTGTTTTCGTTCCACGTAAATACAAAGAAAAATATGGGGGTGGCTCACGCCTTACTGATGAATATGGTGATTATAAGAATCGTTATCTTACGAATAGAGAATACAATCTACTTGACATAGTCCGCTTTAGACTAGGCGTAAATAATAGTATAGTTATGGTTGATGACATACTTCAAAACCCTGTGACAAGTCTTGTTAAAAGACTTGAAATACCATGTTATTTCCATATGGGACAGTATGATTATCAGACTTCTGCAAAAGCCGCAAAGAATTATTATGACTCGATTAAAGGACCTGAAAAAGAATTTATATTATATCAAGAATCAGCTCATTATCCGCAATTTGAAGAAGAAGAAAAATTTGCTGATTGGCTTATTAATAGGTTCTCAAACTAACATATCCGTTAGCGAAATTCGGGCTAACAGACCCATTGCTGATAGTTGGAAAGCAAAGATTGATGCGGATTTTGAACGCCGTAACAAAGATCGTCCAGAGAATTAGGCTTATGATTTAAAGCCGATCCAGTAATTTGTTCTTTTTTTTGCATAGTGAAAGAATGATTTTTAACATGTCTTGCCAAGTTTCCGAATTCTCTTTTGTTCATAAGATATATAGGCTTGAGTTTATCAATGATGAGCAAAACACCATAAAACTGTTGAATGAAAACAAGATTAAATCCAAGTATGAAGATTGTGAGTTTCTCTCGATTACTTTTAGTGCGGACCAGGAGCAAGCTGAGGTAGTTTATAAGGTAAGGACCTGTGTGGTAAGTGCTGTCGACAGATATTTTAATGAGCTAAACAAAAAGAACAATAAGAATAATAGAATTATAGGAGGAACTCCTTTTAGCACTAAATATACGCTAATAGTGAAAAGGGAGAAGGGGACTTGGAAAATAGACCAGTTTAAAGCTCTTCTCAGGAACTATAAATTTTACTATTCCGGTTACGGCTAACCCTTTGAGGATGGAAGAGTGGAATAAAACCCATTACTCCAATTATTTACCCTCCTTCAAGAGTAACTTGTAGATATATCAGTGAGACTTAAAGAAGATGACTCCCGTTCAATTCAGGAATCATCTTCTCAATGTCGCATGACCTTTTGTTAAATTGTCCTTGACTGAGGTACACATTACAACGTCCGAGGGCCTCTATTAATTCATCGACTTCCTCTCTCCTTGACTGCGCGGCCTAAAGGCACGTAGTTGTCAAAATACCCCTTTGACTGTAAAGGCTGGTTTAAAAAGAGGTATTTTTATTTTTACCTTAATTTGAAGAGTTTCCGAAATCTTTACACTCTTATCAATATAAATTTTGATCCCTTGGTATTCATACTCATCGTAAGTATCCATTTTTTCATATTGTGGTTTCGATACCCCTGACCAGAGGCTTCTTGAAATTCCTGATCACGTATGGCAGACAAATTGACTTATAAAAAAGGCACCAGTGCTTTTTTTGATTGCACTTATAGTTTTTGCATTGATATCAAACTTCATACTTTTTGCACCTCCTATATACCCGTATGGAGTATTATAGAATATTATAGTCTAGTTTCTATAAGTGTGCAATTCCAACAATCTTATATCTCAATTTGCAAATTATAGAACTGAAAAATCTAATGTCTTTATCCTATGGTTCGAAAAAGAATGAGAAGTTCTTTAACAAAGTCCTGAACGTTGAACCCTTCGGACTTTGCCTGGTTGTTATACCATTTTCTAACGGTTTCAATAATCCAGTGTGGAAGTGCTTTTCCATCAATTAAGTGATAATGTTCCTGATATCCTTCTTTCAAGTATTCCCACCTGTTATCGTTTCCTTGTTTCATATATTCAGAGACATCAAGAAGTTTAGCTCTCCCTTCGTGGAGAAGAATGTTCTTTAAATGAATATCTCTTGGGTTTAGTCCTCTTGTAATGACAAAGTTTCTCGCACTGTCTACATCCTCAACGACCTGTTTTGGTATATGAATACCTTTTAACAAACAATCGTACAGGGTTATTCCCTCTTCATAACTGATTACTAGGAAATTAATTCCTCGTCCATAATATTCAGGAAAATACTCTGACTTCCCGAGTTTTAAGTAAACCTCAGTCTCTAATTCTATCTTTCCAAGCTTGTCATTACTATACACTTTAAATGCATAGTTCGGCGTATGAACAAAACGAAACACTGCGGCATCCGTCCCCACACCTATACACTCAAATTTATCAGAGTTTCCCTTTACGGTAACAAGTTCATTTTCTCCATTAGATGTCACTTTCACTTTACATAATTCTTTCTCTGCAATATCCCACTCCATTTGAGCACACCCTTTGTTCTTATTATTGGCCTATCTATTACCAACCGTTTCATCCCGACTTGGATTTTCTTCAAAAGCTGATTCGGCAACTTAAATTGTCTAGCCCAAGTTATTAAGCATCAAACCATCCCTTATGTTTAAACCACAAGAACATTGAAATACCGATACAGGTCATTATTCCTAAAGCCATGAAATAACCATATTCCCATGTTAATTCCGGCATATACTCAAAGTTCATGCCATAAATTCCGGCTACAAAGGTTAACGGAATGAAAATTGAAGTTATTACTGTCAAAACCATCATATTTGTATTCATACGGTTTGAATTTATAGACAAATAACTATCACGAAGGTCAGAAGTTATTTCTCTGCTTGACTCAAGCATATCTGAGAGTTTTAATAAATGATCATGTATGTTTGAAAAATATATTTTATGCTCGTTAAAGTTTGGTAGTCGTTCAGAATTTAATATTCTATACAACAAGTCTCTCATCGAAGATATGATTCTTCGTAGTTTCATTAGATCCCCTCTTATTTGAAATACCTCGTCTAACAATTTATGGATAGACTTATTATCTGAATTTGAGTCTAAACCATCTAATTTATCCTCAATCTTGTAAACAGCTGGGAAAAACTGGTCAACTATTTTGTCAAGAATTTTATACGCCACAAATGTGGGCCCTTTGTCCCAATTGCTTGGATCTCCAGTAACTCGTTCCCAAGCTTCATCTATTTCACCTGAGCTTTCCGTGTGGAACGATATAATATATTTTTGTTCAACAAATATGGATATCTCCGTTGGGCTTAGAGCATCCCTTCTTAAGGCATTAAGTATAAGAAAGCTGTAGCCTTCATAGTAGTCTAATTTCGGTTTGTTCAACGAAAAAAGGCAATCCTCTATAGACAACGGATGAAAATCGAAGTAATTACAAAGCAATTCTTTTTCAGGTTCGCAAGGGTTATCAAAATCTACCCAATACCATAGAAGGTCATAGTCACTCAACCTATTTAGATCGAAGTCAAAAAAAGCCTCCGAGTTCTTCTTAATTCCAAAAGTTCGAATCAAACTAACTCATTCTCCTGTCTCGACTTTTAATTGAGTAATATATACTGACAGAATAATTTTATGGACATTGCAGATATAATTTGTGATTAAGAAACAAAGTAATCCTCTATAGATTACTTTGTTCAGCAGTATTTTTCAAGTTGTGGATTAGTATAGTTCTCCAGGACAATGGAACTAATAGTTGTGTAGTTTAAGCGTACAGCCTCCTTTGCGTGAAGAAGTATATAGGTGATATGACTGGTCAGGTAGTCTTAAAAGGGCCTGACATTTTTTTGGTCTATTTGGATTTTTTTTCACGATTTTGGAAGGAAATTCAGGAAATTTGTTGAAATACTGTCAAAAGTATATTTTCGACACTCAAACCCTTGTTGGCACAGAGATACGGAGGATAAAAATATGACTAGAAAAAGAGATGACAATAGTAGATACGAAGAAGGCCAGAATAAGTTTGATGAGATTCCTGCTGAACATAATGAGGACCCTATTATGCAGAGAGATTTGTGCATACTTAAAAAAAATACTTCCAGTATGATAACAGAAAACTTCCAATTGTTATTTGAAAACATGATGGACGGTTTTTCCTATCATAAGATGATCTTTGATTGTGAGGGTAAACCGACTGACTATGTTTTTTTAGAGATAAATCGTGCATTTGAAGAGCAAACAGGGTTGAGGAGAGAAAACCTTATCGGAAAAAGTGTCCTTGAAGTGTTACCAACTACTGAAAGTTATTGGATAGAAATATATGGTAGAATCACTACGACAGGAGTCCCAGAGAAATTTGAGAGTTATTCAAAGGAGCTTAGTAGGTGGTATGCGGTAAGTGCTTATTCCCCTAAAGCAAATCATTTTGCCGTTATTTCGAGAGATATCACCGCGAGAAAAAAAGCTGAAGAGACCCTAAAAGAAGTTAATTATGAACTAGAAAATAAAGTAATAGAGCGTACAATGCAATTAATGGATTTAAACTCTGAACTTGAAGAAACCAATGCAGAGTTAGAAGAATTAAATGCAATGCTCGAAGAAGAAATTACTAAACGCCAAAAAGCTGAAGAGGAACTTACGAAATTGAATGAAGGATTAGAAAACAAGGTTATAGAACGTACATCTCAGTTACAGGACATGAATTCTATATTGGAAGAAGAAATTATTGAAAAAATTCGGGCTGAAAACGAATTGAATAAAGCAAGATTATTCACTGACGCCTTATTTAATAGTGCGCCAGGGATGATCTATCTCTACGATGATAAAAGTAAGTTAGTGAGATGGAACAAGCAACACGAGGAGATGACAGGGTATACTACGAAAGAGCTAGATCATATGAATTTATTGAATTGGTTTGTGGGAGATGAGAAAAGCCAAACGGCTGTAATTGAAGGAATTAATAGGGTTAATCAGTCAGGATTCGGAGATGCTGAAGCGGTTATACAAACAAAAGACGGCACAAAAATTCCGATGCATTTTACTGCCAGTTCAGTAGCTATTGATGGCAGACAGTATTTTGCCGGTATAGGAATTGATATTACTGAGCGAAACTTATTAAACGATAGGCTGCGAAAATATCAAGTTCTCGCTGAAAAGACCAACGATGCAATGATGTTCATAGATAAAGAAGGGAATATCCTCGAAGTCAATGAAGCTGCTGTAAGAATTTATGGGTATACATATAAAGAATTTTTGTCAATGACTATATTTGACCTGAGGCATACGAGCAAATCTTCAATTATTATTGATCAAATGGAATTAGCAGATAGAGAAGGAATTATTTTTGAAACTGTTCATTATCTAAAAGATGGTACTTTTATTAATGTTGAAGTAAGTTCACAAGGAACCTACTTAGAAAATAAACGTGTTCTTCTCAGCATAGTGAGAGATATAACGCAGCGAAAATTAACTGAAGTCAAACTAAAAGAAAGTGAAGAGAAGTTTAAGGAAATCGCCGAAAATCTCGGCGAGGTGATTTGGGTTCGCCAGGACGGACAACTTGTTTATGTCAGTCCTGCATACGAGAAAATCTGGGGAAGAACCTCTCAAAATTTATACGATGACCCCGATTCATTTATTGAGTCCATCCACCCCGAAGATAGAGAACGAATTATGCAAACTTACCTAGATGAGAACGACATATCAAACGGTCGGTTTGATGAACAGTACAGGATTATCAGGACAGATGGTGCAATCAGGTGGATCTGGTCGAGAAAGTACCCAATCTTTGACCAAAATGGGAATGTGATTCGGCTTTTAGGGATCAGTGATGATATAACCAAAATCAAAGAAACCGAGGAATCATTAATATTGGCGATGGAAACAGCGGAAACAGCCAATAAAGCAAAAAGTCAGTTCCTCGCAAATATGAGCCATGAGATTAGAACCCCTATGAATGGTGTTATGGGGATGTTGCAGCTGTTGCAAATGACAGAATTGACAAAAGAGCAGGCTAACTATATTAAGATATCTATGACATCTTCAGATGCTCTATTAAAGGTTATTAACGATATCCTTGACTATTCAAAGATTGAAGCTGGAAAGATGGAACTAGAAAAGAACGCATTCTGTCTTTATGAATTCATTGAAGATCTCTCGATTCTATTCAAGCCTTCAACCCAAAATAAACGACTTATCTTGGATATGGAAATTGAGGATGATGTGCCAGAAATTGTAATAGGTGATTCCTTTAGATTAAGACAGATACTATCAAACCTGATAGGTAATGCAATCAAATTTACTAACGAAGGAAGAATCGACATTACTATTAGGTATGTCGAAAAACTTGAAGCACAGAAAATGAAGCTGGAGTTTAAAGTTAAGGATACAGGGGTCGGTATACGTGAAGAGAGAATATATGAAATTTTCCAAAGTTTTAATCAAGCCGATTGCTCAACAACCAGACAATATGGAGGAACTGGACTTGGATTAACCATATGTAAAGGTATAGTTGAAAAAATGAAGGGTGAAATCTGGGCAGAAAGCAAAGAAGGGGAAGGGAGCAGCTTTTATTTCACTTGTGTATTGGGAGAATACGAGGGAGAAGATAACATTTGTACAGAGGGAATTCAACATATCGAGGACAGCTCAGATGAGTATTTCTTGAAGTTGCTAATTGCTGAGGATGATCCAACTAGTCGGGTCGTCATGGAACATCTCGTCAAACGAAAAGGGTGGCATGCTAAGTTAGCTAAAAACGGGAAAGAAGCTGTTGATGCTTATCGAGAATACACTTTTGATGTGATTCTTATGGATGTTCAGATGCCTATTCTTGATGGATATAAAGCGACAGGAGTAATCAGACAGCTTGAAGGTCAAAAAGGCGTGCACACACCCGTTATCGCCATGACTGCTTACGCATTAAAAGGAGACCGAGAAAAATGCATGGAATCTGGAATGGATGATTACCTTTCTAAACCAATTGATGCTGAAAAATTCTATGCAATTGTTGAAAAGTGGACGAAAAGTAAGAAATAAGTAAATAGAACATTTATATCTCCGAGGTAGGGTATCCATAGATAGGGATGAGGGTGGAGGAGTTAGAGTAAAAAGTACCCCAAAAGAGGTGTTTCTTCTTTAACGTCCCGAGTGTACCGAGGCGCGCCCCAACCACATGCATTTTGTTCGAAACGCTAAAGACCGTTTTTCTCAAGCTCACGTCGATTTACTATGGTGTTTGAAAAAATATTTAATGCGTTGGTTGAGAAGATAGAAGTTCTCACACCAACGCATTTTGTTATAAATTGAAGAGTAGGATGAGGGGGAGGACCACATCTACATTCTTTATCTTAATTCTACTAGGAGCATTAAGCTTCTTTTTATTAGAGAAAGACCTATTTATGGCAGACTTTCCTTGGCACGAAAAGGTATTCCATTCGTTGTTCTTTTCGGTTACTCCCCGAAATGGGGGTCTTGCTACATTAGATGTGAACATATTTAGTACACCGACTTTATTTATCACTTCAATATTAATGTTTATCGGGGCTTCGCCATCAAGTGTTGGTGGTGGCATTAGAACCACAACATTACGGCAATTATCTTATTGGACAGTATTGAACAATATCCATTTATCGGCATAATATTTGAGGTGTGTTCAGCTTTTGGTACAACTGGCTTATCTATGGGATTGACAACCTAATTATCAACACCAGGCAAATTCATAATTATAGCTTTAATGTTCATTGGTAGAATTGGTATTTTAAGCGCACTTTTGCTTACTAGCAGTAAATACGAAAAAGAACGTTATCATTTTCCCGAGGAAAAAGTTTTAATTGGTTAAATTAGTTTATGGAAAAATGATATAATTGTTTTAAGGCAATATGACTATAATCAATATAGCTCTTTTAACGTGACAGGGCACGTCGAGATAGTCTGGGCGCTCACTTTAATTATGAATTTGCCTGGTGTTGATAATTAGGTTGTCAATCCCATAGATAAGCCAGTTGTACCAAAAGCTGAACACACCTCAAATATTATGCCGATAAATGGATATTG
>CAKMJS010000052.1 GCA_927405585.1 uncultured Desulfosporosinus sp.
AGAACTGAAAATGACACAGAAAATAGTTACCACAGGAGGCAGTAATTTTTCAGATGCTCTCATTGAGTTAGCTAAAGATGCTGCAGAGGGAGTTTATTCTGTTCAGCAAAATGTAGCTTGGATACCGGATATGACACCCAACTCCATAAAGATTACACCCTATTCCTCTGCCGTATTTCTTCACTCCTTGACACCTCCCGGCAAGTCATATCTTTCCATATGCTCTTTAGCCCTCAACAAGGTGTCAAGGAGTGAAGAAATACGGCAGAGGAATAGGGTGTAATCTTTATGGAGTTGGGTACGGCTTCAGCCGACCAGATCATTCCGCGGCTTACATTGAGGTTGCTGACGACGGAACGGCGACTTTGCTGAGTGGCGTATGCGACATTGGTCAGGGCTCGGATACTATCTTTTGTCAAATTGCAGCAGAAGAACTAGGTATCGCTTACGAGGATGTGCGCATTATTAGTGCGGATACTGCTGTTACTCCAGACAGTTTGGCAAGTACTGCCAGCCGTCAGACGTTCGTTTCCGGTAACGCTATTAAGCTGGCAGCTGCCAATGCGAAGTCCCACCTTGTAAAATTAGCTGCAGAGATATTTGGATGTTCTCCAGAGGACATATCTATTAAAGAGGGTCAGGTCACTTGCCTAGGTGATTTAAGTAAGAGCATGTCTTTCGCTACTTTGGCGAGGGAAGCTCATCAACGCGGTAAACAGTTTATTGGTTTCGCCTGGTACGACAATACCACTGCCGATGTGGACCACGACACGAACCAAGGGGATGCTTATGCAACTTATATTTATGCAACCCAAGTAGCAGACGTGGAAGTGGATACAGACACCGGTGAAGTGACAGTATTAAGAGTAGGGGCGGCGCACGATTGTGGCAAGGCTATTAATCCCAAAAATGTAGAACAACAAATCGAGGGGGCTATAGCCCAGGGCATGGGTTACGCCATCATGGAGGAAGTCGTTATTCAAAACGGGATTACTACTACACCTTCCTTGACGAAATATCTGCTTCCTACTAGTCAAGATATGCCTGAAGTAATTACCTATTTAGTAGAAGACGCAGATCCCAAGGGACCTTTTGGTGCGAAAGGGGTCGGAGAGGGAGCGATTATACCCACTGCGGCTGCCATTGTGAACGCCGTGTATGATGCCATTGGAGTGCGTATCTTCAGCTTGCCGATTACACCGGAGAAGATCCTAGAAGCTTTAGCGGAAATGGAAAAAGAACAAATATGAACCAGTGAATATTTAACTCTAGCTGATGGCGAACGAGGGTAACATCGGATACTGCCTTGAAACGGTGGGCCCAGGATATTTTCATGCAGAAATACTACGATCGAGAAATCGCTCGCTTTCAAGCGATGGTTAAACTCTTCGTAGATTTATTTACAGACTTCAAGGGGGAACAAGTATGCCGAAATTGATCGAAGTCGACCCGGAAGTAGCCCGGGCTATAAACCTAGAGTTTTAACAGCGAAAGGAATGGTTATAAATATGAGAAACTTGATCGACTTAACTATTAATGAAGAGCAGCTTAAAAAGACTGTGCAGAGCGTTAAAGAAAAAAACATCGTTATCCCTACCATGGCTCAGATGAAGGACCCTAACAAGATTTCAGCTACAGTCAAAGAGAAGTTGAAAAAGACTGGGTTATGGGATGTCGACCCCGTTAACTTGTTTAGAATTTCCTGGAAGAATCAACCTGTTAAAGAAGGCGGCTTATACAATCCATTGCCAAACTATGTTGAAATTCCTTCTGAGATTTCAGGAGTTAAAGCTAGAATTATCGCTATGTCAGGAAAGTATTTTCCGACAGGAGCTCATAAGGTTGGAGCAAGCTTTGCATGTTTAGTTCCTCGTTTAGTGACTGGACAATTTGATCCTAAATATCATGAAGCAGTTTGGCCCTCAACTGGTAATTACTGCCGTGGCGGAGCTTATAATTCTGCCTTATTAGGCTGTAAATCGATTGCGATTTTGCCGGAAAATATGAGTAGAGAGCGTTTTGAATGGCTCAAGACTGTCGCAGGGGAAATTATTGCGACGCCTGGTTGTGAAAGTAATGTCAAGGAAATTTATGATAAAACCTGGGAACTGAAAAGAACCAGAGATAATGTTGTGATCTTTAATCAGTTCGGAGAACTTGGCAATCATTTATGGCATTATGAAGTCACGGGTAATGCCATGCATGATGTTATCAAAGCTGAAATCGGCTTGAAGGGTAGATTTGCAGGTGTATGCTTAACTTCTGGTTCTGCTGGAACACTTGGGAGCGGAGACTTCTTAAAAGATCAATATCCGCATGCTAAAATTGCAGTTGGCGAGGCATTACAATGCCCAACATTACTGAATAATGGTTTTGGTGATCATAGAATTGAAGGTATTGGAGATAAACATATCCCGTGGGTACATAATGTAAAAAATTCAGATATGGTTATCGCAATTGATGATAATGATAGTATGGGTATGTTCCGCCTCTTTAATGAACCCGCTGGACACGACTATTTAAGAGAGCAAGGTATTTCTGAAGAGGTCATTTCAAAGCTTTCCTGGGTTGGAATTTCCGGGGCAGCGAATATCATTTCTTGTATAAAATTCGCCAAATACTATGAGTTGACGGAAGATGATATTGTCATAACAGTCCTGACGGACTCTGCAGAAATGTATCAGTCGAGATTGCAAGAAATGGAATCAGAAAGAGGCAAAGAGTATAGTCCGATTGATGCTGCCATTGACCATAACAGATATGTTTTGGGCTTAAGAACCGACAGTATGGAAGAGTTAACCTACCAAAGCAAAAAGCGTATCCATAACCTGAAGTACTATACTTGGATTGAACAACAAGAGTATAGTTTGGATGAACTGAATGCACAGTGGTACGATTATGATGAATACTGGGGTAAGCTGCATCAAATGGGTCCAGAACTCGATAAACTGATTGAACAGTTCAATGAGAAAACTGGTTTGGCATAATTGACTTCAGGATTATTAATAGAATAGAAAATATTGTGTGGAGGCAGCGGTTTGCTCAGGAACGGAAACACTGCCTCTTTTTAAGTTTGGAGAAAGGGGAACTTCTATCAGAATTCTCCTAACAGTTCGTTTAATCTGCCCAGTTTACGATGCTAGACCGGCAGAGCCTGGTCAGCGGCTGGTTCAGGCAGCTGCAAGTCCGCTGCAGCTATTGAGGCACACTTAACACCCTTCGGGGTGTTTTATGTTTGTTAAAACTTATTGCTAAACACGGTCCTGTACAGAGTCAGTAAAGTTGAAGAAATAACTGGGTTTAGCAAGAGTGACCCAGAGCATAGATTTAACCTCCAACTGGGGTTGAAACTAAGTCATTTATTACAAAGTAACCACAATAGAGAGGTAAGTCACTTATAACTTAACTAGATAATACAGATACATTTCTGAAAATTTGTACTATTGGTCTAGAGGAATATGTTCTAAGATAAGCGAATTTCTCTTATAGACGGATTTATCACAGGTTTATGCAAGAAAGGTGGAAGAGTAGTGGCGAATTTGAAGGTCAATTTTGCGGGTGTGGAATTCAAGAATCCTTTAGTTTTGGCATCCGCCACACCTAGCTGGGATGGGGTAGGTATGAAAATTGCCGGTTTAGCAGGTATCGGTGGGGTTATTCCAAAGACGATCGGTCCAGTCCAAGACTGGGCTGCTCATCCGCGCAACGGCCGTTTTCATATTATGCGGGCCGGTGGCAAACCAATGGGTATGATTAATCTGGAGCTTTTTACTACAAAAACTAGAGAGTCC
>CAKMJS010000053.1 GCA_927405585.1 uncultured Desulfosporosinus sp.
CACTTATGCTTAGAAAGTATATAACGCAAGTTTATACTTTATAATAGTACAAAAAAACATGCTTCTTCAGCAGGGCATCACTCCCAGTTTGTATCCTATCCCCTGCACTGTTACTACGTATAAGGGATTAGTAACCTCTGCCTCAATTTTTTCCCGTAGACGTTTTACCAAGGTCGTTACGACTGCTGGATTATTATACCTGTCCTCATCCCAGATTTGGTAGAGGAGTTGATCTCTCGTGAAAACCTGTTTTGGATGGGTGGATAGTAGCCAGAGAAGAGCAAACTCTTTGGGAGTTAGGTCAACCTCACGCCCTTCAACCTCAGTAACTCTATCGATCAGGTTCATAGTAAGTCCCGGGAGCTTTACGATAGTTCGCACGTTATTCTGGTAACTGCGCTCTTTAGCCCTGCGGATTACAGCCCTAATGCGCAAGAGAAGTTCTACGCTCTCAAACGGCTTGGTTATATAGTCATCACAGCCTAAAGTAAGCCCTAAAACCTTATCTGTATTCTGGTCCTTGGCCGATAGAATGATAATAGGCAGATCACTCTCTTCTCGAATTGTACGACATACTTCAAATCCATCCATTCCCGGCATCATGATATCAAGTAACAGGAGGTCCGGATTGCTTTTACGGTACCCTAATAGGACGTCTGTACCTTTTCCAACAACGATTACGTTAAAACCTTCCCTGGTCAATAATATATGCAGAAATTGTTGGATACAAATATCATCTTCTGCCACCATAATTGTTGATTCCATGAAAGATCCCCCCTTCTCATTGTTGAAATGGTACGATTATCTAAACTTTAAATGCTACAGTAAAACAAAATTTACTTCCTAATCCTGCTTTGCTATGGATATATATAGTTCCGCCCATTAGTTCAACTAATTTTTTAGAAATTGCGAGACCGAGCCCTGTGCCTCCGACTTCCCTCGTATTTGTCTCATCAACCCGACTGAACCTCTTAAATAATCTGTCAAGCTTGTCCTCAGGGATTCCAATCCCTGTATCAGCTACAATAAATGTTAGTTTCAAAGTACTATTATTACCTTCTACAATATCAATACTTAAGGTCACTTCACCATGATTCGTATATTTTATGGCATTATCGACTAAGTTTAAAAGTACCTGTTTTAATCTTATAGAATCTCCAATTAATTTTTTTGGTATTTTGTGATCAATACTATTTAGTCCGAGATAAATATTCTTTTGTTTGGCGGAAACCTGAAACAAATCAACCACTTCTTGAAGTATTTCACGAATATCAAATGGACTCTGGTCCAAATCAACTTTACCTGCTGCAATTTTCGAATAATCTAGAATAGCATTTAATACTTTCATAAGTGCTTTCGTTGATGATTTTACGATGGTTAGACACTGTCGTTGTTCTTCTGTTAACTCCGTCATAAGCGTTAATTCAGTCATTCCTATGATGCTAGTCATGGGTGTTCGAATTTCATGGCTCATATTTTCGAGGAACGCACTTTTTGCAATGCTGGCAGCTTCAGAAGCTTCTCTTGCAATTTTTAGTTCTTCCTCTATCCGCTTACGGTCAGTGATGTCATGAAACATCGAAGCCCATAAAACTCTATTTTGAGTATCTATAAGAAAAGAAGAAGCTTCTATTATTTTGACAGTACCGTTTGTTAGGGCTATCGTTTGTTCAAGTCTCTGTCCTTGCCAATTGGTCGATTTATCTACCATATTCATATATCGTGTTTTTAGTAAGGTTGCATAGGCTGGTGAAGTTATATCAACTGGTGTTAACTGATATTGCAAATCCCAGATATTCTTATTTATTGCATACCGTCGTTTTATATCTGTGATATGTTCGTTTGCTTTGTTCCAAGTAATGATCTTTCCATGACTATCGCTAATGACAATTGCATCCCGGGATTGTTCAATTATTTGGCGATTTTCCTCTTCAATTTCTCTTAGTGCGACTTCAGATTTTTTTGAGTTTGTGATGTCTGCCAGTGCGACTAGGCACTTACGCGTGCCGTCGGCGACTTGCACAACAGTTGCCGTTAAGTGTGCCCATAAAGGCGTTCCATCCTTTCTAAGCATTTTTAACTCATTCTCCTGGGGTTTACCTGTCTCATAGAGCCTTCCAATTAATAAAGAGTAGCTCTTTCGGTCTTCTTTGTGGATGAGCATTGAGAAGGTCTTCTCGATCATCGCACCTTCTCCAAGCATTTTGATGAACGTGTTATTGCACTCTAAGATTATTCCCGAATCCGAGATGGAACAATAACCAACGGGTGCTAGATCGTACAGTTGAAAATAGCGTTCTCGTTCGGAGTCTAGTTCTGCCTGCACCCGTCGCAACTCATCATTCTGAATCTCTAATTCAATCTGGTGAACGTATAGTTCGTTTAGCTTCCGCTGTGTTTCCTCAGGCGACAACATCCCTGAGTCTAAGGGTGGCAGAACTATTCTTTTATTAATCAGCTCTTTAGCCTGTTGCTGCAGAGCCTGCATTGCATGTGCTAAGGGTTTTGTGGGTATGGGTCTGCTCGTCTTATTTGGCATAATGCACTTCCTTCATGCAATTATATCATTTGGATCCCTCAAACTTAAAGAAATTTCTGGAAAACTAAACTCCCTAAAGAGGTTCAGTTATGGATTTTACGCAACTCCGCCTCCAGCGCTTTGGAATCCGTGATATTTACAAAGGTGATGACTACACCGTCTATTTTGTCTTCTAACGTGCAGTAAGGCAGAATACGTACATTAAACCAATACCCATTAACAGACATGACCTGTTTTTCAACAGTATTCAGTGTCCGTAACACTTCCCTAACATCCTCTGTCAGTTCAGGATAAAAAAGATCCGAAGCAATATCGGTGATGGGTCGACCAGTGTCACTCGAAATTAGCTTAGAGACCACAGACATTTGGTTAGTGAAACGCTTCACGCACAACGAGTTATCCAAAAACAAGGTGGCAATCTTCGTGCTGTCCAATAGATTCTTCATATCGTTATTGGCCACCGACAGGTCGTCTAACTTGTCCTCTAGTTCGTAATTGACCGTCTTTAGCGCTTCATTTAAGGACTGAATTTGTTCCTTGGTGGTGGTCAGTTCTTCGTTCGTTGACTGGAGTTCTTCGTTGCTTGACTGTAATTCCTCATTGCTGGCTTTGAGTTCTTCTTGGGATATCTGCATTTCTGTACTAGCAGCTTGCCACACCTGGCGAGCTTGCGTCAGTTCTCGCTCCAGTTCTGCCTCTCGCTGGCTGCCGTCAGGGATATGTTTGGTTGTGTTTGTTATTTCGATGACATTCGTGGTGTCTACATCAGTGAAAACAATCATGATCATCCCCTTCAGCGCCTCTGGCTCTTTGAGCGGATTGACTGTGATGTCTAGCATCTGCGTGCCACCTTCATTTTTGACAACGGCGTTTTTGTAAGTTACTGCCTCTTTTTGCCGAAGCGCTTTGTAGAAAGTGTTACTCAGTTTACAGTTTAGCCCTTCGCGGGCCATAGCAAAAATATTCCAGTTAACTTTACCTGCAGCTGGTTCAAGGTACTTACCCGTTCGCCCAGTAATGTAGAGGATATCACCTTTACTGTTGACTAACACAGTTGGCGGTGAATAACATTGCAAAATCAGTTTATCCGCCAGCGACTGAATGTTCTGAACCGTTTCCGACGACTGGTTCCCGGCAGCTTGAGCGGGGGCAAAGGAGGTTGGAAACTCCACAGTCTCCATCTGCAGTAAGGGTTGGAGTCGCTGATAGAGACGCGATTTGCGTTCCAGTGGTTTAAATAGATCGGTAAAGTTCCCGACCGCCTCCGCACTTCCTAAGAACAGAAAGCCGCTAGGATTAAGACTATAGTGAAAAAGTGGCATGAGCTTGTTCTGTAGTTCTGGCGTGAGGTAGATCAGCAGGTTGCGGCATGTTAAGATATCGATCTTGGTGAAGGGCGGATCTTTGATCATGTTTTGCTGAGCAAAGATGATCATATCCCGAATGGTCTTGACAACCTGATAGCCTCGATCCACCTTGGTGAAATACTGGCTCAAGCGCTTCGACGACATACCTTCCGCGATGTTAGCCGAGAATACCCCCTCCCGTGCTTTAACAATCGCGTCACGGTCCAAATCGGTGGCAAAAATCTGCATGAGAAAGTCTTGGGAAGGCTTCAACTGTTCTAAGACCTCTTTGAAGACAATAGCTAAGGAGTAAGCCTCCTCGCCGGTGGAACAGCCGGATACCCAAACCCGAAGAGTGCTATTGGGTGCTCGTTCAGCCAAGAGTGCCGGTATAACTTTGTCCTTTAATAATTCCCACTCCGTCGGTTCGCGAAAGAAGCTGGTAACCCCGATTAAAAATTCCTTAAATAACAATTCCAGTTCCTGTGGATTCTCCTGCAAAAAGCGGGCGTAGGTGGCAAGCTTTTTAATTTGATGGATACCCATACGCCGCTCAATCCGACGATCTATAGTGGTTTTTTTATAGGAAGAAAAATCATGACCGGTGTGTGACCGTAACTGAATCATAATATTATTAAAGGAACTCAGGGTATTGCCTCCCTGGTCCTGGTCAGCCTTGTCGATAAGAGGCTTGTGCTCAAGATAGGAAATAATCTTTGACGGTAAAGTCTCCACCAGCGATACAACGTCTGCTAAGTCTGCCTCAATGGCGCTGCGAGGCATGCTACCAAATTTAGCCGAGGACGGTTCCTGGATAAACCCGACGCCCCCTCTTTCCTTGATAGCCGTGAGTCCCGCTGTACCGTCGGTTCCCATGCCGGAGAGGATGACGCCAATACCGTGTTCCTGCTGGTCATCGGCTAGGGATCGAAAAAAGAAATCGATGGGCAAATGCAGAGTGTGTGGCACACTAAAATCGAAAAGGTGCAGCACCCTATGTTGGATCGACATTTCCTTGTTTGGCGGAATTACATAGACGCAGTTCGGTTGAACCGTTGTATTCTCCTTGACCTGAACAACCGTCATTGGAGTAGCACTCTGAAGTAATTCCACCAAACTATCCTTACGCTTCTGCTCCATATGCTGAACGACAACATAAGCCAAACCACTATTTTCAGGTACCATACCAAAGAAAGTTAACAGAGCCTCCAAACCCCCTGCGGAAGCACCTATGCCTACGATAGCAAAGTCTGCTTTTGTAGTATTCTCTTTCATCCTAGCTCTCCCTTCTCTGGCCGATACGCATATCAGTCGATCTTCTTAGAATAACAAACTATTTGCACCCAGTGTAACATGGCTCTTAATACCAATTCGGCTTTATACTAAAAATGCGCTGGTGTGAGAATTTCTATCTACTCAACCAACGCATTAACTATTTTTTCGTCTGCCCTATCACTTCACACTTTTGTGCTATGCTTCCTTAAAGGTAATCCAGCCTTTTTTGGCAATATATCTGAAGAAGGTGATCACTCTTCTTAAGGATTCTTCCATTGTGTCTTTATTATCGATATTGACCAATTTAGATATCTCGAATATTGTTCTTTTCCCATCCACCAATAACCATGTCCTAGAGGCCATTTCATCAAACGTCAAGTCATTGGCAGGAGATTTTTTGACTAACCAGCCTGCAAATCGTCTGACAGGGTCTTTCACGGAAAAATACAATTTGACTCTACCATCGATATTCTCCCAGTTCATATACTTGATGACCGGAACATATAAGGCAAAATTGTATTTATCCTTGACCGAGTGTTCACGCATACTTATTCCACACCTTTAGTTTTCTTTATCGCAAAGATGTATACCCAAGTTCCAAGGGCAATGAACATGATGAAGGAGAATAAGCTGCTTTCTGCAAGTGCTGGAAACAATGTGGCTCCAATCCCTATGTTCACTTCGAGTACGGCTAAGGCTGCAATTAATATCCCTATGAGGGCATCACCTGCCACAAGTCCTGAGGCCAGGAGTATACCCCGTTCAACAGAACCGGCTTTCCGCTCTTCGTTCTCTTTGAATTTAGCCTCAACGATTTTTCTAATGATTCCACCGATTAATACAGGTGCGCTCAGTGAGATTGGGAGATAAATACCAAGGGCCACTGGAAGGATTGGGATACTTGCCAAAGCACAGAATATTGCAATGGCAGCTCCAACTAAAACCAAAGTCCAAGGTAGCTGTGCCGTCATGATACCTTCAACAATCAGCTTCATTAACGAGGCTTGTGGGGCAGCAACTTGTGGTGTTCCGATACCGTAGGCCTTGTCTAGTAGAAGTACTACTCCTCCAGCTACAACTGATGCTACAGCTAGTGCGATAAACATTCCCGTCTGAACTTTCTTCGGATTCCCTCCTATTATGAAAGTGGTCTTTAAGCTCTGTGCAGTTCCACCGGCAACGGCGATTGCAACACAGACCACTCCTGCGATAAGCAGTGCTGTTTTGATGCCCTCATCGCCTACGACGCCTGTAATTTTAAGCAATGTGGTGACCACTAATAAGGTTGCTATGGTCATACCTGACACTGGATTACTTGAAGCTCCAATGATACCAACCATTCTGGCAGATACAACTGCAAAGAAGAAGGAGAATATCAGCGCGGAGGCACCGCCGAGGAGTCCTCCTCCGATGACTGGTACTAACCAGGTTGCTAAAAATCCAAAAGCAGCAGCTCCAACTACCCATAACAACGGAGCCTCAACATTCATTCTGTCAACTTTGCCACCATTTTTTGCTCCAATACCTGCCAGAGACTGCTTGAAGCTTGATACGATGGCAGGAAGAGAGGTTACAAGTGAGATAATTCCACCCGTTGCAACGGCACCGGTACCGATGTATCGGATGTAGTTTGACCAGATTTCACCGGCTGACATTTCAGAAATGGGAATAGTTCCCGGAAATATTGGTGTTGCAAGCCCTGTGCCTATGAAGCTGATCATGGGTATCATGGCAAACCAGGCAATCACACCACCACCAAACATCAGCGCTGAGGACTTTGTGCCTATGATAAAACCAACACCAAGCAGCGAAGCCAGGGCGTCAACACCAATCTGTGTTCCTTGGTACCTTGTGAAGGTGTAAGAAGCTGACTCAGGCCAAAATCCCAGTCCGCCTGCAATAAATTTGTAAATTCCACCGGCCCCAATTCCTGTTAAGACAGTTCTGAATCCACTTCCGCCAGCACTCCCTGCCACAAGCACTTCAGCAGCTGCCATGGCTTCAGGAAATACTAGCTCTCCGTGTTCTTCGACGATGAGGAATCGTCGAAGAGGTGTTATGAAGAACACGCCCATTATTCCACCCACCACAGTGACAATGGCAACCTGGATGATAGATAGTCCAAAGCCTAAGAGAATAAGGGCTGGAAGTACGAAGATGATACCGCCTGCTATGGATTCTCCCATGGCTGAAAGTGATGCTACAAAATTGGCTTCAAGGATGCTATTTCTTTTAAAGACAGCCTTTAATAATCCTATACCAAGGATGGCACCAGGGATACCTGCTGAAATAGTCATGCCTACCTTCAGTCCCAGATAAGTGTTTGCTGCGGCAAACATGCAGGCGAACAGTATACCTATTATAAAGGAATAACCTGTTGTTTCAGGCATCACTTCACTGGTTGGGACAAAAGGAATGTAGTCATCTCCTTTTATTCCTCCATACGCACTGCTGGAGAGTTTTTCATTCGTTGTTGTACTCATGGATTACAATCTCCTTTTTCTAACTTATTTCAAGTTTTCAAGTAATGCTGTCAAGAATTTATAGGTTCTGGCTGCGGATGAGATACTCATATGTTCTTCTGGAGTATGCACATCGAAGAGATTAGGGCCAAAGCTGATCATATCTGTATCCGGAAGTATTTTCTTAAGTAGGCCACATTCAAGTCCTGCATGGATAGCGCTTATTTCCGGTTCTTTCTGGAAAAGACCCTTGTAGGTTTCCATGGCTGTCTTTCTTATTTTGGAGTCCTCTTCATACTGCCACTCAGGATAATCCCCGGTGTTGTTGACTATGGCCCCTGTAAGACTTCCCAGAGCAGATAGGATTTCTGCTATTTCTGCCTTCTGGCTTTTGACTGAACTTCTTACAGCATGTGTGAATTCTATCTTTCCACCGTTGTCTTCCAAGACTCCCAGGTTCAAGCTACTCTCAACAAGGCCCTCGATGTCGCTGCTCATTCTCAGGATTCCATCGGGAACGGTCAAAATATAGTTAATGATGTTGTTGCTACTATTTGGCACCATCATCTTATCCCCTGAAGCATTTTTAATTTTCACCTTCACCTTAGGGTCTTCAACTCTATTTTCATCTTTAAAAATTGAATCCATATCCTTTATTATTTCAGAGGCCTGGGCAGCATTTTCCTTAGTGAAGGCTATTGTGGCATAGGCTTCTCTTGCAATTGCATTGTGTTTTGCTCCGCCTCTTAAGGTAACAAGTCGTATCCCGATGTCCTCGTTGAGTCTGTTCAGAACTCGTCCTAAAAGCTTGACAGCGTTTCCTCTTTGCTTGATAATTTCCATTCCTGAATGTCCGCCCTTTAATTCCGCTACAGAAACTTCCATAACCATTCCGGACAGGTTCTCATAATCAGGTTTGAAGGTTACATAAGAAGTCAGACCTCCAGCGCAGCTCACAAGGAATATGCCTTCTTCTTCTGCGTCGATATTCAGCATGGTCTTTCCTGATAAGTGTTCTGCAGTTAATGCACTGGCTCCGTTCATACCTGTTTCTTCGTTGGTGGTGATTAGAAGCTCTAGGGGAGGGTGTTTCAACGCTTTTGCATCAAGGATTGCCAAGCCATACGCCACGGCTATACCGTCGTCTGAGCCTAACGTGGTATCTGTTGCATAAATAAAATCATCATCAATTCTTAGTTTGATTGGATCCTTTAAAAAATCATGATTGCTACCACTTATTTTTTCACCGACCATGTCCATATGTCCCTGGATAATCACAGGTGCTGATTTCTCATAACCCTTGGTTCCACCCTTTTTAATAATCACGTTCAGCGCTTCATCCTGGAAGACCTCCAGATCCCGTTTTTTTGCAAAGTCTACCAAGTAGTCACTTACCTGTTTTTCATTTCCTGAAGTTCTTGGGATACTGGATAATTCCTCAAAAAAAGCGAAAACCTCTTTGGGTGATAGTTTATTTAATACGCTCATTTAAACGCTCCTTTCACCGACTTTATTCATTCACTATCTTCATTTAGGTCGCTATCTAAATCTTTCGTCACTGCAAACAGTGCTACTAAAGTAACTTTGTCTAGAAGCCATAATATTATGACAATTATCGCGATCGTTCCGAATGTGTTCCATAATCCTTCCTTAAATTACTCTTATCAAGCAAATACTTGAACTCAAGTCGGATGATGGTTTTAATTGTTATATCTATAATTATAATAAAAAAAAATGCCATTTCTATGACATTTTCAGTAATGGTTAAATATTTACAAATAATTTCCTACTTTTTGTCGCCTAAATACTGATTGACAAGGGACGTAAACCCCTAATTAACCCTATTTAGGGCACTTTATCTTTATTAAACATCTGAGTATAATTAAAAACATAGTCAGAAAAAGTAATAGTGCCAAGGCAAAAGCAACGGTTACGCTTGTTGACACTATATGGAGGAAACAATGAGAAAATTATCATTTACCATGGAAAACTATCTTGAGGCGATCTATAGGCTATCTATTGATGATGAGAAAGGAGCAAGAGTATCTGATATAGCTGAAATGCTTGGTGTAACGAAGGCAACCACTAATAGCGCCATGGCAACCCTTTCTGAAAAGGGATTAATTGTCAATGAAAAATATCGGGAGATTTTTCTTACTCCCGCTGGACTTAAGTCGGCTGAATTCACGTCGAAAAAGCATGAAGTGATTCTGAACTTTTTTACACAAGTATTAAAGATTGATACTGTTATTGCTGATACAGACGCCTGTGCAATCGAGCATGTCATCAGCAGTGCTTCGATCTCAGCAATGCAGCATTTTCTTTCTAATTTCCAAGCAGAAAAATAACCTTCTCCAATAGTTAACTCCTATTGGAGAAGGTTAGCTGCTATTTAGGTAGGTGCATTTCTATGCATTCGGAGGATTCTGAGCATCCGGAGGACCCGGAGCATCCGCTGCATCCAGAACACTTGACACCCCTTTTTTTATCTCTGACAATTTTATAGATGGCAAGTGCAACGAGTGAAGCTACTATAGCAAGAACTACAAAATCTACTGTGCTCATACTTTCACCGACCTCATTCCGGCAGAAATTTGTGTGCTTTTACTGCCTTTTCTCATTAAGTAGGCAACATATCCTACTATAATCGCCACAGCGATTAGCCCCCCGATAAAGCCTTCGCCTAATGTACCCGTCGTTATTAAAGTACCTACCTGGTATACAAGGAAAGCGATTACATAACCCATACCCATTTGGAAACCAACAGCGCCCCATAGCCACTTAGACGATTCCAGTTCAGACCTCATGGCACCGATCGCCGCAAAGCAGGGTGGTGTAAAGAGGTTAAATACCAGATAAGAAAGTGCGGCGACTGCACTAATACCGAAGATCGCACTTACTTCTGAACTGCCACCAACAAGTGCTAATTCTTCAACATCGATAAAGTTCGTTATACTAAAGGCAACAGCTAAGGTTCCGACGACATTTTCCTTGGCGATAAATCCGGTGACTGCCGCTGCTGCAAACTGCCATAGACCAAAGCCCAGGGGTATAAATAATACCGCTAAGGGTGAGGCAATGCTTGCTAAAATACTTGTCTGGGGTGCAGTCTCTGCAACGACTTGGAATTGCCAATTGAATGTTTGTAATATTTGTACTACAGCGTTACAAACCAGAATAATTGTACCTGCTTTAATAATGAAGGCTTTTGCTCTCATTAACACGGATATGGCTGCTCTCTTTAGACTTGGCCATCTGTATTCAGGAAGCTCCATTATGAAATATGACTTAGAATAATCTCCTGTAATTCTTTTACGACAACAGCTGGGTCGGAACGTCGATGTACTTCCTCGGAATTATCGTAATCATTATAAGTGCCTTGATTATCAGAAGAATTACAGGAGATTATTCTAAGTCATATTTCATAATGGAGCTTCCTGAATACAGATGGCCAAGTCTAAAGAGAGCAGCCATATCCGTGTTAAGTTCTCCGAAACTGTTGTAACAGTAGGTTTAACTGTGTCTTCAGTGGCTACATAGCTTACTCTTACATCATTTGTTCCGTCAATTTCATTGCCATAAGTGTCTACCATATCTTTGTCGAGAACTAATA
>CAKMJS010000054.1 GCA_927405585.1 uncultured Desulfosporosinus sp.
ACAACTCTAACAACTGTACGCTTATACTTAGTGTAGCACGTGCTTCCTGATTATTGTTCCCCTAAACAGAGTTTTCACTAAAAAAAGGATGTAGACTTTTCTCCCAGTCAACACCCTGAATACCCAAAAAATATTTTTTTAATCTCTAGATTAGAGATTGTTACATGTTTATTACTTATCATAGAAATGACGCTATAGTTGTCGTTCGTATGACTATTATTTTATCTTAAACAAGACCGTTATTTTGTCAGGAAGATGACATTTTTACTTTAAATGTTGAAGTAGCGAGTAACCAATTGTCATCATTTCAAAAAGCTACCCGATTGTAACAATGTTTAAGCTTAAGGCTATGCTTTAAGCTTATATTTGTTACCCTTCGATTTATGGCGGGAAGCTGGAGTTGGGTTATCCGTATTTAATAATATATCGTCAATTTCGATTTCGGCGTAATCGCCATCAGGAAATTCGATACATTGACCACAATTATCACATTGTCTGTTTGGATTTTGATCACATTGATCACACTCGCCGCATTCAGTGCATGAACGATCTTCTAATACGCATGCTTCACCAAGATTTTTCAAGTTCTACGATCCTCCATTTAATATTAAAATACTCCAGGACTCAAAATTAGAGATTTAGGGTCTTTAGCCAGGTCTCTAAGAGCAGCTGTCGGCCGCTGATCTGCCCACCCCTCATCCAGTAACTTGACAGTGTCGTTGTAGCGATTCTTGCTCCCCAATAAGACGAGTAATAACTCTCCGTCTGGTCTTTTGACATAGGATACCAGGCACTGACCAGCCTCAGTGGTTGTACCCGTTTTAAGTCCTTCATCTCCAGGATAAATCCCCAGAAGACGGTTTGTATTCTCTGATTCGGCTTGAAGAAGCACACCTCGTTTATCTTTCCATTGAATTCGAGCGCGAGGTTCTTTGACATAGTTCATAAGACTTTCATTTTTAAGGAATTGGCTTGAAATGATACTCAGGTCATTTGCAGTGGTGTATTGGTCAGGATCAGGCATTCCATGAGGATTCATAAATTGGCTATCTTCGCATCCGAGACTTGCTGCAAATTTGTTCATTTCCTCTGCAAAGGCAGGGATTGAACCACTGATTTTTACTGCTAGGGCTGCAGCAGCATCATTAGCACTGTGAACAAATAGTGCAGTTAAGAGTTGTTGAACTGATATTTCATCTCCAGGGCTAAGACCAAGCTGTGAGCCTTCCAAATTGACTTCATTACCAACACGTATGATATCTGTTTCTTGTAGAGAATTGATAGCTATAAGTCCGGTGAGGAGCTTTGTTGTACTCGCGGGTGCTCGTTTTAAGTCAGCATTGTATGCTTTCAAAATCTGATTTGTTTTGGGATCCATAAGAAGATAGCTTTCATCTTGGGTTGAGAGATCCTTTGACGAGATCAAAGTTTTGGAATTAAGTGAGGTTGGCTTGGTCTCTGTTGTAGCGATAAGCAGCCCATTAGCTATAGTCGGACTAATGTAATGAAATCCGATATACGATACAGTACTGATGAGAATTATTAGAAATAGAATTGGTAACTTAGAACTTGAAGTACGTTTCGGGATGCGTTTTGAAGAATGTTTCAATGAATACCCCCACTTTAAAAAACTAGTTCAGCAACTTTCATTAAGCAAAATATCCCTTATAAATTTATATAATCATAATATTAATAACGTTATTATAACGAATCTAAGGATTAGGAGCAAGTTTTTACATAAACCTAGTGTTACTAAATGCATAGTGTCATTTCAAACTACAAACCTACATTTCTCCCCAATACCTCCATACCTCTATAAAGGGATATGGGTTAATCCATTGCTCGTTAGGTATCTCTATTCCAAAATGAAGATGATCTGGTGTTGTTAACGCATCACCAGTATGCCCCATAGTCCCTAAGGATTCCCCTGCCTTAACTCGTTTCCCTTTAACTAGCTCTGTTGAAATAGATTGGAGATGAGCGTAATAGTAATAATTCCCATCATCTCCTCGTATACCGACACGTTCTCCGCCCAATCGATTCCACCCTAACTGCTCAATTTTTCCATCACAGACACTGACTATCGGAGTTCCTTCTTTGCCAAAAAGGTCAGTTCCTTCATGCCTGCGTTTTCCTCCTTCACGATCTGCTCCAAACGTATTATCAAACCAAGTTTTACCGATAACGGGAAATTGATATTTATAAGGCTGGTAAAAAGGGTATTGATTAAGTATTTCAAGCCGCCTATTAATTATTTCTTGGGTATTATTTGTGACTGATCCCCAGTTCACTTTCGTGAAGGTGACCTTGTTCTTAAGCTGTTCAATAAAGGGTTGGGCTTCCCTTTCGGAGAATGTCGAACGAATCGCTAATAACTCCTCCAAGGCAATTGTTGGTGATATTTTATGTTCATCGATACATTGCTTCACTAATGCTGGTGACAATGAAGTTAAATATGGATAGACATCCGATTGTAGTGTGGGCGTACGGTGTAAACCCTGCCAAGCAATAATAGCCAATAGAATTAGAAACCCAAACTGAACAATTAATCGTTTCATTTTTGATTTTTCTGGTTTTTTCATTGTCCCCTCCCCCACTTCCGATAATATTGACAATTTAACGAACATTTGTTTGCACTTTGTTTCGATGAATGATAAAATTAATGAAAAGATTGGGGGGGGTTGAAATAATGTACCCAGATTTGTCACAACGGCAAACAAATATTTTAGAGTTTATTAAACAAGAAATACGTAAAAAAGGATATCCACCTGCCGTACGAGAAATTGGCGAAGCTGTAGGGTTACTATCTAGCTCTACTGTGCATGGTCATCTGCAAACGTTAGAGGATAAAGGATATATTCGACGTGATCCCACAAAGCCTCGTGCGATCGAAATTCTGGATAGTTCTAGTGACATTCTCGAAGCAAAAAAGGTCGTTCACATACCCATTGTAGGCCGAGTCACCGCTGGGCAACCTATTTTAGCTGTAGAAAACATTGAAGGCACCTTTCCCCTTCCTGTTGAAGTTGTTCGCCAAGATAACGTTTTCATGCTAAGGGTTCAGGGAGACAGTATGATAGGTGCAGGAATATTAGATGGTGATTTAATTATTGTTCGTCAACAGAATGAGGCTCGTAACGGTGAAATTGTCGTTGCGTTAATTGGAGATGAAGCAACGGTTAAGCGCTTTTTTAAGGAAAGAACTCTTATTCGACTTCAGCCGGAGAACCCATCCATGGAACCAATTTATTCTCAGGATGTCTCGATTTTAGGAAAAGTTGTTGGTGTTTTTCGCACTCTTCACTAAACTGAGAAAGCCTCTACATATTGATATGCACTACAAATCAAAGTTACGCTACAATTTCAATTATTGAATTAAGGGGAGCAGATAATGTAAATCTGCTCCCCTTACTATGTTTCTGTTAATCACGAGAAATTTTACAGTTTTGTTTATCCTGAAAACGTTCTAACCCTAATGAAATTAGTCGATTGATCAGTTCAGAATATGGAATTCCTGACGCCTCCCAAAGTTTAGGATACATCGATATCTCAGTAAATCCCGGCAAGGTATTAATTTCATTAAGGAAGATATCATTTTCAGGAGTTACAAAGAAATCAACTCGACTCAGCCCACTAGCTTCTACGGCACGGAAAGCTTCAATAGCCATTTCCTTGATACGTACAATTACAGCTTCATCCAGAGGTGCTGGAATTAATAAGCTAGAGCCAATATTTGAATACTTTGCTTCGTAGGTGTAAAACTCATGGGCTGGTTTTACTTCTCCAGGAATTGAAGCTTTTGGAGCATCATTTCCCAGGACGGCCACTTCAATTTCTTGTCCAGTAATATTTTGTTCTATGACAATTTTGCGATCAAATATGGTCGCAACATCCAAGGCTGCAGATAATTCTTCACGGTGGCGTGCTTTAGAGATACCTACACTCGATCCTAGATTGGCCGGCTTTACAAAGCAGGGATAACCAATCTTAGTTTCAATTTCATCAAGGCAGGTTTCCCGCCGACTCAGTAAGTCTGAGCGCAGGAGAGTCACATAGCGTGCTTGGGGTAAGTCTCTCTCATGGAAGACTGCCTTCATTCGATCTTTATCCATCCCTAGAGACGATCCTAAAACCCCAGACCCTACATAGGGTACATTCGCCATTTCAAGTAATCCCTGGAGAGTTCCATCCTCCCCATATGGACCATGTAGCACGGGGAAAATAATGTCAAATTGTCCCTGGTTAGGAAGAGATTGGCCATCTAAGGCCAAAAAATGTGGATTTGTTGGATCTATGATGAGTGTAACTTGGCGTATCTGCTCAGCCGGAGGAAACCCTTCTCTGATCAGCGTTTCGGGAAGAACACCCCAAAACCATTGGCCTTGTTTATTAATTCCGATCGTTTCTACATTATAACGTGCTCGATCAATTGCTTTGAATATGGACTGGGCTGAATTTAAGGAAACTTCATGTTCTCCTGAACGCCCACCAAACAAAATTAGCACTCTTAGTTTTTGATCTTCCACAAAGCCCCACCCTCTCAATTATGTAATTGAATACTGATAAAATAGTAACTGATAAAAGTATATGCTCAACAAAAGAAAAAAGCTCTCACCTAACGAGCAAGAGCACCTATTTGATCCATTGGCCAATAGCGGAATAGACTTCGCCCAGTAATATTTTGTGCAGGTAAAAAGCCCCACTCTCTTGAGTCAGCACTATTGTTGCGATTATCTCCCATAACGAAGACGGTATTTTCAGGGACAACGATCGGTTCGAAATCATTTCTTGATTTTTCTAATATATAGGGTTCATACAGGGGTTGATCGTTTACGTAGGTAACGTGATTACGTATTTCAAGTTTGTCTCCTGCCACACCAACCACTCGTTTAATAAAGTCCTCTGTCGCGTGAGCACTTGGTGGTGGATGAAAGACAATAATATCTCCTCGATTAATATGGTCAAAGTGTTTGAAGAAAAACTTATCCACGATGACACGGTCTTCCAGTTGAATTGTCGGCAGCATTGAACCAGTAGGGACTTTGCGAGCTTCAATAACATAGGTACGCAATACCCACGAAAGTGCGAACGCAATAAGAACAATTTCCGCTAGTTCAATCAAAAAACGCACTGTGCTTTTCGGCGACTCAGAATCTCCCATAATTCACCCCTTTCTACCCTTTCATATTAACACAGTTGTAGGCGTGTTTGAAAGAAAGACTGCTCTGATCGAAAATCGTTTCGATAAAAATCGAAGAGTTATCTTATTAGCCCTTGCTGCCATAAATTAAGTGCTGCTAAAACATTTCCCATCTGAACATATATATGAGAAATGCCCCCTTGCTGATAGACAATATAGGGTTCTCGAAGTGGACCGTCCGCAGAAAACTCGCTGGTTGAACCTTGAATAAACGTACCTCCTGCCATGATGACTTCGTCATCATATCCGGGCATTCCAGAAGGAATGGGTAAAGCATGAGAATCTATCGGTGATCCTTTCTGAATACCCTGACAGAAGGAGATCATCTTATCTCGTGCTCCCAGTTTCACGGCTTGAATAAGATCTGTTCTAGGCGCATCTGGTTCAGGATGTACTTCAAATCCCAAGGCTCCCCAAAATGCTGCAGAAAAAACAGCGCCTTTGATGGATTCAGAAACGGTTAAAGGACTAAAAAATAATCCCTGATAAAACAGGCGCTGCCATTCCAAGGTCGCACCCATATGCTCGCCGATTCCTGGGGCAGTCAAGCGCTGCGCTGTAAGTCTAACCAAATCTGAGCGTCCAGCCACATAACCACCCGTCGGAGCAAGACTACCGCCTAGATTTTTGATCAGCGAACCAGCCATCAAGTCTACGCCAATATCGCCGGGTTCTTGCTTCTCGACTAATTCTCCGTAGCAGTTATCTACGAAGATGATTATTTGAGGAAAGTTTGTCCGTATAAAAGTAACTAGCTCTTTGATCTGAGCAATCATCAATGAGTTTCTCCACGCATATCCTCGTGAGCGTTGAACCATCACCATATGGGTTTTATCGGTTATACTCTTACTTAAAAGTTCGTATTGTAGATTTCCTTGAGAGTCCAGTGGAATGGCGTCATAAGAGACTCCGAAATCCATCAGGCTTCCCTGCCCTTTTCCTCTTATCCCAATGACTTCTTCAAGAGTATCGTAGGGGGGCCCACTGACAGAAATTACATGATCTCCTGGGCGCAATACTCCAAATAAGGCGGCAGCAATAGCGTGAGTACCAGACACAAATTGACCACGTACCAGCGCAGCTTCAGTGCCTAGGATGCTCGCGACCACGCTGTCAAGGACTTCACGGCCAGAATCACCAAGACCATAACCAGTCGTGCCCTGCAAATGATAGGTTGAGACACGTTCTGCTTGGAAGGCTTTCAATACCTTTTCGTGGTTATGTG
Source organism: uncultured Desulfosporosinus sp. (assembly GCA_927405585.1). Classification (GTDB taxonomy): domain Bacteria; phylum Bacillota; class Desulfitobacteriia; order Desulfitobacteriales; family Desulfitobacteriaceae; genus Desulfosporosinus. Next base: position 6,426 of record CAKMJS010000054.1, read on the forward strand.
TTGCAATATCTTGTAACTCGGGAAGCTGACGTAGGAGTGATTCTTCTGCAGTAGCTACTGCATTACGAATTAACTCCGGCCATGTGGGATCAGAATACAAACAGCTTCCTCCTCAATGGGTTGAAATCAAACCAATTAATCAGGTTAATAATGAGCTAACGGCACTCCAAACTGGCGTTAAGGAGTCTCCTCGTGCAAGGGACAACTCGATGGGATGTGGAAGGCGCTCTACTAGCTCGGAAATATCCTCTTCAGGCAAGAGCTTATCAACTTTATTTAACAAAGTTATCATGGGTTTTTCATCGCACCCCAATTGCTTTAACACCTCATGCACCGTCTCAGCGTGTTGAAGTGCTTGCGGATGACTTGCATCAACTACATGTAATAAAATATCCGCTTGCTGAACCTCTTCAAGTGTGGCTAAAAACGCCCGCAACAGTTGGGTTGGCAATTTACGAATAAAACCCACCGTGTCGCTCAGCAGAATTTCCATGGACGAGTTTACTCTGATACCACGTACAAGTGGATCTAAGGTTGCAAATAATTTATTTTCACCGGTGGGTAGATCAGATCGACTACCGGTCTGTTCCATGGCTACTTTTAAGAACGTTGTTTTTCCAGCATTCGTATAACCGACTAAGGCAATGGTCGGTAGTCCACTCCTCGTTCTTTGACGACGTTGCACATCTCGATGCTGAAGTACAATTTTTAATTCCTTTTCCAATTGGCTAATTCGATCTCGCATTCGACGTCGATCAAGCTCTAATTTTGTTTCACCCGGGCCGCGTGAGCCAACTCCTGCAGTATAACGAGAAAGTGCTTGTCCCTGGCTTGAGCCAGATAAATAGGGTAATAAATGTTTAAGTTGGGCCAATTCAACCTGAAGTTTACCTTCACGAGACTGAGCACGTTGCGCAAAAATATCCAAGATTAATCCTGTACGATCTAAGACTTTGAGCCCTGTTTCTGTCTCTAAGGTGCGTACTTGTGCCGGAGATAATTCATCATCACTAACTACGACATTGGCCTTTGTTTCCTGGATACGGTGAATTAAGTCTTCGATTTTACCGCTCCCTAAATAGCTTCGGGCCTGCCCGTAACGACGTAGTTGGACCAGTTGTCCAACTACATCCACACCTGCTGTTCGCGCCAGTTCTCGTAGCTCGATCAAATCTTCATTGTCGTCTTGGTCATTGTCTACGAGCGCGATAAGGAAAGCGCGCTCCTTACCTTTTGCTGTTTCAGTGTTGTTGGGTGTAGTCTTCGAAAAATGCGCTAAGGAGTCGTTATAATCAAACGATTGCCAGTCTTTTGAACTAAGATTAACGATAAAGGAATCGTCTTCTCCTGTTCGATAAGCAATTTGGATTCCAGTAAGTGAGCCGTCACGAACTCCAATAGAAGTCATACTTTCTAGTTGGAGGGATAACAGGGCGCTATGATCTAGTGGACTGAGTCTATAGTCCCCATTGGGATGTGTATGAATACAACGTAAGTGTTTACCAATTGACCTTCCTTTGATCGGAGGTAGGGTTACAGTAGCATGTCGCCCTACTGCAGCCGCTAGGATTGTACCTGGCCGAGAAAGAAATACGGCGATTTCTCGGTTCCAAAGTTGTGTCAGTCGAATCAGTTCTTCAAGGATCTCAGGATGGATTAGTTCAGAACGTTCAGTCTTAAATTCAGCAAGATCTTTAAGCTCTTGTAATTGGCTTGCCCGGATCCCTGACAATTCTCCCGAAATATCCATATCCAATAACCTCATATTCTAAGTTATTCGTATATCTAACTAACCCAAAAGATCAGATTAGAGATCTTCTAGGGTAATATCCACTGGTAAAATCTGAATTAATTCTTCGCGACTCGAGCTAGGCTGTTGAAATAGCCGAACAGCTTGTTTCCGCACTGTCTTTTCGACAAGGTTACGAACTAGCCGTGCATTACCCGCATAAGGATCAGTATTTAGTAAATTTTGCAGGTGAATGTGGAGCGCCTCCGATCCCTCTGGAGTAAGCTCATATTGTCTGGCTTTGAACATTGAATTCCCGATGGCTAACAATTCATCGAGTGTATAATCTGGAAAATCGATATGTATCGGGAAGCGGGAGCGAAGTCCTGGATTGGTTTGCAAAAACCATCCCATTTCTTGACGATACCCGGCTAAAATCAAGACGAGATTATCCTTATTATCTTCCATAGACTTTACTAACGCATCGATGGCTTCCTTGCCGAAATCTTTCTCTCCACCACGCGCTAACGAATAGGCTTCATCAATAAAGAGCACTCCGCCTAAGGCCTTTTTTAGTTGCTCCCTAGTCTTTTGGGCGGTATGTCCAATATATTCTCCAACAAGATCTGCTCTCTCACATTCGATCACATGCCCTTTCTGGAGAACACCCATCTCTTTAAAAAGTCTCCCGACTAGTCGAGCTACAGTTGTTTTTCCCGTTCCAGGATTTCCACGAAAAATCATATGTAATACGAGGGGCTCGGCAATAAGTTTTTCCCGTGTGCGCCGCTTTTGAATTTCCACAAAGGCTTGTAATTCACGAATGAGGCGTTTTACGGTTACTAATCCTATATAAGCTTCCAATTCATTAAGAATCTCCGCAACTCTATCTTTGTCCTTTTCAAGGGAAGCAGGATTATTCTTACGATTTCGTCCATTTCCCAGCAGTTCTGACACAGGAGTAATAATCTGTGCAGTTTCACGTGGCAAGGGAGATTGGATAACCGGAGCTTGAAGATTGTCTGGTCTAAACGTTACACGGATTGTCATAAGTACAGGCACCTCCCATCTTTACTAATATACTCAAGTAAAGATAAAAGGTGTCCCAGAAAACGCATTGTTATTATTTCCCTGTTAATGTCTTAGAGTATCGTACACGAGAAGTGTGATCTAAGAATTTCTTGCGGAGACGAACGCTTTTAGGCGTAATTTCTACCAGTTCATCATCGTTAATAAACTCTAAAGATTGCTCCAACGAGAATTCTCTCGGCTTATCGAGGCGCAAGGCTTCATCGGCTGAACTGGTGCGCATATTTGTGAGCTGTTTTTTCTTACATACGTTCACTTCGATATCTTGTTCACGTTTATTTTCTCCAACAATCATACCTGCATACACATGGAGGCCTGGGTCGACAAACAATACTCCTCTATCCTGAGCCGAATAAAGCCCGTAAGCGTTGGTTTCTCCCTCTTCAAAAGCAATGAGGGCGCCACGATTTCGACCAGGGATATCTCCTTTATAGGGTTCATACCCTAAGAACACATGGCTCATCATTCCTTCACCCCGTGTCTCAGATAAGAAGTCCCCACGGAAGCCAATCAGCCCACGTGCCGGAATTCTAAATTCAAGTCGGAGATGTGTAGCCGAAAGGCTTGTCATATTAGCCATTTCCGCTTTTCGCTTGCCCAGAAGCTCCATGATCGAACCCAGTGCACTTTCGTGTAGGTCACAGATTAGAAACTCGATCGGTTCGCATTTGACACCATCGATCGTTTTATAGATAACCTCGGGTTTAGAAACTTGGAGTTCATACCCTTCCCGACGCATGTTTTCGATCAGAATTGAGAGGTGAAGTTCTCCTCTACCCGATACTTGAAAACAATCTGCAGAGTCGGTTTCTTCGACTCGTAAGCTAACATTCGTCTCGACTTCTTTCCAAAGACGTTCGCGAATTTTCCGAGAAGTTACAAAATGACCTTCTCGTCCGGCGAACGGACTGTTATTAACCATGAAATTCATTGACAAAGTGGGTTCATCTACTTCGATGGTTGGTAGGGCTTCAGGTGATATAGAACAAGCAACCGTTTCTCCGATATTAGCACTGGAAAGTCCAGTCAGTGCCACAATTTCACCGGCGGATGCTTCGGGAACGTCTAGCCGTTTAAGTCCTTCAAAGATCATAACTTTACCGACTTTAACTCGTTCGAAACTCTCATCTCGCTTAATTAAGGTGACACTTTCGTTTTGATGGATCGTTCCACGAACAATTCTACCCACTGCAATTTTTCCGACATAATCATCGTAGTCAAGAGTGGTGACAAGCATCTGAAAAGGAGCCTCGAGATCGACAACAGGGGCTGGAATGTGTTCCATGATCACCGAAAAAAGAGGCGCTAACGTGGCTTCCAGAGCGTCGTGAGCGAGTCCTGCAGTTCCTGCCCTCGCTGAGGCATAAACAACTGGGAAATCTAGCTGATGGTCTTCTGCACCCAGCTCAATAAAGAGATCAAGTACTTCATCAACCACTTCATCTGGACGAGCGTCCGGTCGGTCAATCTTATTAATCACTACAATTGGTATGAGTTTAAGTTCTAAGGCTTTTCTTAACACAAAACGGGTTTGGGGCATGGGTCCTTCAAATGAATCAACAATGAGGAGTACCCCATTGACCATTTGTAAGACACGTTCAACCTCTCCCCCGAAGTCAGCATGTCCTGGAGTATCAATTATATTGATCTTTGTTCCTTGCCAGTGAACGGAGGTGTTTTTAGATAAAATGGTAATTCCACGTTCACGTTCTAAATCATTGGAATCCATGACGCGTTCAATAACTTGTTGGTTAGCTCTGAAGGTTCCACTTTGTTTTAGCATGACATCTACAAGCGTCGTCTTCCCATGATCAACGTGAGCGATAATTGCAATGTTTCTTAAATTTCGAGTTTCCATAGTTGGGTTGAGTTCCTTTCTTTCACCAATATAAAAGCATATGACTTTAAGATATCACAAATGACGAGTGAATTCAAGAGAAAGAACTAAGTTCGGTATGTTACCAAACTTAGTTCTTCATGTTTCGAGCTTAGCCTGATTATGGGTTTTATGCCTAAGAATTAGTAGTCGTTTCTCCAGCGCTTGCAGCCATAAAGTTAATCGGGCGAATCGGCATAACGGTCGAAATAGCATGTTTATAGACCATCTGTTGCCTACCTTCAAACTCAATAACCACTGTGAAGTTATCAAAGCCTTTGATAAGTCCCTTAAGTTGAAATCCGTTAACCAAGTAAATAGTCACCGGAAGATTTTCCTTACGTACCTGATTGAGAAAGGTATCTTGTAAATTGATGGGCGATTTATTCATATATTTACCTCCATCACCTTATATTTCTACTTTACTATTCTACACGAGTTTGACATGCTCTGCAAGTCTTGACCAGCTCTCTGAGTAATACGTCGGAATCTGTTTCAGTATTATACCAACTGATCCGAGGATCACGACGAAACCAGGTCATTTGACGCTTAGCAAAATGTCGAGTATCTCTTTGTAGCAATCGAAGCATTTCAGGTTGTGTGACAAGCCCTTTTATGTGCCAAATAGCATGACGATAACCAATGCTTTGAAAGGGTTTTAAGGTCGATGAATATCCGGAGTTTAAGAGCGTTAGTGTTTCTTCGATTAAGCCTTGAGAGAGCATAGTAATACAACGTTGATTGATTCGCTCATAAATGACTTCACGTGAAGCAGTTAGCCCAATATAGAGAATCGACGGATCCAATATCATGTATTCATTATCCCGGAATTGACGTTGACTCGATAAGGTACTACCGGTTAACTCAAAGACTTCAAGCGCACGAATAATTCGAAAAACATCGTTGGGGTGCAACTGCTGTGCTGTTTCAGGGTCCCGCCCCCTCAACTCCTCATGCAGAGCTAGGTTCCCGAGTAATTGGGAAAATTCATGCCATTTGGCTCGTATTTCATCCGAGCCTTGTTGAGAGAAATCGTAAGGGTCGAGCAATGAACGAATATAAAGTCCTGTCCCCCCGACCACGATTGGAACATGTCCACGACTTCTAATTTCATTAATTAAGGCTGTAGCTTTCACCTTAAACTGGGCTGCCGAAAACGGCTCTGAGGGATCTAAATAGTTAATAAGGTGGTGTGGGATGAGTTGTAGTTCAGCTTCAGAAGGTTTGGCTGAACCAATATCAAGTTCTTTATATATTTGGACGGAGTCCCCAGAAATTATTTCCCCGCCTACTTCCTGGGCTAGGGCAATTCCAAGCGACGTCTTACCGACAGCGGTCGGGCCGATAATAATGATCAGTGGATACACCATACCAACCCCCATCAAATAGAAATAACGCCATAATCGACCGGACTGTACTGCCCTCCAAGTAGTATATCAAACCCCAGACGCCGGAATTCTGAACTGTTTTTACGTTCTTTGAGAATAACCCGTTTACGAGCTACCCGACAGGCCTCTAATACAGCCTCCTGATCGAGTGGATTATGATCTGACCACAAGTGTAAGGGTAGCATAGAGTCAGATTGTCTACAGGTGCGGCGAAACATTGGATCTAAATAGACCACATCGACCGATCGAGAGGGGATTTGCTTTAAGTACTCACGGTGTTCTCCCCATCGAACTACGATATGCTTAGAAGCTCGTGTTAAAGCATTCCATGCCGCTTGCTTATCTTTGTTCTTAACGTTTTGAGGGATTTCCGAAAAATGATTTAAACCATCACTCACAAACGCAGCTAATATTGGAGATTGTTCGATCCCGAGAACGCTTCCCCTTTCACCGACAGCCCATGCCCCAATCAGAGCATCCGTGCCTAAACCCAGTGTAGCATCAATTAAAGAATCGCCAGGCTGTAGTTGTGTTGCTTCGAGATATCGGTCTGTTCCTCCTCGCAGGAGATTGATGAGTCGTATAAGGGCCATACTTGGATGAAAGGATAGATGATTTACACCATTCGTCAAGAAAACGCCTCGACGCGTTATTGTGAGGTCTGGCACCTCTTCTTCCCCACCCCTTGTTGTGGTCCAGTTGCATCCCGGTTGTTGTTGAAACCACGCGAATCTTTTTAGGAGTTCAGCATCGGAATGCGTTATCTTAATGAGGATAGGTTTTTCCTTGAACATAGAGCCTCCTCACAGAAAGTATGCCCGTGTAAGAGTGCACACAAACTTCTGCAGATTATGTACGGTAAAAGCGTTTTTCCAACTCTTGTCTGGTCATTTTAACCATAGTTGGGCGTCCATGTGGACAGGTATACGGATTAGCACTTCGGCCAAGTAGCGCTATAAGCTGTTCCATTTCAAGTAACGAAAGTGAGTCTTGTGCCTTAATGGACTCTTTACAGGCTAATAGATAAATCCACTCTTCTAATAATCTTTCAATGGTCGGTGAAGAATTCTTCTGTAAGACCTCTTCAATAAACTGACGCAGAAGTCTGTCTGCTGGGATTGTTCCTGTCTGAACGGGTACACCCCGTAAAAGGTAAGTTCGCTCACCAAATTGTTCGAGGATAAATCCCATTTCGGTAAGATTCCATAAGTTTTCTAGCACCACCTGTTCTTCCTGAAGAGTAAACTCCATAGAAAGTGGAATTAGAAGCGTCTGACTAGAATGTTCGGCTTGTCTGAACTGGGCAAACAGACGCTCATAGTTAATCCGCTCGTGAGCAGCATGTTGGTCAATCATCAAGAGGACTTCACCGTCAGTCGTTAAGATATAGGTGTTGAATACTTGCGCCAAAGGCCAGATATGAGCCAGTGTATCCTTCGTGACTGGTTCAGACTCGCAAGGGGGGTTGTTTTGAGAAATAGAAGCCTCTTGGAGATTTGACGTAACTAAGGCTTCTTGACTCATTTCAGAGACAGGACTCTGAAATAAGTCAATTTCATGCACTGGTAAGTATAGTTTTGCTTGGTCAAAGATTTCAGGTCTGAGGGGTTCTATCTCAGGGACACTGCCAGTAAGTGGTGCTTTAGTCTCCTGATATTCCCCTCCAGCTTTGGAGTTCCCTAAAACAACGGATACGACAGAGCGTGGAGAATTTTTAAACGAGAAGGCAGCTTTAGGTTCGTGTGTTGAAGGGAGTTTATCTTGAAACGAGCGTAAAGGTTTATTTTTGATGAGGGTTTGATAGACAGCTTGTGTGATAAACGGTGCTAAGGCTTGCTCATGTTTAAAGCGTACATCCATTTTTGTGGGGTGAACATTAACATCATACTCTGAGGGCGGAATATGCAGATGAAATACCACGACAGGATGAAGTTTGTTTGGAATGATTGTGTGATAGCCTTCCTCTAGAGCCCGGTTTAAAAACGGTGAGCGTACAATTCGCCCGTTAATCATAAATGTCTGGGTTTGCTTGGATGATCGAACCAGATCTGGTGGACTGATAAACCCCTCAATTTGCCAATCATCTTGTTGAGCGTTGATCGGTATAAGCTGCCGAGCCATCGTATGACCGAGGATTGCACCAATCGTTTCTCGTAAATCTCCGCGACCGGACGTTTGTAAAACGACTTGGTGAGGATGTGTTAACGAAAAAGCAATCTCTGGATGTGCAAGAGCAATTCGCCCAATAGTATCGCTGATAAGGCCAAATTCTGTCGGGGTGGATTTTAGAAACTTCAAGCGAACCGGTGTATTAAAAAAAAGATTGCGTATCGTGACGGTCGTTCCAACTGGGCACCCCACTTCTGAAAATTCCGCTTGCTCTCCACCTCTAAGCTTAAGGCTTAAGCCAGCCACCTCATCGGCAGGACGTGAGGATATTTCCATCTCGGAAACTGATGCAATGCTCGGTAAGGCTTCCCCTCTGAAACCGAGAGTTCGTAAATGGTCAAGATCTTCAATCTGATGGATCTTACTAGTTGCATGGCGAATTACGGCTAACGGCAAATCATCAATCGCGATCCCGCAACCGTCATCTCTCACCCGAATTAACGGAATACCGTTCCCTTCAATGGTTATGTCAATCCGTTCTGCCCCCGCGTCGATCGCGTTTTCAACCAACTCCTTGACGACAGACGCTGGGCGTTCCACAACCTCTCCTGCGGCAATTTGGTTGGCCGAGTGCGAATCAAGAATATGAATCACCGGTGTCAAAATTCGCTCAGTCCTTCTTTCTTATTCCAAACGGTTAGTTTATCGTGAAGCTGGTTTTGTAATAAACCGTTTGCATTATCGGCACTATGATGGTGTAGATGGTCCCAAAGGTCATAGCCCGCTTGCTCACACGCTGAGCAGGCTTGAAACGGAATTCTCACTAACCCAGACTTCTGAGACGAAAGCGAACTTTCAATATACACGGTTCCACCGCACTCGCTACACTCTCGAATGTAATCATGTCGGGTTTCTTGGAATCCTTCCGTATCATAATAGATCGAATGAGGATTATAAATCCATTTCCCTTTGGGAAAATAGGTTTTGCTTTGGCTTGTAAAACGGGGTTGAATGGTTTGGTGCTGATGCTTGAGTGCTTCAAAATACGGCTTTAAAGCAGCCAGAGATAAAGCCGGGCTATCTTGTTTTTGTGGTTCATGGACATGATGGTAATCTTCTCCGGCTAGCGCAAGTAGTATTGCTAGATTGACATAGGGTAGTGCCCCTTCGATCGAATAACCACCTTCCAGCACGGCTAAATCCGGCCGGAGCAGTTCGGTAATCCGACCGTACCCGTTGGCAGTGAGCTTCATCGCTCCTAGTGGGTCCGTGAAATGATTGTCCTGTCCGGCTGAATTTATAATAAGCTCAGGGGCAAACGCTTTAAGTCTCGGTAACACCCAGTTCTCTAAAACGTAGAGATACCCCTCATCTCCTGTCCCGGGCGGAAGAGGAATGTTTAACGTCTGATCCCAAGCATTAGGACCCCCTTTTTCATTAACAAACCCCGTGCCAGGATAGATTGTGCGTCCGTCTTGATGGAGGGAAATGAACAAAACATTGGGATCGTGATAAAAGATATCTTGGGTTCCGTCTCCATGATGAACGTCAGTATCAACAATTGCGATCTTCTTAATGCCAAAACGAGCCCTCAAATGATTGACAAGGATAGCCTCATAGTTAAGCGTGCAAAACCCACGATTTCCCCAAACCGTTGCCCCGGAATGATGCCCAGGAGGACGCGCAAGGACAAAGCCATTCGCTATATCGCCGCGGACGCGTGCTTCACCAAGTAAAATAGCACTCCCTGCAGCAATCAGGTGGGGATCTAACGAATCCTTATACGATCCAGGGTTTGGAAATATAGCTTGGGTCCGTAACCCCTGATGGAGCGTAGCAACCCGTGGTGAATACTGTTTGATTTGGGGTAAATCCAGAATACCTTCTTCAAATAGTTGCTCCTGAGTATAGAGGAGACGTTCTTCTCGTTCGGGATGGGATTCTCCAAGTGACCAATCGAAGGCTGGGAAAAACAAAATTCCAGTTCGTTTCATACGTGTATCCTCCCAATCACACCAGGCCGCAGATGAACGGCCCCGCGGACAATTTGACCCACGGTTTTATATCCCTTAACAATTGGGAAGAAATCGAAGGGCTCTTTTTCCACGTCTTCAAGCGTCATGCCATAGGATTTAGCCATCTGCTGTGCGAGAGTATCTAGAAAGCTCTCGACCTCGCGATGAGGACGTAGTGTACCAGACCATGTCCCCTGTTCTCCAGTTTCTTCGACTCGATAGCGCTTCATATAGGTGTCTAGATGAAGTGTGCAATCCATGGTTGGTTTGGCCATCGCCGCACCCAAGGCATTAGAGACTTCCGGATAAAGTCCCAGCAGAACAGAAGTCTTAAGTCGTTTTTTCAGAGCGACTGCCATCCCTCGAGCGCCTCCTCCGCTGACCAGTGTTTGGAAGGTATGGCTTTCTTGGGGATGGAGAACCTCCCAAACTTTATACGCTGGTTCCTCTTGCCACTCTTGCTTCAGGGAATCAACAGCCGCAGCGATTTTCTCAGAGACACTATCAATAATTGCCGAGGCCAGCTCCTGCAGACATTCGTGTGTTCGGCGTTCCACGGGCAGTAGCGTGGCAAGGCCCTCTTCTGCCAAACGCTCATTTCCATAATCAATCAACCCCAGATAACGCATCGCATCGGTGGGAGTGGGTAGGGTCCCTCCCAAACAATAGGCGGGTCCTAGTCGGTAGCTTTCTAGAACAAACCCCTGATCTGTGGTTCGGATGGCGGAGTCCCCACCTACCGGTATTGAACGGACCGCGAGTGAACGAACAAGTGTTGAATAAGGTCCGATTTTAGCGCCTTTGGAACTGAGTAATGGGACACCGGAAAGAACGAGACCAATATCGGTGGTCGTTCCGCCAATATCAACGATGATAGTCGAAGCAGTGGGTTCATTTTGGGTCAGTGCGGCAAGGATACTCGCCGCTGGACCAGAGTAGATGGATTCAATAGGCCGAAGCTTGGCAATCGGTACAATCCCGCCATCCGCCTTTAAAATAGAAATCGGTGCCAAAATTTTTCTGGCGGATATGGCACTTTGTAACTGCTGGGCAAAGTCATAATATATGTCGGTAACGCCGAGATTAAGATATGTAGTCAGACTACGCCTATGAAAATTTGCTTGTCCCCAAGTGTGACCAAAAGCAATGCGTAAAGAGGGATTAATTCTCCTCAAATAGGTTGCCAGTTGTTCCTCATGAAGACTGTTTCGATGTGAGAACTTACCTACAATAGCTACGTTGGCTGGGTTCTCACGAAGATGTAGCGTTAGAAGCTTTTCCCATTCAGTTGGATCCGTTGGTTCAGTTTCACGACCCCGAAAATCCATTTCTCCAGAAAGCTCATGATAACTAACGGGCCAAGGGAGAGCATCAATTCTCATGCCATTTCCTGAAAATAATAACATTTCAATGGGAGGGATTCGGTTTTGGAGAATAGCGTTGGTGACGAGTGTTGTGCTCACCGTTATCTGGTTCAGCGCTTGTTCATCTGGGATAGCTAACTTGTCAAAGGCCTCCATGAGTGTTTCCACTAAGTTGTCAGACTGGGTGGGTACTTTGGCTGTCCGTTCAATATGGTTATCGTGAATAAACACAGCGTCAGTATAGGTCCCACCCACATCGATCCCTACTCGATTAGGAATATTAGACACCCCCTTATTCGGTACGAAGTTTGAGGTTCGATGCACGATCTTTAAAACCGAACATCACTTCGAACTTCGACTTTAACTTTGGAACAGGTCCACTAACATCGACTTACTCAACTCAGAATTCGCGTTACAATTTCGAACCTCGAACTTCGAACCTTGATTTAGGTTTCAGAGGATTGAATGCGTTCTCGAAGGTCAAAGAGATACTGGAGGGCTTGCCGTGCTGTCATATCTTCCATGGGCAACTTGTTGATCTCTTGTAAAATTGGGTGGGTTTGCGGGACATCAAAAAGCGCTAATTGAGCAACCTGCTTAGGTGGATCACTGCTTACAGGTGCTGGTTGAGAGGCTTCTAACTCCAGCAGCAGGGCTTTAGCCCGTTGGAGAAGGTTTTGAGGCAGACCCGCTAATCGAGCTACTTGGATACCATAACTACGATCAGCTTTACCAGCCAATATCTTGTGAAAAAAAACAATATCCTCTCCCCGTTCTTTCACGCCAACATGAAGGTTAAACAGCCCAGAGAATTCGTCTTGGAGATGCGTTAGCTCATGATAATGCGTGGCGAAGAGGGTTTTAGGGTTAAACTTAGACTGTTGAACTAGGTGCTCCGCTACCGCCCAAGCGATGCTAAGCCCATCAAACGTCGCAGTCCCTCGTCCAATTTCGTCTAAAATAATCAAGCTTTTTCCAGTGGCATATTTTAGAATATGAGCGACTTCTTGCATTTCTACCATGAAGGTGCTTTGTCCAGCTGCTAAATCGTCCGAGGCACCGACTCTTGTAAAGATCCGATCAACCAGGGTAATGCTGGCCCGCTTAGCAGGTACAAAGGATCCGATATGGGCCATGAGAACAATCAAGGCAACTTGACGCATATAGGTCGATTTCCCAGCCATATTGGGGCCTGTGATCAAAGCTAAGTGAAGACTTTGAGACATGAGGGTATCATTGGGGACGAACACACCTGGATCCAGCACTTGTTCGACAACTGGGTGTCTGCCATCTGTGATAAGTATTTGACCGTCGTCTTTAATCAGGGGACGAACATAGTGGTTGCGAACGGCCACTTCCGCTAAACTGACGAAGACATCGGTTTCCGCTAACACCTGAGCTATGTGCAGAATGCTCTTAGTGTGTGTTCGGACCTCTTCCCGAAGAATCAAAAGCAGCTCATACTCTAAATCCTTGAGTTTTTCCTCTGCCCCTATGATTTTTTGTTCGTATTCTTTCAATTCGGGAGTAATGAAGCGTTCAGCATTAGACAAGGTTTGCTTCCGTTGATAGTCAGGAGGACTTAGATGAGCATTGGCATGGGTTATTTCAATATAATAACCAAATACTTTATTATACCCAATTTTTAGCGAACGAATTCCAGTCCGTTCACGTTCTGAGTTCTCCAGTTGGGCAACCCACGCTTTACCACCCGTTGAAATGAAACGCAGTTCATCAACTTCTTGGGAATAACCTGTTTTGATAAGATTGCCATCCCGTAGAGAGATTGGGGGATTGGGATTTAGTGCACTTTGCAGTTTATCAACGAATGCGTCAAGTCCATCAAGATGGCTCGCATAGCTTTTAAGGTTCTCTGAAGAGCTAGACTTCAAGAGAGTACGAATTTCCGGAAGAAGTGCTAAGGTATGCGCCAAGGCTAATAAATCTTTCGCATTGGCAGTCCCATAAGAAACTTTCCCCATCAGGCGCTCGAGATCATACACTTCGGACAGAAGCTTAATTAAGTCTCTGCGAAGAAATGAGTCTAAAGTCAGTTCTTCTACCACATCCAGACGATGATTTATTGCATCTTGCCTAAGCAAGGGTTTATCAATCCAATGCTTTATTAGCCTACCCCCAAATGCAGTCTGAGTTAAATCAAGAACTGACAAAAGCGTACCTTTTTTATCGATACTACGCAAGGATTCTGTCAGTTCAAGATTACGACGGGTCCATTGGTCCAGAAACATCCAGTGTTCAGAACGGAAGGTCGTAATTTCTAGGATATGGCTTGGATCAACACCAGGCATTGTTTCAAGTAGATAGACCCATAAAGCTGTGGCGGCTTGGGTTCCTACTGGAAATTCTTGAAACAAATCTTGCTGACTATGAAAGCGCTCTCTTAAAGTTTGTCCACAGAACGTTTTTCGCTCGCGTACGCTACAGTAATAACCCAACCAAGGCTTAGGTTTTTTCATAAGTTCAAGAGGCAATAATAGCTCTGCTGGATTAATTCGAGATAGTTCCGTGAGAAGAACGTCAAGGTCTGGGGTTTGGAATAACGAAAATTCCCCCGTGGATAAGTCTAGAAAAGCAAGTCCCCAGTTAGTTTCATAATACACACTGGCTATATAATGATTGCTCCCTTCAGAGACTGATTCAGTCAGCGTCCCTGGAGAAACAATACGAATGATGTCACGTTTGACAATCCCTTTTGCCTGTTTAGCGTCTTCCACTTGTTCACATATAGCGACTTTATGGCCAGCTTTAACGAGCTTTGACAAGTAATTATCTAAAGCATGATAAGGGACGCCACACATGGCAATTCGTTTCCCGTCTCCTGCATCTCGACCGGTTAAGGCTATTTGAAGTATAGGTGCTGCTAATTCCGCATCTTCCCCAAACATTTCGTAAAAATCCCCTAGTCGATAGAAAAGTATCGTTCCCGGGGCTTTCTCTTTAATTCCTCGGTATTGGAGCATCATTGGGGTGGTCATACCATGTATTCTCCCCTTTATTATTAATGTAGGGGCAATTCATGAATTGCCCTCATAGGGTTGCCCCTACGGGATTAATCTTTAATCCTAAAAGGGAAGAGCTACGGATTTAGCCCTTCCCTTTTAATAACTTATTCACTGTGTTTCATTGAATGTTAGTTTCCTGAGCAACCGCAGCCTCCGCTACCACATCCACCAGGTTCGCATCCACCAGGATCACAGGTGTTGTCCTGGCAGGAACAACCATCGGATGAACCAGCAATAGCACCGGCTAGAATGGCATTAACACTATCCAACATTTCCGTGAATTTGTCTTGTGCTGCCATATAAGCCACAATGGCTGGGTTTCCTTCTACTTTTGTTTCAATTTCGTCGACTACATTTTTTTCGATTTCTGAAGGCTCGCTACCGGCTTGTTGCTTCTCCATAAATCGTTCTTGCGCTTTCTGTAATTCTGCAATCAATTGTTGGGCTGAAGCATCAGCTGACATTTCATCTTCTGTTCTACGTAATTCGGCAAGCTCCGTACTTCGAGCAATAGCATCAGCTAAGAGTCCAGCTTTTTCAGTAATTTCATTATTCATCATTAATTAAAACACCTCCGAAATATTACATTCTACACATAACTCTAAATTCCTGCATTAAATTCAAAGGTCCAAGATTTTTTGAAATCTTCAACTTCTCCCATCAGAGTCCACGAACCCGCTTCATTAATCCTTACATTGACTAGCGAGCCAATTATTTCTTGAGGTCCATTGAAAACGACCAGTTCGTTGCCCCGTGTTCGTCCGGTTAAACGCTGAGGATTTGTTTTACTAGGCCCTTCAACTAAAACTTCAACAAGTTTTCCAATCATGAGTTGCCGCCATTCCAGACTTTCTTGGTTTTGAACACTCATCAATTTTTGTAAACGCCTTTTTTTGACGTCTAATGGAATTTGATCTTCCATCTTAGCGGCAAGCGTTCCTGAACGTTTAGAATACATAAAGGTGAAAGCTTGACTATAATGAGCCTGCTTCATCATAGCGAGAGTTTGTTCGAAATCTTCTTCCGATTCACCAGGAAATCCAACGATAATATCGGTTGTTAAGCTAGCATTTGGAACAAGTTCGTGAATTTTTTGAACTCGGCTTAAATAGTATTCCCTAGTATATTTCCGATTCATGCGCTCTAATATAAAATTACTGCCTGACTGAATGGGGAGATGAAAGTGTTCGCAAAGTTTCTTCCCTTCAGCGACAGTTTTTATTAGCTTGTCTGATAAATCTTTAGGATGAGATGTGATAAATCGTATCCTTAAAAGCCAGGGGATTTGATCTACTTCCTGAAGTAGATCTGCAAAGTCATAGGTGGGGGAAAATTCCTTACCGTAGGAATTTACATTTTGCCCCAATAATGTAACTTCACGGCACCCACTCTCCACAAGAGATTTGATTTCTTGAAGTATTTCTTCAGGTTTTCGGCTTCTTTCCCTGCCTCGTACATGGGGAACAATGCAATACGAGCAAAAATTATCACAACCATACATGATGTTGACACTGGCATGGCGTTTGCCTTTCTCAGGCAGCGGTGCAATTTCTAAGGTAGCTTTAGGTTCATGCCAAACCTCTGCCACTTTTCCTCCCCGTTCCACCTTCTTAATGAGGGAGGAGAACTCGTGCAAATTATGGGTTCCTGCCCATATATCCACATGAGGTGCGCGTTTTTGCAAACGTTCTAAAGCACCCGGTTGTTGAACCATACATCCAGTGATCGCTATCTTTACCTTAGAATTTCGTTCTTTTAGCTTTTTCAGTTCACCAATTTTTCCAAGTATTTTATTTTCTGCACTTTCTCTAACACAACAAGTATTAACAATCACCAAAGCTGCCGTTTCAAGGTCATCAGAAGGTTCATAACCCAAACGTCTGGTAATCTCCGTCAAAGTATCAGCGTCACGTTCAGACATTTGGCAACCATAGACTAATGTTACAACCTTGTTATTCAATCGTGAGTCTCCCAATGAAGTTTCATTGTTCAAGGTTCGTGGATCGAGTTCACTATTATCCAAGCAAGTCACTCCTATAATTGCGCCTTAAATTCTTAACCATCTCATTATAAGATAAATGACAGAGAAAAGCCAAACAGACGCCTGCCTGAGTCTATGCTCTGACCTGCTTTTGTTTGGTTGAACTTGCAACGTAAGTACATATACTTTACTCACTTAATAAGTGTATATTTTTTTCTAATTAGTCTCATTTGCCTGCGCCATCGCCAATCGGCAAGTAGTTTTTGGCTGATGAGGAGTGCAAAGACGACTCCTAAAAATATAAGTCCTGTTGTCCAAGAAAGATACTTTGTACGCACATTGCTTGTTAAGGGAGGTGACAAAATTGTACGCGTAGATAATAAAGGAAGCGTGCTTACTAGGGTTGTCCCGTCTAAAACCTCAACATGGGCTACAACCTGACCCTCTTGTACTGAGCTAAGAGGACTGGAATAAGCCGGTTTAACCTGTAATTTCAAAGCTGTACTCTGTTCATCGATTTTCTGAGTCATATAAATCGGACGATCGATAATTAAATTAACAAGTTCATTATTCACACTAACAGTAGAAATAATCGATCCAGAGGGTTTAAAAATAGTCTGTTTAAATTGAGTAAAGCCAAACTCAAACATAGCTTGCATATCTGTGTAGATTTCCGGACCAGGAGATTTAAGGATCACGCCAATAAATTGGCGGCCATCTTTGGACACCGAAGCGACAAGACAATTTTGGGCAGCAGCAGTGTACCCAGGTTTAATACCATCAACTGCAGAGTCTCTCCACAATAATTTGTTTTCATTAACCATGAGCGTGGGAATATCAGTTTTTAAGCGAGAAATGGCTTGTGATTTAGTACGGACAAATTCGGCAAATGTGGGATTTTGATAGGCAACACGCGCTATAAGCGCAAGGTCATGAGCAGTCGTAACCTGTCCAGTCTCAGTTAAACCACTTGGGTTAACAAAAGTGGTCCGGTTAGCGCCTATTTCATGGGCACGTTGATTCATCATTTCGACAAAGGTCTGTAAGTCGCTGCCTACATGTTCCGCAATAACAACAGCGGCATCGTTAGCTGAGTTTAGCAGCAAAGCATATAGAAGGTCTTCTAAGGGCATTTTCTCTCCAGGTTCAAGGTATATTTGTGTACCATATACAATTTTATTATTTAGCAAAGTCGAACTCGGCGTCACGATATCGTTTAAATTTCCATGCTCAATCGCTAAAAGTCCAGTCATAATTTTTGTTGTGCTTGCTGGAGCTAATGGCTTATCTGGATTCTTAATATAGAGTGTTTGACCTGATAAGACATCGATAAGATAGGCACCCTCTCCAAGTATTTGAGGTTCTTTAGACGATGTTTCTACAGCGAAAGCGGTGGGATTATTAATACTAACCATCATAAGTACTGCAAGGAGAAAAGCAGTGATGAATCTCAACAACGTAGTACACCTCTTATTCCTAACGAGTTTTAAGTCTGATAAAAAAGGGCCAAGGTTCCCGGTCCAGTGTGGCTTCCAACGACACATCCGATTTCACTGATCCAGATATCCTTCACAGTATGCAGCTGGCGAATTTCATCGGCCAATAAATGGGCATCTTTCAAACAGTCAGAATGGGAAATTCCAATTACTTGCTGTTCGGGATGAGTTATTTCATTTTTCATGACTTCAGCTAATTTTCGAATGGCAGCGCGTCGGGAACGTACTTTTGCATAGGGTTCTAGTCTACCATCCGGTGTCATGTGCAAAATTGGTTTTACATCGAGTAATCCACCAATAAATCCTGCTGGTTTGCTCACTCTTCCCCCTTTAACCAGATATTCAAGTGTATCTAAGGTAATGACATATCTCATATTCTGGCGAATTGTAATTATTTTGGCTTCGGCTTCATCCCAGGAATCAGCTTTTGCAAGTATTTCCTGTGCTAACAGTGCAAGTAATCCATACCCAAATGATGCTCCAAGGCTATCAATAATATGCACTCGTTCCGGGGCAGAGGAGTTATCACGCATCAATTGGGCAGTAGCAAAGGTTGAACTTAAAGCAGAGGAAAGATGAATTGCTACTACTTCATTTCCCTCGGACAAGATCTTCTCATATTCTTCTAGTAGAGTAGCTGGATTAGGCTGGGATGTTTTAGGTAATTCCTTAAAACTAGTAAATTGGGCATAGAATTCCTTAGTAGTTAGATTAACCCCTTCAAGATAGGTTTTACCCTCTATGTTCACTGGCATAGGAACCGTGACAATTCCCGCAGCCCTTGCTCGGTCATGGGGTATATCCGACGCACTATCAACCACTAGAGTGTATGACATAGCAGTACCCTCCTTCTCCTTTAGGCAACTACCATTAATTATTCGAGGAAAAGTAAAATAATCCTGCTGAACGTAAATAAATGTCCATCAGATGATGGACATTTATTATTATATAAAAACAATTATTATTACTTAGTTAGAGTTTTGAGGTTAGATTACGACTCAAATTTTTGAATAATAGCATTTTGCCCAAAAGAAGCCATTAGTGTTGGAAGTTCCTGCTTCTTTACGAGTCGATAATTGACCTCTTCGCCTTCGATCCACGTTACAAGAAACATAGAATCCCTTCTTTCCAATGTATTATGTATACATAATACCATAACCCAGAAAGAATTTCAACAGCTTATATCACTTAATAAGGAAGTTCTCATTCAGCTTATCTTTCACTTTTATGTTGCTCAATAATAGCATGCAAACGCGTCCATATTGCATACTGTCGGACGTCTGCAAGGTGCCCTTCTTTATTAATAAATACATGGACTGTTTTACCTTCGGCTAAAAGGGTTTCCCCTCGATAAACATGGTAAGAGAAACGTGCTGAGCGCGACGTCATGTGATCTATACTAGTAATAATCTTGAGTTCATCATCATAGCGCGAAGGTTTGCGATACCGACAACTAGCCTCGATGACTGCTAAACCTAAACCCTGTTCCTCAAATTGAGTATATGGAAGATCCAACTCTCGAAATAGTTCCGATCTTCCAACCTCAAACCAGACAAGATAATTAGCATGATATACAATTCCCATTTGGTCAGTTTCAGAATAACGCACACGCAAACGTGTATTTGCTGACAATCCCATAAAGTCCCTCCTAAGAGTAATGTACAATAATATAATGAGCCTATATTTAAAAAAGCGCCAAAGGCGCTTTTTTAAATTACTTTAAATAGTTCATGGGGTTAACCGGAGTACCATTCTTAATGACTTCAAAATGTAGATGTGAACCTGTTGAATTTCCGGTTGAGCCTACCAATCCGATGTTCTGTCCTTGTTGGACTTGTTGTCCAACAGAAACAAGTAGTTTTGAGGAATGAGCATAACGCGTCGTAATACCATTACCGTGGTCTATAAGGAGCACGTATCCATATCCTCCACCCCATCCAGCTGAAATTACCTTCCCTGCTGCTGCAGCGTAATAAGGAGTACCTGTCTTCCCACCGATATCTATTCCTGCATGTACACCGCCCCAACGAGATCCAAACGAAGAATTAATCGGTCCTCTCAAGGGCCAAGCAATCCCAATAGAGATATTTGTACCCCTAGACACATTACTCGCTATAGAAACTGGTGCTGGTCCTTTAGAAACGACTTGAGTAACAGGCTTCTTGATTACTTTTTCTTCTACCACTTGCTTAGATAAATTTTGTCCATTTTTTTGAGTATAAGAGTAAGTGACAACCTTCGAACCCTCACTGCCTGGTTCTTTAACAACGGTTTTTCCGCTAGCTAATTTTGTATCAGTATTTGTCACGACATCATAAGGAATTGTTTCCGTACTGGTTAAAGTCCCTTTACTTATGACCGTCAGATAGGGACTTACAGTAACTATATTGAGCTTCTGACCAGGTTTAATGATACTATCTTCAGTCATTCCCGGATTACCCGCTATAACTTCCTTAGTTAACATGTCATTATTGCGAGCAATCTGCCACAAAGAATCCTTTTCTTGAGCTGTATATTCGGTAGTTGTTATCCTTCCGTCAGTTAACTCTTTCAAGGCTTGATCAAGAGCTATAACCTGATCAGGTTGAGCTTCAACTGGCGTAGTGACAATGGATTCGCTAAACTCAACTGATATAACCTGGTTGTTGTCACTGGGTTTTGTATAGAAATCCTGATATGATTTAAGAAGTGTCTGAACATCCTCTTGACTTGGCAAGATTGCGACTTGTGTTCCTTCAATCTCTAAAGCATACCCATCAATATAGGAGGTTAGCACTTTTTGAAGTTCATTGTCCATTGACACACCGTCTAAAAGTTCTACTTTTTTGATGCGAACTGGTTCATACGCTAAGAGATCATGAGTTTTGGCCACCTTGCCAGTAGACAGACCACGTTCTGTCAATATACCTTCAACAAGTTTTTGACCCTTATCAACACTCTCAACGATACCAATCTTTTGACCATTAACGACTAGATAGGCTGCAGAAGCTGTACCTCCAAAGTATACGATTGCACCACCTATAACCAGTGTAACGGTCATTGTTCCTACTAGGAATTTCGGTGATTTCCAAGATATTGCAAGGAGATGCTTTGACCTCCCTAATCTTAACCCTGAAAAATAGGATTGGGTCGATAGTTTTAAATGTGTTAAAAATTCTTGAATTACATTCGATGACTTTTTTCTCTTTAACTTTTTCATCCTAGCCCCCAATCGTCCAGTAGACGTTTTTACGTATATTATAGCATTGATTCTTTATGATAGGAATAGATTTTTCATTATTTTAACCATTATGCTATAATGTGTTAATAAATCACACTAGCGACAGGGATGTAAGAAGGAGTGTTAACCTTGAGTACTTCACCTATTAAAATAGTTATCGAGCGAATTAATGAGCTATCGCGTAAGCAAAGGACCATTGGCCTTGAAGATTGGGAACGCGAGGAACAAGAGGCCTTGCGCCAGGAGTATTTATCGTTTATTCGCGGGCAAGTTAACGAAACCTTAAGCAAAGTTCAGATTGCAGAGGATCCTCTAATACAATAAAAAATCATGATGTATTTGTTTTGGGCATTAGGCAAATAATAAGATCAATAAATTTAGTCCGATTAAAGGAGGAAGATCTTTTGCCGGAGCGCATTATGAAATACGGAGGAGTTAAATTTCGAAATCTCGTCCCACCTGTAAAAATAAATCGTTTTGTCAATCGTTTACTTCGTGATAAACGAGTTTCGCTCTTTGAAATTGCCAGTGAGTTACAAGATGCTGGAATGATTGACGTTTTGAATGGCCGCTCCCAAAGTACGATTGATAAAGATACGATTGATAATCAAATGACGAATACCGGGAGTTTTGCTCATGACTTGGATGGGTTAAAACGACATACAAACGACTCAAAAACACTTCCCAAGTAAAGAGCGAGATGTAGGGCGTACAGTAGACTTATCTACTGTACGCCCTATAATTTTCTCAGTATTTCGAGCATAGCTTTCAAATGGTACTAAAGAATACTGATTGACCCCTCATACATTACGCCGCTCAAGGCATCCACAGTAATAGTCTGTCCATCCGATACCATGGCAAAGGCTTCTTGTGCACCAACGATTGTAGGAATTCCATAATGCAAGGCGACAATGGCTGCGTGTGATGTCAAACCACCTTCCACGATAACTAACGCTCCCGCTCGGGCAATTATGGGTACATAGTCCGCATCAGTTGTCTCTGCTATCAGTATATCCCCATCGTTAAAGGTATCTTTTTTCGGAAATAGGACTTTACGGGCGGTACCCGAATACGATTTTCGTCCAATTCCAGTCCCTCGTGTTAAAATATTTCCCATGACCTGCACTTTGATCATATTTGTGGAGCCGACCTTACCAATTGGAACGCCCGCAGTGATAACCACGACATCTCCAGCATGGATAAAGTTTTTACTTAAGGATGTATTTACAGCCACAGATAACATTTCGTCTGTTCCTAAACTTTGAGGAACAATCATGGGTTGAACACCCCATTGTAATGCTAATTTTCTTGCTGTGGTCTCAAATGGGGTTGCGGCGACGATCAGGGCGATAGGACGATACTTAGAGATCATACGCGCAGTTAAACCTGAATGAGTGGGCGTAAGGATAGCCGTGGCTTCTAAGTTTTTAGCGATTGAATAGCTTGCATGACTAATCGCCTCTGCTACATTACGATGAAGATGAAGAATTACCTGATTATCTAAAGAGGTCTGTTCTATTCGCTTGGCAATTTTGTCCATCATCTGGACGGCTTCAAGAGGGAAAAGCCCAGCCGCTGTTTCACCGGATAACATAATGGCATCTGTTCCATCCAAAATGGCATTAGCAACATCACTCGCCTCTGCACGAGTTGGCCGAGGTTGACGTATCATCGAATCCAGCATCTGAGTCGCGACAATAACCGGTTTGCCAAGTAAATTGCATTTACGAATCATTTCTTTCTGTCTGATGGGGACTTCTTCAACCGGAATTTCAACCCCGAGGTCGCCACGAGCAACCATCAATCCATCAGCAACTTCAAGGATATCGTCTAAATTATTCAACCCTTCTTGGCTTTCGATCTTGGCGATGATGTGGACATCGGCATTCATGTCTTCAACGACACGACGTACATCCAAAACATTTATGGCCTTACGGGTGAAGGAAGCGGCAATAAAGTCAATCCCTTGAGAAATCCCAAAGCGAATATCTTCAATATCTCTGTCGGTAACTGCAGGTAAGTCGTTAAGAGCACCTGGAACATTAACCCCTTTTTGAGACTTAAGAATTCCACCGTTTCGAATCACAGTTCGAATGACTTGATTGTCCACTGAGGTTACTTCTAAATCGAGTTGACCATCATCAATGAGGATATGGCCACCTAGATTAACCTTCCGCCATAGATCAGCATAAGTAATCCCGACCCGTTGGTGATTACCAAGTAAACTCAGATCTGTATCTAGAATATATTCAGAACCGTTTTCAAGGGTAATACCCCCTTCAGGAACCTTACCCGTACGAACTTCAGGTCCTTTAGTGTCTAGCAGAATTCCCAGATGCTTTCCGATCCTGGCAGCTTCCTCTTTTAGAATCGAGATTCTTCGGCCGTGCTCCTCATGCGTGCCGTGTGAAAAATTCAATCTTGCTACATCCATTCCTGCAGCTAGCAGAGCTTGAACCTTTTCTCTAGATTCACTGGACGGGCCGATAGTACAGACAATTTTAGTCCTTCTCATGCTGAAACCCTCCTGATTACAAGCCTTTCATTACAATAAGCTTCACTAAATCTAAAATGCGGTTTGAGTAACCCCATTCATTATCATACCAAGCCAGGACTTTAACCATACGATCTCCCATCATCATGGTCGACAATCCATCGACTATGGAACTAGCTGGGTTACCATTAAAATCATGAGAAACTAAAGGCAGCTCATTATACTCGAGGATTCCCTTAAGTTTCCCATCAGCTGCTTGACGGAGAGCTGCGTTTACTTCGTCTTTTGTAGTCGGATTGGTTAAATTGGCGACAAAGTCAACCAAAGAAACATTTGGGGTCGGCACTCGGACAGCGAGTCCATTCATTTTGCCAATCAATTCAGGTAAGACTAGCGTAACAGCTTTGGCAGCACCTGTGGTCGTCGGGATCATCGATTGATAAGCTGCCCGAGATCGGCGCCAATCGGAATGTTCTAGGTCTAAGATTCGTTGGTCATTGGTGACGGAATGAGTGGTTGTCATCATCCCTTGTTCAATTCCGAAAGAATCAAGTAATACTTTAGCGACAGGAGCAAGGCAGTTCGTTGTACAGGAAGCGTTCGAAATCACATGGTGATTCAGCGGGTCATATTTATCATCGTTCACTCCCATGACTATTGTGATATCTTCGTTTTTAGCGGGAGCAGAAATGACGACCTTTTTGGCCCCAGCAGTCAGGTGTTGAGCAGCAGCATCACGCTTTGTGAAGCGACCCGTGGATTCAATGACAATATCTACTCCAAGTTTACCCCAAGGCAAATCTAGAGGACTTTTCTCAGCAAATATTTCAATGCGTTTTCCGTCAATAATCATTGTTCTTCCATCAATTTCCACCGTATTAGGAAGAACGCCGTGAACTGAATCATACTTGAATAAATGAGCTAATAAATCAGGACTTCCCAAGTCATTGATGGCCACTACTTCAAAGGGAAGAGATTGATTTAGAGCGGCACGAAGTGTAAGACGACCAATTCTACCGAAACCATTAATTGCAACTTTTAAACTCATTGGGTTAACCTCCTTTTAATATCCGGGCATCCGGACAAAGCATGAAAAATGCTTATGCTTAACATCTTCTGTACAAATAAACAAATTCCTTCTTTTAACCTGATTATTGCACAATTGTTTACCTACAATACTTCATATAGTTCCCTAAAGTAGGGAAAAACTTGCAAAGCAATACTTTGCAAGTTTACTCATAGTTATCAAATACTGTCAATTATAGAACTAATTACATTATATCCTATGAGGTTGAACTGGACTCGATGCAGCTATACCCGGTTCATCAATGAAAGCAAGAATCCTATTGAAAATGGAATTCAGCTTCTTTTCAACATCAGAGAAATTCATGGCAGGTACATAATATGTTTCAAGTAAATCATGTGTAGCTTTTGCTTTTTCCGAATGCTTTCGTGCTCGAGTAAGGTGCTGATTAACTCGTATTTGACAATCCCTAAGGTTCTCCCCGCACTCTGCCATAAGTTGTACCGTATCGAGGGATTGCTCGAAATCTAAAGTAATAATACTCCCATCAAACTTTGTTGTATAAGCATATGGCTCTGCGTTAATGACGAAAGCGATCCGAAGCTCAGGTAGGATGATAAGATCGAGTTTTTCAGGATCTAGTGTGTTGTGGTAGTACTCAACATCTATACCATAAAGCATTGCTCGCCCAGCAATTCCCGACAGAAATGTTGACTTACCAGTCCCCGGTTGTCCTTCGAGCATATATAGCTTATTCGTATTATTGAGTAACGTATCAATAAATTCTGTTTTTCCTTGAGGTGTATGCGCCCAAGCGAATAGATGCCGTTCATTACCTTGTTCTTTTGGCGAAATAGTGAAAATCTCGTTCTGAATCCTCAATGTCATCTGGTTAATTTTACTCCAATCCTGATAGGCTTTCGTGTAGTACTTCCATTCATCTAAAGCAATTTTCGCTTCTTGCAAGGCGAAGTAAGCTCTCTGAAAATAACCACTTACTTTTAGATTACAGGATAAGATTTCATTTTTAGATTTCTTTATCATCTCTTCGTTCCAATATTCACCGAGATTAACGATTTCATCGACTGCTCCTGGATTTTTAGGATCTACAATATGAGGAGCAGTACCATCGAGTAAAGCGATTTTTAGTTTGGGGATGACTACTCCGTCGATTGAACCGTTGTCTGAGGAACAACAGTGATATTCGATATCATAGCCGTAATCTAACATAGTCTGACCAATTTTCTTCATAAAGGTTGATTTCCCTACACCCGGGCCTCCTTTAAGGACGAATATGTGGTTGGAATCTTGTTGAATCATGTAATGGTAGTAGGAGTAGAACCCTTGAGAAGTTACCGCACCAGGAAACATCTTTTTAATATGTGCCTTAGACATGTAAAGAACCCCTTTCATTATAAGCGTCTGCACACCATTTTTATTCTAAAGTAAATGTTTTCGTTCCTAATTTTAAAAAATAATCTTAAGCCTTCGGTATTTATGAAAGCGCAAGTTATGCAGTGAAAAGACCAACCGATAATCATCAGTTGGTCTAAGATTACGCTCCTTTTTCCTAAGTCTAATTACCTGGTAGAGGTTTTTGGATATTTCGCTCTTTATGTGTATCAAACTCCGAATAATGTGGGTCTCTTACAGTAACTGAGGATTTTGCTCTTGAAACTTTTTTGCGTGTACCCATAAATATCCTTCCTTTCAAGTCAAAATACCTTACCTTGATGAGTTTAGCTACTAAAATTTAATATACCCTTAAACTGCCCTTAGTAAGCGTGCTATAATAATCATAAGTACAGATTCAGCAGTAATGGAGTGATTTCGTGTCAAAAGAGCAGCAAATCCGCGCAATTCTTGAACGTAAACTTTTCTCGGGCTCTATGCCAACTGAATTTATTACCTTCTGCCTAGAGAATGGGCGATTACGCCATTATGCTCCTAAGCAATATCTATATTTCTCGGACGATGAGGGCAATACCTTATATATTCTCATATCTGGAAGAATTCGATTATCATTAATGGGTGAATTCTCCGAAAAAATTATTCGCGTTCTTAGTCCCCCAGCTTTATTTCCTGAAATTGTGTTAGACGGTAAACCTTATCCGCATGCAGCGCTTTGTATGGAGGATACAGAAGTTCTGTCCCTCGATCGGCAGACCTTCATGCGATTTATCGATAGTAATCCTTCCGTACTGTGGATCTTATACCGCGAACTCGCTTTGGACTTACGTCGTTCCTACCGACAAATTAGAAATCTTTCACTTGGAGATGCTCGGTTACGCTTAGGAGCTAAGCTATTTGCACTTGCCCATGTTCACGGAAAGCCTACTGTTCACGGAGTTCTGATTACTATCCCCTTATCAGCAACAGAACTCGCAGGAATGTGTAGCCTAGCACGAGAGTCAGTTAGCCGTATTTTAGGAGAATTGAAAAAAATTAAGATAATTAAAATTGAGAGAAAGGCCATAACCGTTCTCGATGTCGAAAATTTACGTTCCTGGATTCATGAACGTGCAGCAAATTCTCGTGCCTCCATTGACTAACGATTTTTATCGTTCAAGATAGTGGGTTAATCTCTCTTTAGGTCGTCCATTTTCAATATAGCGAAGCAGTGTCTTTGAAACCCATAACAACACTTCTTCATCTGTTTGAGCTTGTCCAGCAAATTCCGCAAATTTTGGGTGTCGTCCAACACGACCACCTACACGTAATGTCCATCCTCTTTCTCCAGCGATTAGTTTTCCCGAAGGGCAGACACGCTGACAATCACCACAGGAAATACAGCGAGAATCGTCGATGACAATTCCCCCCTCATTCCTAGTTATGGCCTTTTCAACGCAAGAACGGACGCATTCGTTACATCCTATACACGGAACATCAGTAATTTGTGGTGTTACATATCCAGATATTCCAAAATCCTTTATATTTGGATGAGAGCATCCATTGGGACACCCCGCTAGACAAATCTTTGGGATATTATGATAAATAACAGGCTTAAACTTTTCTTCAAGCGATTGATCTAATTTTAGAGTCGTTAAATTGATGATCAGTGTATCAAAAAGATTCTGCCAATTTTTAGCTGTTTTTGGACAATTTGAGCGACAGTGCTCTATCTGAAATCCCGCTTTTACAACTTTCACAATATTCACCCCAGATATTTATTCTTCCTTCAGGGGTTATTTTAACAAAATTTCTATTTGAATAGTGTGCCTTGAATCACAGTTCTTAACCTACCAATATATTCAAAGTAAAATGCATAAAAAAGAAGAACTGGCTTAACCAGTTCTTTTTTATGTAATACAATCTATTCATTTAAATTTAATCGTTTACCAGTACAGATATAGATAACCTCTTCAGCAATATTAGTACAGTAATCTCCTAGGCGCTCAAGAAAGCGACTGACAAAAAGTAAGTAATTAGCCTGAGTCACCTGCGAGGGATCTTTCATCATTATGTCCAATAATTCCCCGAAAACTTGTGAGTAAATTTCGTCAACTTCATCATCAATCGCGGCCATTTCTGCTGCAGTCTTGCAATCTTCTCGAATATAGGCTTGGAGTCCAAGGTTGATCATTTCCTCTACTAGAGTAGTCATGCGTGGGATATCAAGGAGTGGTTTAATCAATTTATCCTGACCAATTCTGATGGTTATCTTTGCTATATCGACTGACAAATCGCCCATTCTTTCAAGATAAATAGAGATTTTAAAACCCGCTACAACCTTGCGTAGATCTCGAGCAAAAGGCTGCTGTGTAGCAATTATAAGTATACATCTTTCCTCAATCATTGCTTGGAGTCGGTTAACTTCCAAATCTCCCACTATAACAGTATTCGCAATTTCCATATCCTGATTACTTAACGATTCAACTGAGGAAACTATTCGTTGGGATACCATCTTCCCTAGGGCTAAAATATTTAGACGTAAATCTTCTAATTCATTATCAAACTTCTGTCGAGTCGGCATTACTAGCCCCCTCCTATCATTATAGAATTCACATAAATTCATGTTAATTATACCAAAAGAATTAATTATCGAATCTCTACTATTCATCTCTCTTCTATAGATTATCAATACTATTATATCATTATTAACATTAAACGAATAATTAATTTATCTGATTAAGAAAAAATGATTCACCCTATCAAATCGTTATATCAAAACAAAAACCCGCAATAACTTGCAGGTTTGATGTACATTTGGTGCGCCACCCAGGGATCGAACCAGGGACCTGCCGATTAAGAGTCGGATGCTCTACCAGCTGAGCTAGTGGCGCACATTAGACGACCTAAGGAAGTAAACTTCTATACCATAAAATAGTCAAGGCATGCATCCACTAGCGGTTCTCCGGGTCAGCAGCTAAGTTAAGAATTGCCTGAGCATACACTTTGGTCGTTATCAGAAGGTTTTCGATGGAGATGTATTCATCAGGACAATGAATCACTTCAGGTTCACCTGGAAAGAGTGGTCCAAAGGCGACCCCTTGGGGGAGTGCTTTAGCATACGTTCCGCCGCCAATGGCAAAGGCATAGGGTTCGAGCCCCGTCACATCAGCATAGGCTTTGAGCAAGGATTGAACTAAAGCACTTTCTTTTGGGACATGATGTGCTTCCTGATGCGTTAATACTTTTAGGCTTAGTTTTTCAAGCTGGGTTATTTCTTTTATGGGCTGAAGAACATCCTCTAGCTTAAATGTCACAGGGTAACGAATATCAATGACGAAGCGAACGTTTTCGAAAGTCAAGTCTAAAATACCTAGATTTAGCGACAGATTACCAGAGGGTTCATCACTTAAAGCGATTCCAAAACCTTCTCCATAGAAGCCTGTACCGGGGTACTTCAAAATAAAATTAATAATTTGAAGTTCTTCTGTGCTTAAAGGTAAGGTCTGAAGGAATTGTAAGGCATAGAGAGTCGCATTTTTTCCATTTTGGGGGAGGCTTCCATGGGCACCTACTCCCCTAAAGGTAAGCTTCGTTTCCTGTTCTGTTGCCAGACTATCTAGCTTAGCGTTAACGCCCGCTGGAAAAGAAACGTCTCTCAATTTATCTGAAATGATTTGACTTGGGATCCCCTTAACGGTCACTTCGCAAAGATCAGGAACGACGTTTGCTCTTTCTCCACCCTGAATACGAACTAAATGAGGAAATGAAGTTTGGTGGGATTTACTCAATTCGAGATGAAGAATCCCTTTTTCTGCGTGGATCACAGGAAAATCAGCATCGGGAGCAAAGCCGATCTGTGGCACGTCTTCTTTCTTGAAATAATAGTCCATATCTGCCCAGCCCGACTCCTCATCGGTACCTAAGATCAGGCGCACTTTCATGTTTAAGGGAATATTGGCGTCTTTAATAGCTTTCATGGCGAACAAAGCCGTTAAGGTCGGCCCTTTGTCATCTAATGCACCTCGACCAAATATTTTGCCGTCTTTAATTGTGGCACTATAGGGTGGGACAGACCAACCATCCCCTTCTGGTACGACATCAATATGACCTAGTATCCCTAATAGCTCCCCTGAGCCCATTTCAATATGCCCAGCATATCCTTCAACATTTTTAACGTTAAAGCCAAATTCTTCACCTAATTTCAAGGTCCACTCTAAGGCTTCTTGAATTCCTGGACCAAAGGGAGCACCTGGCGCGGGATGTTCTACATCCTTGACACTCCTAATCTGGATACACGTTTGGATGGCAGCAATTAAGTCATCTTTCATAAGGTCAATCTGTTGGTTTAGACGCATTTTTCCATTCCTCCGATTATTAATCCACAGTAATTCCAGCTTACCTAGAGATAATAGTATTGTCTCATAATGAGTTCCATTTTATATAAGTACTAGGGAATTGGAACGACCACGTTCAAAGCAGAGAACGTCACTTCAATGGTTGTACCTTTAACCACGACTTTTCCAGCTTGAGGTGACTGTGCCTTGACTAAGCCACTCCCAGAAAAATTAAAGTGTAGCTCTGCCTTTGCCAATGTATCTCCTACTTGACGCATGGTCATACCCGTTAGATCAGGAACAGTAACTTCCCCGCTTACAGGTGTACGCTCAGGTATTACCGGTTGGGGTATGGGTCTAATTGCTAAATCGTTTGGAGAAATAGTAACGGTACTTTCCGTATTTTTTGCTACAGGCAGGCCAAAATATTGTAGAGCCCCTTCAATAATGGCTTTAGCAGGCGGTCCTCCTAAGGCTCCTCCTTGATGGCTTTCGCCCTCTTTAGGCGTATCGATAATGACTAGCACAGCAATTTTAGGGTCCTCTGCTGGTGCGTAAGCTGCGAACGAGGCAACGAAGTCTGTTTCCGAATAGAGCCCGGTCGTAGGTACTACTTTCTGAGCAGTTCCAGTTTTCCCTGCAACATTAACGCCTTGGATTTTGGCGAGTTGCCCAGTTCCATCGTCAACGACTTGTTTCAGGATTTCTGTCATTTGTGAAGCAGTTGCTTTAGTGATCACCTGACGAATGGAAGTCGGTTTTTTGTGTTGGACAAGTTGACCATCAGGTGTCGTTATTCTATCAACTACGTACGGTCGATACAGAGTCCCTCCATTGGCAACCGCAGAAATTGCAGTCAATAATTGGATTGGGGTCACAGAATTAGCCTGACCAAAAGACATTGTAGCTAGATCAATATCTCTAACTTTGTCATAGGGAAGGAGCAATCCGCTTTCTTCCCCGGAAATATCTATCCCTGTCTTGGCTCCAAAGCCGAAAGCTTTTAAATAAGTGTAAAAGGAGTCCTTACCCATCTTCATTCCTACCTGTGCTAGTACTACATTAGAAGACAATTGCATCCCTTTCGTAAAGGTGGGGTTACCATGTGGTTTTTGATCAGAGTCCCAGTTGGTAATTAAACGAGGCGGAATTCTTAAGAAACCAGGATCAGAAAACGTATCATTGGGGTTGATGACCCCTTCTTCTAAAGCGGCTGATCCGGTAACAATCTTAAAAGTTGATCCTGGTTCATAGGACATACTGATCGCTAGGTTACGGCGTTCATCCGGTGTTGCTTTATCATACTCTGTGGGATCGAACGAAGGACGGGATCCCATACCCAAAATACGACCTGTCATCGGGTCCATAGCCAAAATCGTCACACTATTAGCTTTAGTTGCTTGTACTATTTGGTCAAGTTGTTGTTCCACAAAGTATTGAATCGTCGAATCTATCGTTAAAGATATGTTGTTGCCGGGTCTTGTTGGATCGATTTGATGGAGAGCATCAAGAATAGAACGAGCTTTAATATCCTGCTCCTGAGATTTGAAACCAGGCATACCAAATAACACTTTATCATAATAGGATTCAACGCCTTCTACTCCATGACCCTCTCGATTGACAATTCCAAGTACTGCCGCTGCAAAATTTCCCATAGGATAGATTCGTTTTTCCTCTTCACTTAGGCCGACTCCAGGAATCTTGAGAGCCATGATTTGATCTGCTTTTTGAATGTCCACTTGATGAGCTAAGCTTACCCAAGATAAATCTTTACTTAATTTATCGAGTACGTCCTGTGGTTCGATAGCTAAGATACTTGCAAGCTCTTGAGCAACTTCTTCTTTTGTTTTTTTAAATTTTTTATCGGCAATTAAAATACTTAAAATCTTGGGATCTGCAAAGATCTCTTTCACGGGAATGCTCTGTGCTAAGACATTGCCTTGAGTATCAAAAATGGTGCCTCTTTCAGATCGAAGACTTTTATCAGTCGTCCTACGCTCAATCCCTTTGGCCTTAAGATCGGCAGCTTGAACGATTTGTAATGTAATTAGCCTTGCAAACACTAGAGTGACCATAAAAAGCAAGATTAAATGGACCCACCGATCACGTGAAAAGTAACTATTGGTACGTTTGTTTACTTTCTTCAAAGCATCCCCTCTTTTCTCCTTTTACATTATAGCATTTAACGTGTCCTTCCCACACCTTAAAACTTAATAATTATACAAAATGAGCTCACGCTTTCTTAACTAACGATAGCAATTGTTGATTGCCACCTTGCTAAGAAATCGCAAGCTCTTGATTGTATTTTGTCCTTAGAGGGGGACATTATGCTGGCAAAAAGAGGTATTGTTTTCATGTTTTAGGTTTTTTTGATAAAAGAACACAGGTTAACG
Source organism: uncultured Desulfosporosinus sp. (assembly GCA_927405585.1). Lineage (GTDB taxonomy): Bacteria > Bacillota > Desulfitobacteriia > Desulfitobacteriales > Desulfitobacteriaceae > Desulfosporosinus. Next base: position 39,353 of record CAKMJS010000054.1, read on the forward strand.
TTCCAGTAATAAGTCCACCAAGATGTGCAAAGTTATCAATCCCTGGTTGGACGAGACCAAATCCGAAATTGACCATAAGTACAACTACCAGATTCATTCCTAAACCAGACTTCCAAAGTGCAGGGCGTTTATAGCTATAATAAAGTAGCGCACCTAATAGTCCAAAGATCGCTCCAGAAGCTCCCGCTGAAAGCGCTGGAGAGAAAAAGAAGCTGGCAGTTGACCCTCCGAGACCGCTCAAGATATATATCATAAAAAACCGTCGATGTCCGTAGCCTTCTTCTGAGAGCGGACCTAATGCCCACAATGCATATAAGTTAAATATAAGATGCATAACGCCAATATGAATAAATGTACTCGTTAGTAAACGCCATACTTCACCGGCCTGAATCAAGGTGTTAACTTTGGCTCCAAAGTCTATAAGAACTTGTTGATTGGTTGAGCCTCCTGCAAGCGTCATAAGTAAAAAAACAATAAGGTTAATGCCAAAAAAAGCATAGGTGAAATATGGTACGAAAAGCTTTTTCCCTTTGGAATTATCCTCTAGCATAATTGACTTCCCATTGGCGAGCTGCTTTAACCACTGCGGAATTAGGGGATCGTTAGTTGGCGGGAACGGAAATAAGTTACCTAGTTGGGTATCCCAGTACCAAAGTTGGATAGCATCAAAACGGTGTTGTTTTAACTGTGACGAATCGATTCCATCGGGACAAAAAACAATAACGTCCCATTTAGAAATGTTAGAGTATGGACCAATCCACAGCGCAGCATCATGGGGAAGGTTGTTGTAATTGCCGAAGATAAGTCCACGCTTCAACGAATAGTGAGTTGCTCTAACCCATTTATCTTCTAAAGTTTCTATCGTCCAGCCAGATTGTCGGAGGCTATTTATTATCTGTTCGAACATTTTATCACCTCTGTTTTAAATCTCCCCCAGAACTCCACGTAATAAACTTGGTATGCCGTAATCATTTTTTCCCGCTCCATACCCGACATTCAGTAAAGTCATCTCCGGAAACGTTGATTGTTGGGCTAACGCACGGATAAGTGCAGCACCAGTAGGGGTAATGAGTTCACCCGTGATGCCTGATTCTTGAAATTTAAAACCGCGCAAAAGCATAACTGTCGCTGGAGCGGGTAATGGTAATATTCCATGTGCACAGTGCACAAAACCATGTGACCAAGGAAGTGTAGAGACACGGACCATGTCTATATCTAGCTGCTCCAAGGCAATACAGGTCCCTACAATATCGACAAGGGAATCAACTGCCCCTACTTCGTGAAAATGAACCTGGTCAAGCGTTGTCCCGTGAACATGCGCCTCAGCTTCAGCTAACACATTGAATACTAGAAGAGCTCTCTTTTTAGAACGATCTGACAAAGTACCACTTAGGATCATTTCTTGAATATCTTGAAGGCGTCGATGATGATGTTTATGTTCTTTATGTTCTTTATGTTCTTTATGTTCTCCATGACCATGACCGTTATCTTCTTGGCTCTCCTTAGGAATAACGACATCAATATCGGTTGCTTGAATTCCATGGACTTGGCGCGCACGAACATCAAGCACAAATTCTGTCAGTCCGATAGAATGAAGTTGTGTAACAATTATTTCTGGATCAGCCCCTAAAGCAATCAATGAACCTAGGGCCATATCTCCGCTTATACCAGCAAAAGTATCCCAATATAAAATTCTCAAGCCAATACTCCTCTCTGTCTTCCAATAGTGTTGCTTTCTCTCTACAAGGGGGAGTGGTTCCCCGCGCTCTGCTTCACTCTCGAAATACGGCGCACTATCGCTGAGGCTAAAGAAGCCGCCCCAAAGCCATTATCAATATTTACGACTCCAACACCCGACGCGCAACTGTTTAGCATGCTAAGCAAGGCGGCTAGTCCTTGAAAGTGGGCACCATAACCCACACTTGTTGGTACAGCGATAACTGGTTGTTCGACTAGTCCTCCAACAACACTTGCTAAAGCGCCTTCCATACCAGCAACAACTATAAGTACTTCTGCACGTTCCATTAGCTCTCTCTGACTAAGCAGGCGGTGTATACCGGCGACACCAACGTCAAATAGGGTATCAACCTCATGGCCCATATAACGCGCCGTCAGCCACGCTTCTTGGGCCACAGGAAGATCGGCAGTTCCAGCGGTCATAATTAGGATCTTCCCGGGAATGGTGGGTTCCTCTAAGGGCCGGAGAAGAAGACAACGTGCTCGGAGATCATACTGTGCATTTGGAAAGTGGGATAATATTATTTCCGCATTATCAGGATCGAGACGAGTGGCTAATACGTTTTTGGACTTTGCGCCCAAGTGAGCTAAAATTGAAATAATATCGTCGGGTCGCTTACCTTGACAAAAGATTACTTCTGATTGTCCAGTGCGTAGTGCTCGGTGATGATCTAACCGCGCAAACCCCAGATCTTCATAAGGGAGATCCTTTAATTGTAGTAACGCCTCAGCGGGGGAACACGAACCTTGCTGAACTGATTCTAATAACGCCTTTATGGTCTCTTCATTCATACTAACCCTCCTGTTGAATAGGGTTGAGGCTCCCCGAGCGTAGACCCATTAAGTCTAAAGAAATGTAACGAAAGCCCAGCCTAAGCATTGAGTCAATGACTTCCTCACGATGCTGAAGGAAGATGGGCATGTTCTCTATCGGAATTTCAATACGGGCAATATCCTTGTGAACTCTTACTCGACATTCTATAAACCCTTTAAGATGAAGTATAGCTTCAGCATTGGCAACTCGTTTAAGCAGTTCGGCAGTGATTGTCTCTCCGAAAGGAATTCGAGAAGCCAGACAGGCCATAGAAGGCTTATTCCACGTCGGCAAATTCCGGCTTCTTGATAATAATCGGATTTCAGCTTTTGTGAGGCCAACTTCCAGAAGTGGACTAATAACCCTTAATTCGTGAAGCGCGGTCCGCCCAGGGCGATAATCCTTCGTATCTGAAGCATTTGTTCCCTCAATGAGTATTGGAAAATCTGCTCGTTTGCCATAATCCAGAAAGGTCTGGAAGAGTTCTTTCTTGCAAAGATAACAGCGATTTGGCGGATTTTCTCGAAACCCCTTAATATCCAAAATATCTAAATCCATCACCTCTACTGGAAGATCTAACTGCTGTACCATTTCCAGAACTTCTTTCTCTTCTTGAGCAGAAATCATGGGTCCTCGTGCAAAGATTGCTCGACAATTATTCCCTAAGGTTTCTTGGGCAACAGCTAGTAGATAAGTTGAGTCCACTCCTCCAGAGAAGGCCACTAAGACTTTATTGAAGGATTCTAAACGTTTGATGAGTTGAGCTTCTTTAATATTGGCTTGTTCGATGGTTATTTCTTTATCCATATATAAGTGCTCCCTTCCTCCCCCTATTCTATCTATTGAATAAATCGCTGTCAAAGTAACTTTGCACCTGCATATGTATTTAAAATTTAAGAGCAGAGGCGGCATTTTGATATGCTCCCCTGCTCTTTGTATAATCTAAGAGTAATCTTGTAAATCAACTAAATATTATCCGTTCTTCCATGAAACCCCAAATCCGCCTCTAGGGTACTTCCAGTCAATGTTGCCAAACGGGCAACCAATCAGGCAAGTGCCACACTCTAGGCACCCTTCATACCCGACGGAGATGCGTTTTTCTTCTTCATCCCAATCATAGACATGGGCTGGGCAAAAACGAGTACAAGGTTTGTCTTGACACTGCTTTAAACATACATTAGAGTCATTGATCTTAATGTGATTTAACTTATCGGTATTAAACCGTACCAAAAAAAGTTTATCATCTAATTTCATAACAGCGCCCTCCATGCCCCATAGACATCCTTAATCAGACCGCCTTTTGAGCGATGTTCAAAGGCCATTTTAATAATTTCTTTTTGACGTTCCTTCTTAGGTGTTCCGTCAGCGGTTAAATACATCTTGGCTGCTTGAGAAAGTAGTTTTGGATACGTTTTCAAAAGGTGTGGATTATTTTCAAAGAATTTACCCATATGGCGATAATGGTGAAGGTCTTTGAGCACGAAGGAATCGCGCAACCGAGTTTCGTAAACAGTCATGGCCTGGTCACTGACATCCCCAGACTGAATGGCCCCGGCAGCGACTTCCCCCGCTATTTTACCCGATATCATAGCTAGGTTTGAGCCTTCTCGATTCAATGAATTCATGAGCATTGCCGTATCTCCAACAACAAGTACTCCTTGGCGATGAAGTTTGGGTACTGATGTATATCCGCCTTCAGGGATTAGATGAGCCAAATATTCTTTGGTTTCTCCGCCTTGAAGAAGACGTTTTACATAAGGCTTTGATTTCAAATTTTCGAGCAGATCATTGGGCGTCCAATTATGACGGATCATAGGTTCCAGAATCGCTCCGACACCGATTGAAATAGACTCTTTATTAGTATAGATAAAACCTACACCCATCAGTCCGGCAGTAGAATCCCCATACAGTTCGATTGTAGCCCCTTGTCCTTCGTCAAGACAGAAACGATCTTCTATCTTTTCTGTAGGCAAAGAAATGACTTCTTTTACCGTAACTGCAACTGCTTCAGGCTTCAAAGGTTTTGCAAGTCCAGCTTTAACAGCTAAGAAGTTATTAACTCCTTCAGCTATGATAACAACCTTGGCTCCTAAATTCCCTTCGGCTCGCCCAGTGCGAATGCCCACGACTCGATCATCTTGATAGAGTAAATCTTCTACTAAAGTTTCGGTAATAATCATAACGCCCGCTTTTTCAGCCTGCCCCGCTAACCATCGATCGAACTTAACCCGCAAAACTGAATGCGCATTATAGGGCTCAACTCCCCAAGCAGGATCGCGATAACCTGCCATGATCGACTCATCACCACTTAACATTGCAATACGTTGTTCAATGATCGGACGTTCTAAAGGTGCTTCTTTCCAGAACTCAGGAACGACCATACTGGTTGCTTTAGTATAGAGGATGCCCCCCATGACATTCTTGGTTCCTGGATAATCCCCGCGTTCAACGACGAGAGTTTTCATGCCTGCTTGGGCAGCACTGATCGCGGCAGACAGGCCAGCAGGGCCGCCTCCAACGACGATTACATCAAAGTTTTCCATGTTTGCCCCTCCTTAATTTGCCACGCCGTGCTGAAGGCGTTTTTTAAACTCTGCCGTCAGCGCTGGTACAATTTGAAATAGGTCTCCCACAATGCCATAGTTCGCTACTTTTAAGATTGAAGCTTCTGGATCATTGTTAATGGCGATAATGAAGTCTGATGTTTCCATTCCAACTAAATGTTGAATAGCACCAGAAATCCCAATCGCGATATATACTTTAGGACGAACCGTTACCCCAGATTGTCCAACTTGTTGATCATGGGTTAACCAACCTGCCTCTACAGCCCCTCGCGATCCCGCAAGAGTTGCTCCTAAGGCTTCTGCTAAGTCTTCGGCCAGAGCCAAGTTTCGTTTTGCGCCAAGACCTAAGCCAACTGCTACGATGATTTCAGCCTTATCTAAAAAGGCACTCTTCGCATCGGAGGTGATGAACTCAAGGACTTTTGTATGGAAATCGCTCTCGCTAAAACTAAATTCCTCACGAATCAGCTCGCCTTCACGACCCTCAACACGTTCTGGCATACCCATAACTCTTGGGCGAACGGTTGCCATTTGTGGACGTCTGGTACGACACATAATGGTTGCCATGATATTTCCACCGAAGGCAGGTCGAGTTTGAAGCAAGAGCTTTGTTTCTGGGTCAATGCCGAGGACCGTACAGTCAGCGGTTAAACCCGTTTGAAGCTTTGTTGCAACAGCCGGGAAAACATCTCGGCCCATAGAGGTTGCTCCCATTAATATGATTTCCGGTTGATATTTGGTGACGAGACTAGTAATCGCTTCAGCATAGGGTTCTGTGCGGTAATCTTCAAGTACGGGGTGATCGATGACAAAAACTTTCTCAGCCCCATGCGCAAAAGCTTCAGGTATCACACTATCAACCATGTGACCGGTGATCACTCCACAGAGGTCACACCCAATTGAGTTAGCAAGTTTGCGACCTTCTCCTAGTAATTCCCAGGAGACGGGCGCCACGTTCCCATTGGTATATTCAATAATAACCCAGACACCACTCCAGATATCTCCACCCGCAACTGGCTTAACGTGGGAACGAATGGTCTTTTTCTCGTTGCCTGCGGCGTAATCGCTGACAGATTCTGGTAGTGGATCTTGAATATTATATTTCGAACCGGATTTCGGATTAATAGTTTCTTTTGGTTCAGAGGGTTGGATGGGTTGATTCGGTAAAGCCAGGGCATTAGTCGGACACACTGAGACGCATTTGCCTAGGTTATCACATTTCTTCGGGTCGACCACGGCGAGCCCATCAATGAGGTCTATGGCTTCTAAGGGACATTCCGTGACGCACGCTCCACACCCAATACATTTTGCCTTGTCAACTAAGACGGTCATTAGTGTTTTCCTCCCTTTGCACGGGGATTAACCATGATAATATTTTGCTGGAAGATTTTTTGCACGATAGATGAGGCTGTTCCGGCAGGGTCTTTCGTTCCATCCATTATTTCTCCACCGCTGCGGCCAGGGGGTGCAAAAATTCTTGAGACACTGGTCGGCGAGCCCTTAAGACCCATTTGTGTTGTATCATAGGGTAGTGTTTTAGCATTCCACATCTCGGGTTCATAGGCGGCAGCTTTCATCATATTGGGCAAGGTTGCGTAACGTAAGTCGTTAAGTTCTTTTTCCACAGTGAGTAGTGCAGGTAACTCAGCTTGGACAACTTGTCGTCCGCTCTCTGTCTTACGTACGACTGTTACAGTCTTGTCAGTGAGTTCTTTAACTTTAATAGCATACGTTAATTGAGGAAACCCGAGGCGCTGAGCAATGCCAGGGCCAGTTTGGGCAGTATCTCCGTCAATCGCTTCTTTTCCTGTAAAGACGAGGTCGATGGGCTCGGTTTCATGGATCTTTAGTAGAGCAGTTGCGATAATGTAGGCGGTTGCTAAAGAGTCTGACCCACCAAAAGCACGGTCGCTTAAAAGAATCGCGCGGTCCGCTCCATAGGACATGGCCTTTTTCAAGGCTTCTTTGGCTTGCGGAGGTCCCATACTCACGATGGTAACTTTTCCCCCCACTTTTTCTTTAAGACGCATTGCTTCTTCTAGGGCATGGGCATCGTACGGGTTAATAATCGAGGGTACACCCTCCCGCATAAGGGTATTCGTAATCGGATCGATTCGAACTTCGGACGTGTCCGGAACTTGCTTAAGACAGACCACGAAATGCACAAAAATTCCCTCCCCTACTGTGATCGATGTTTGTTTATTCCATTGCAACTTTACAATACAGTTATATAGTATATCATAATTCTAAGTCGAGAATATATCAAGTTTAGACATATCTTTAGAATTTTCTTATTATTAACATCATTTTCAAAAATAATGAACCAAAATTCGATTATGCTTTCTCCGATAGAAACTTTTCGACTTCAACTGCGGCCAGAGCACCATCTCCTACTGCTGTGGCTACTTGTCGCAAAGGAGTGTTACGAATATCTCCTGCGGCATATACGCCAGTAATATTCGTTTGCAAGAGTGGATTGGTTAAAATATAACCACGAGTATCGGCCTCAATTTCTCCATTAATAAATTGAGTATTAGGATCAGTACCAACATATATGAAAACGCCATCCGCAGAGATTTCGCTTTTATCTCCGCTGAGTACATCGATAATACGTACGCCTTCCACATTGTTAGATCCCAGGACTTCCTCGATCCTAGTGTTAAGTACGAACCGGATTTTCGGGTTAGCTTTTGCTCGGTTCATGGCGATTTGAGAGGCTCGGAAGCCTGCCCTTCGGTGTACGATGATAACTTCTTCTGCAAACTTAGTCAGGTATACTCCTTCTTCAATGGCTGCATCTCCTCCACCGACCACAACAACTTTTTTACCTCTGAAAAAGGCTCCATCACAAGTTGCGCAATAAGACACCCCCCTGCCTTTGAAAACATCCTCACCCGGTACGCCCAATAGTCTGGGCTTGGAACCAGCAGCTACAATAATAGCTCGTGCTTCAAGGACTTGACTGTCGGTATGAATTTTTTTAATAGGATCTTTAAGGTCGAGTTTATGAACTTCCTCAAAAATAAACTCCACTCCAAAAGTCAATGCTTGTTTATGAAAAGAATTCATCAGTTCATATCCGTTAATTCCTTCTGGAAATCCAGGATAATTTTCAATATTTTCCGTTGATGCTGCCTGTCCTCCAGGCATCGCAAGTTCTAAAATAGCTGTTTTCAGTCCACCTCGTGCAGCATATATCCCAGCAGTTAGGCCTGCAGGGCCCGCACCAATTATTATTACGTCATACATGTCTTTCCACTCCTCTTAGATACTTGCACCTTCATACCCCTTAAGGGTATTTCTAAAACAGTATATCATATCTACTCTCGATTGAAAATAAACGGGTATAATTTCTGTAAACTTAATGAAGGGATTTTTATCATAGAGAAGAATATACTACATTATAATAAGTATGTCTTTATCATAAGGTTAATAATTCCTGAAGGTTAAAGGAGGAAAGATCATTGAATCGTTTTCTTAAAGTTTTAATTGGTTTAATCATGATAATAACCTTACTGACTGCGTCAAGTGGGTTATATGAAGATTGGGTTTGGTTTAAAGATCTCGGTTATACACAATTATTTTGGACACCAATTCTTAGTAAATTGCTTTTTCAAGCCATAAACGGTACGATTCTTTTTGTATTTATAGCTGGCACCTTACTTTCTATACGCCATGCCATTATTACCTTTGTCAATGAACGATTGCGTAGGCGTATGCGTTTAGTTCAAGACATGAACCGATCATTTTTTAGTCTTAGTCAGCGGAAGGTTACCGTTTGGTTACTTGCAATTTCAGCTATTGTCAGTTTTGGAGTGAGCTTTGTTGCTGGTTTTACGGGCTGGTTGGACGTATTATCGTTTGTCCATTCCACTTCTTTCGGACAAGTTGATCCGATTTTTAGCAAGGACTTAGCATTTTACTTCTTTCAATTGCCCTTTTTGAAAACTCTATTTAATGCATTTTTTGGTCCACTATTCTTACTTACTCTATTTACTACCATTTTTTATATTGTCACTGGGGTCTTACGATTCCGTTCGAAAAAACTATGGCAGCAAGGCTCTGTCTCTTTAGGATCCGCTCGGAAGCACCTAGCTTTTCTAATAGGAATACTCTTCGCCTTAAAAGCTTTCGGATTCTATCTTGATATATACCAGTTACTGTACTCTGTACACGGACATCTCTTTGGTGCCGGATATACAGACTTAACGGCTACCCTTCCTGCCTTGAAAATTTTATTAGTTATTAGTGTTTTAGGGTCACTTTTAGCCTTTCTTTCACTGGCTTCAAGTGAAGCACGTTTATTAACTTTACCAGTAACGGGTATTTTTATCGTTGGATTTTTAATCAATGGAATTATCCCGGCACTTATTCAATCATTTGTCGTCACCCCGAACGAGCTCAGCAAAGAACAGGCGTATATTCAACATGAGATTGCCTTGACACGATTTGGGTATGGCTTAGACAAGATTACTGAAATTGACTATCCAGGGAACACACCCATCACAATCAACGCTTTGAAAGCAGATCAGTCGACACTTAACAATATTCGCTTAAACGATGCTAGACCCATGTTACAAACCTATAACCAAAAACAGGCCATTCGTCTCTATTACAAGTTTCATGATATAGATATCGACAGGTATACAGTCAATGGGGAGTACCGGCAAGTTATGATTGGCCCTCGAGAAATCTCAACCCCTGATTTAGAAGCCAGTGCCAAGACATTTGTGAATATGCGTTTCAAATATACGCACGGTTTCGGAGCATCCGCTTCGTTTGCCAATGCCGTCACCTCTGAAGGTCAACCCTCCTTTGCCATTAAAGAAGTCCCTCCTGTCAGTGATTTTAAGGAATTCAAGATGACAGAGCCACGGATTTATTACGGTGAATTAACGGATGACTGGGTCGTAGCTAATACTGCTGTTAAAGAATTTGATTACCCCCAAGGTAATGAAAATGCCGAAAATTCTTATCAAGGTAAAACGGGGATTGCTTTAACCCCTCTTAATAAGCTGATGCTTTCCCTTCGCCATGCAACCCCGCGCTTTTATCTTGCCACTCAGGTAACCCCTGAGAGCAAAATGCTTTTGTACCGAAATATACAAGAACGCGTTCAAAAGTTAGCGCCGTTTTTAACCTATGATTCAGACCCCTATATCGTCATCGATGGAGGCCGTCTCAAGTGGATTATCGATGCTTACACTACCTCCGATGCCCTTCCTTACTCTAGCATCTACCCTAGTCAAGATTTTAACTATATCCGGAACTCTGTCAAAGTAATCATCGATGCCTATGACGGAACAGTTGATTTTTATGCAATTGATTCTAAAGATCCCATTCTAATGACTTATATGAAAATATTCCCCGGCGTATTTAAAGACATAGCCACCCTGTCACCGAGTTTGATAAGCCACCTTCGATATCCTGAAACACTTTTTACTGTTCAAAGTACTATGCTTAAAACCTTCCATATGACCAATGCCCCTGTTTTCTATAATAAAGAAGATTCTTGGGCTGTTGCCAAGGAACTCTTTAATGCGGATCCCCAAGATGTAGCACCCTATTACACGATCATGAAAATTCCGGGAGAGGATAAACCGGAGTTTGTTCTCATGTTACCCTTCACACCAGCATCCAGTGCAACCAATTCACGAAACAACATGATTGCTTGGATGGCTGCTCGCATGGATGGGGAGCATTATGGAGAGCTATTGCTCTATAAACTGCCTAAGAATATTGAAGTTGACGGTCCGTTGCAAATCGAATCAAGAATTGATCAAGACCCAAGAATATCGGAACAGCTTTCTTTGTGGGATCAAAAAGGCTCACGCGTAATTCGAGGAAATCTCTTAGCTCTTCCCATCGGAGGAAACTTTCTCTATGTAGAACCAATCTATTTACAATCAGATAAAGAAGGTAGTATACCGGAAATGAAACGAGTAGTACTCGCTTATCAAGATAAGTTAGTGATGACCGATAACTTAGGTTTAGCTTTAACACAACTCTTTGGAGACGAGGCACCTCAACCTATAACCCCAGGACAAAGCATACCTCTTCCTGTTCCAGCTCCTCAAGTACAAATACCAACTGATCCGAATGTATCGAACATGACTTCAATCATTGATCAGATGAATCAAATCCGTACCTTACTCGATAATCTGGAAACTCAACTTAAAGGATTAGAGAATGATTCCAGTAAGGTTGCAGAGTAAGGTTAGAAGGGAGACATTATAAGTGTCTCCTTTTCTAATTATATGTTTGGGTGTGTGTAGGTTTGCTTTGAGCTATTTGCCCATTAATGTGTGGGATTAATTTCGATCCTGTAAGTGAGATTAGCTGCTTTGTCAATCATGTTGGCAACACTACAATATTTTTCCATCGAAAGTTGAGCAGCCCGCTGTAATTTATCTTCAGAAAGTGATTCCCCCCAAAACTTATAAACGACCTCAATATCGATAAATACCCGAGGATGGTCACTTGCCCGTTCCCCTTCTACCGTCGTTTCAAAGCGTAGAAATTTGACCTTCATTTTTTCAAGAATAGAAACAATATCCATCCCGCTACAACCTGCTATCGCCATTAGTAACAGTTCCATGGGATTTGTTCCATGCCCAGTTCCTCCAGCAGTTACGCTCGCATCAATATTTGTCATAACTTTTGTACTTCCTTCACCTTGAAAGTGCATTCCTTTTATGTACTTAACCGAAACTTTCATTCATAAGACTCCTTTCAATCAAATGTTCAAGTAATGTATTCGTTACTCAATATGTTCTGGCACCCACGTACCCTTAATGACATCTTGAGCAATCCTACGTAATGATTTGCGCGTTGTCATCGCTTGTTTACGCAATACAGCATAGGCTGACTGCTCAGTATAGCCACGTTGTTGAATAAGGGAAAGCATAGCTTGAAAAATAAACTTACGAGTTTTAAGTTCTTCCTCTAATCGTTGAAGCTGCTGAGAGTGTTCCGACTCCCGTGTATAACGATGCTCAGCAAGCATAATTGCAGCGACTAATTCATGTATTCTCCAAGGGTAAAGTATTACATGATGAGCGTCCTGATTAATGACTTCTGATAAAACATGTTGTTCTTCTTGGGTAAGTACGACAATAATAGGACAAAGATGTTGATCAATCAGATTTTGAAAAACATCGGACGAACTAAGTCCTCGTAAATTCCATCCCATAATGATCAAATCAGGCTCAAATCGGTGAATGAGACGTAATGCTTCCATCCCATTATCTGTCGTGGCAAGAACCTGGTAATTTGCCAACGGTAGCATAGATTTAATCTCCTGATTTAAGGAGTCTTTTTCTGATACTAATATAGCCCTCTTCATTATAAATCACTCTTTTCATAAACTTCAATAATCACTTGCGACGTCTTCGAGAAGGTTATATATTTGTTCCCCTTAATCTTTCTACAATGGAATCGAATTTCCCTGCTATGTAAAAAGCGCTCGATATTGAGCGCATTCGTTCGGATTATGAGTGTTAGTTACTTTGCAACTGCTCCAATTACCTCTTCTGAAGCACTATATTCCTGGTCTTCTTGTATAAAAGGTTGAGTAGGCGTTGTGGTGACTAATCTTAGTGGAAAAATGAAGATTATTAAGGCAACCCCAGCAATTGCGAGAGCAAGATATTGGAGCGACAATACAAAGAAGACAACAGAGGCAAGTTTAGAAGGGGTCCCTATTGCATAGCTATACTGTTGCACAGATTTATAATTGGAATTAAGTAGCTGATTCCAGCTTTGTTCCGATTCAGTTGCCTCACTTTTGCTTGATCTTATCCAGACTGGTTTTCCTTCGTAATCTACAGAATTCATGAGTTGCTGTCCAGTTTTATAATATTTATCTAAAGAAGACATGAAGATAAACCCCTTGACAGTAGAAATTCTAACCATCTCCACAGGTGTGCCGGTAATGGCAACCTTTGTATAGGACCTTTCAATTCTTAGAACATCATCATGACTAATATTAACGGGTCCTCTATCGGTAATAACAGTAAACAATCCTCGGTCGACCAATTCAATGTTAGAAACCTTAACATCTAAAAACCGCAAACTCACAACTGACAATATGATTACTAAGATGCAAATAAGAATTACCATTCCCGCAATGCATTCTCGATCTAGCTGTCTGTCTTTAATAACCACAGTAATCACGTCCTTACTTCTGCCATTTCTATGCCTAAGACTAAACTCCATTAAGTTAAGGTTCAGAAATAAATAATTGTACATACGTGTAATTTCTGTCAACCTAAGACTAGTTTAACCACAAATCTCGATGTACTATGAATATTTATATAAAAATATTTAAAAAGTATAAAAGGCTATAAAGAGGCAACCTGCGCTCAATATAACCTTTTATACTTTGTTTTATCATGTTTCATTGTTAAGATTACATGATTGGATATTAATTGGTCTTGTAGCCACTTTATTGATTCTCCAACTTTTTTCTAAACTTAGTAAGAAATTGTAGAAGTTCATTTGGTGAGTAGGTTAGAGGATTATTACTCTTAGTTCCGGTACTAGCAAGTGGTTTAGATCCCGTAGATTCTGGTGGAACAACCGAACGCACAAAAATTGTAGAAAGCAAACCAAGTATAAGAAGCGGTAGTGCTCCTCTTATTCCAGGAAAGGTGAGTATGGGAATAAACATCGCTACACTAGGCGTAAAAGGCTTTGTTGAATAATCTGCAGAGAAATATATTGAAATAACTAGGGGTGCTTCTGGAGTAGTGACAGTTACAAGGGTTGGGATAGTTGCTCCTTCAATCTGTTCATCTGAGCCAGTAATATTTCTACTATTGATTATTAGGTTATGGATAGGAGAGGGGCCAGATCCGTTGGCTATCCAGCGCAAGAACTCTTGAAGTTCGGTAAGAGGTATTTGCACTGTCTGTCCATTACTTGCGTTAAGAATGGGTAGGCTTTTAAGACTCAGTAGATGCTTAGCAATGAAGAGTAAGACTTCTGATGCGATTATAACTATAGAAGATGCTAAAACACGTCCAATCAGGATAGGTTGAGCAAATATAAGGGAAGAACTCCCCACCACTGAACTGATAGGTACGGATACACCTATCCCCATGCTAAGTGGATCACCCCTAAGGCTACTTGGCTGATTTCCAGACATTACAATCGCCCCCTATAGCAATATATGGTAATATTTAGGGAGGTGTACTGAAAATTAATTAAAGTTAATCGAATATTTTTGACTATGTAATACGTAGGCGGTTTTTTCGACGTGTCGCTAAATATTCCAGTACTCGTTCAGGAGAAGTATTAAGAATCTGATGCTCTTGAACCCCTACCTCATGAATTAGTTCGAGAGCATGGCTAAAATCACCGACCCGATCCCAGAAATGGGCATCACTTCCCAAGATAACAGGACCTTTATACTGCACCATGTAACGGGCAAATCGTCGGCAATTATCCCAAGCTCCTCTTTTTTCCTTAGCTAGTGAACTGTTGTTTATCTCGACTGGGACATTTAATTGTGCGGACATATGAGCAATGAGTTCTAAATCCATATCAAACTGTGGTCGCCCTGGATGCACCATCATATCAGTATAAGGATTTCTCATAGCCCTGGTATAAGCCTTTGTATTTTGTTCAGATGTACCTCCGGGATAACATATTTCATGCAGTCCAACAAGTACAAGTTTCATTCGAGATAAATACTCTATAGGAATATCTAATCTTCCGTCATAGTTGGTTATATTTGCTTCTACTCCGGGTAAAATTCTTACCCCGTAAAGATCTTCAGGGAGGATTGATAAATTTCCAAAATGATAAAGCTGTGGTGCACCGGGCATACTCGGGCCATGATCTGTCATGCCCAGCAATTCAATTCCTTTACGCGAGGCAGCTAGTGCGTTTTCAGAAAGGGTACTGTAGGCATGCCCACTTGACACGGTATGCGTATGTAAATCGACTTTTATATCCATATAACACCTCACTAGAGAGTATTATATCCCTAATGAAGGCAAATAAAAATAAGTGCTACCCCACAAGCACTTATTTTTATTATATTTTATGATTATTGTTTTTTAACGGTTGAAGGAACTTTAACCGTTGTATCCACTGTGAAGCGAAAACTCGCCTCCGTAGCTTGATCAACGCCCCCTACAGGATTAGGTTTGATGCTTAAGGTCATTAGATGCTGTCCAGCTGTAGCGCTTTTCCCTGCTGCGTCACCTAATATTTTAATTTGTCGGAAAGCTACTCGAGCCGTGGCTCCCGGTTCTAAGGAGGGTAGTGTACCAGGGGAAGTTATTTTATTTGTATCATCTCCAACAAGTGTTACTTGCAATTCTACTGGTACGTTGGTCATTTTTTTGGCAGTTGTATTTTGGACAGTCGCAATTAGGTCAAACGTTTTTGTTGTGATTACTTGTGCCCCTTTTAAGGTCACGCTTCCATAAGTTAGATCCTGGACTATCGATGCGGGTTCGACTGTAATACTAAGCATTTTAATTTCTGGAACATCGTTAACTTTGCTCACACTTGCATTCGTGTTTTGCCAGAATGATAATCCAGCATACCCAATCAGACAAATCGCAACAATACTGAAGACCATGACGAAGTATTTTCGGTTAATCGCAATAATTTTAGCCATAGCTGAACACCTCCTATTAAATTAGAGATTTAATCCCTTTAAAAAACCTATGCATGTCTTTTAAGGACATGCATAGGTTTAGAAATATATTTTTTTACCAGTTACTTTTTTCCTTCTCGTTCATGATACATCTGATGGCGAATATCTTTTTCAACCGATAAACGAAAGATCCTTGACGATTGAATTATCCGAGAGGTTGTACGTACCCCAATATACTCTTCCATTTCATCAAGCGAAAGATTTGAAGTAATAATGGTAGGTAGCAACTCGTTCATACGATAATTAATAATTGAATAGATCCGATTTCGAGTCCAGTCGGTATAATTATGTGCTCCTAAATCATCAAGTATAAGAAATGGAATCGTACGAGCAGTGTCCAGTAAATCTATTTCATTGATTTCTGACTTATAAGTTGCCCTTAATTCATCCAAAAGATCAGGTACGACTAAGAATAAAACTTGAAGTTGTGCTTCCATGAGTTCATTGGCAATGGACGCCGCTAAAAATGTTTTTCCCGTACCTACTGGACCAGTGAATAGAATTCCCAACCCATGAGGGTTGACCTTACACTCCTCAACAAAACTCTTAGAGGCATCCAGTGCTCTTGTCGCCGCTTCACGATGTGATTGATCTGCCTTATCCTGTGTGTAATAATCGAACCTAAATTTATCTAGACGACACTTCATTAATTCACGTGAGATCCGAGCATTGCGAAACTGATTTTCTATTTTTCTTATTTGCATACAACTACATGGATAGGCAACATCCCCTTCAAGAACGATCCCCCGATCTTGACATATAGCACATTTAAAAACCTCAACTTGATTTGGTTGATTAGTCGCATTGTATTTATCGTGAGCTGAGGTATTTAATTTAGAGTTAAGCGCGGTTTCTAAGTTGGGATTATGTGTTTTAAGGGCTGACACATTACTTTTCAAGATATCTTTTATACTTTTCATCTTGCTTCTACCTCCTTAAAAGTAACGCTTTATTATGAATACTTGTTCTATGAAACTACAAGTAGAAATTGTCATATTTATTGGACCCTGTTTTCGGTACTAGATTTTTGGGCTTTGTAGTCTTCTTCTCTTGTCGGGATTGAAAATAGGCATCTTCCGCTTCAATTTCTGTTCGTGTACGAAGTCCCTTCTTCTCCCATTCTCGAAGAATAGAATCGAGATAGCGAAAGTTTCGAATACCAGCACTTACTCCTCTTCTCAATGCTTCAATAATTAGTTCCTCGGAAAAATGAGATGAAAGCCAACGATCAATGTTTTCACACTCAAGGCGAGTGAGCAGTCGGCCTAATTCTTGCTCAAAAGTATGGACTAAGTTTTCCATTGACGAATTTATTGGAGTAGCAATCGATTGCGATGTAGATTGGGATTGCTTCAGGTTCCGTTCTTCATCTAATTGTTGAGAACGCTCAATGGCCCATAGTTCGGCAAGTTCATCAATAAGTTTAACAAAACTATAAGTATTACTCCATTTTTGGTCTATAGGATTCCAATACCTTTCAATCGTGAGTAATTTTCGTTCAACCAATTGGCCCAAAACTTCCTCAATCTCGCTTGAAGTAGCGGTCATTCGATCAGCCAAGGTGGCAATTGAAGGATATGGATTTGATTCAGATTCACAGAGAATCTGAATCAATACCATCATCTCACGATCATTCAAGCCAATTCTTACATAATGGGTTAAAAGATATTTGGGAATCGATACTACACCGGAAAAGAAAAGAGCTTGTGTAAAGCTCCCATAAACGCTGACTTTATTCATTGGACGCACACTCCCCATGTTCCCTATAAGAAATTACCCTAAATAATTCTTCTCTTTTTGTTTATAATCCTCCTATAAATAGGGTAACAAAGATTTTTATGCTAAATAAAGACTCTATCAAACAGAAATTATAAAAATAGCTCGATATATTTTCCTTATTATGGAAGGACAATGAGCACTCTTTGGAGTATATAGTTTACAAATAAACTTAGGAGGATGAAATATGGACTTTCGGCAAGAACTCGTTGATATCATAACTAAATCTGGTGCCCATCCTGCTTATGGGGTTAACCATTGTTTTAGAGTCTATCATATGGCCAAAGAGCTCTCTAATGGTATACCTCTAGATGACGAGGTTCTTTATACAGCAGCAATGTTACATGACATAGGAAAATACCCCGTCTATGCACTCAAAAACATTGATCACGCTTTGCGATCTAAAGGGGTGACATCAAACCTTCTACAACAGATGATGTTTTCTCCCATCAAGTTGCCGATTGTTTTAGATGCTGTAGAAAACCACATGTATTACTCCGAACCAGGACGAAGTGATGAGGCAGTCTATTTACGAGATTCAGATATATTGGATAATTTCGGAAATATTGGCTTAATGCGGTTATTTAGTTTAGTAGGTCACGATGAATTAGTTATGACAACTGAAAATGCGGTCGACAGAGCCCGTCTCTTTGCTGATGCCCTTCCTCGTAAAGTATCAACCAAAGCCGGAAAACGTTTGGCGGTAAAGCGACGTGAAGAAACTCTTCGTTTTTTGTCGGGGATTAAACGTCAAACTGCGGAATTTGCTTGGCTTTAATGTATGAAATATTCTACTTTTTAGGAAGTTTTCCTCGTTCTTGTTCTTCTAGAATACGTGTCATACTGTTGAGAAGACTTACTACCCTATCAAAATTTTGTGTCCGTTGGCCTTCGTTGATCAGCTGCTTGATATGGTGACGTAGTCGGACGTATGCTCTATTAACTTGAGCTCGAGATTGGCGTGGTTCAGACGTTTTAGAACGTTTGAGTATATGTTTAATCGGCTGATATGTTGATGTGCTCGCTCGTTTTACTGTGGAAAGGTCCGTCTCGTCGCTCGTCTTAGTAGAAGCGTTCAAGGATAGCCATTCTTGATCTGGTAGATGCCTAACGATTTGATCAAATAGGAATTCAATCTTCTCACCTAGCTGAGGGATAATTGGGGTAATGCCAAACCTTTCTGCAACTTTTGTGGAAAAAATGGTTTGAGAATCCAATTCTCCGTGAACAAGAATGATTTGCTCTGCTTTTTTGCCTATAAGAGAGAGCCATTGGAGTAATGCGTCTTGATCAGCGTGCGCCGAAAAGCCGTCCATGTGACTGATACGAGCTTTAACTGCAACCTTCTCTCCATGAATTTTTACTGACTCTGCTCCATCAGAAAGAATTCGGCCGAGTGTTCCTTGAGCTTGATATCCTACAAAAAGGACAGTAGAATTCTCTCGCCATAGGTTGTGTTTAAGGTGATGCTTTATTCGCCCAGCATCAGCCATGCCGCTAGCTGCAATGATGATTGCTCCGCCTTTGATCTCATTAAGTTTCATAGAATCCTCAGCAGTTAAACTGAAATGAACGTTCGCCATGTTCAGAGGACTACGACCCTGTTGAACTAGTTCACGAGTCTCAGCATCAAACGTTTTAGTGTTTTCTTGGAATATTTTCGTCGCCGCAATAGCTAAAGGGCTATCTATATACACAGGTAAAGTAGGGATGCGATTTTCGTTTTGTAATTTGAAGAGATAATACAGAAGATCTTGGGTCCTTTCGATAGCAAAGGCGGGTATGATTAAATTCCCTCCCGCTGCATAAGTTGTCCTTATCGTTTCTGCAAGCTGTTCAGCGCGTTCCATTTTAATCACATCGGTATCTTTATCAACATGAAGACGGTTTCCATAGGTTGTTTCCATAACGACTACATCAGCTTCATTCAAAATACTTGGATCTTCAAGATAAGGTTGATTATCATTGCCAATATCACCGGAAAATACAATTGTTTTAGTGAAGTTTGGTTCTTTGATGTATATTACAACATTTGAGGAACCTAAAATGTGACCAGCGTTATAGAGTTGAAATGATACCGTCGGACCTAGGTCAATTATTTCATTATAAGGCGTTGCACGTAAGTGTGGGAGGGTATCGAGTGCATCTTGAACTGAGTAAATCGGAACTAAAGGCTCAAGTCCAGCCCTAGCTTGTTTTCGGTTCTTGCGCTCAACTTCCATTTCTTGAATATGTCCACTATCTGGAAGCATGATTGAACATAATTTTGTCGTTTCAGAGGTAGCCCAGATAGTGCCCTTGAACCCTGCCTTGAACAATTTGGGTAGCATTCCTGAGTGGTCAATATGGGCGTGGGTTAAAATAACGGCGTCTATACTTTCTGGATTATACGGGAATTTACTATAATTCAATTCTTTGAGTGCTTTTGACCCTTGAAACATTCCACAATCAATTAATATGCGGGATTCGCCTGATTCCACTAGAAACGATGATCCAGTGACAACCTGTGCCGCTCCAAAAAAACTAATTTTCATATGTACATCCTCCATAAAATGCTTCAAATTGCCTATTTTATAGTTTAATTAAGATTTAGCAATATCTTTAATCACTCATTGCGTTATCTAATCAAGATGAATAAATTTAAGTTTTACCGCCTTAAGAGCTGCTTGTGTGCGATCCTCAACGGCTAATTTGCGATAAATGCTTGATAAATGATTTTTAACAGTTTTTTCACTAATGAATAAGGCGGTTCCAATCTCCCGATTCGAAGATCCCCTCACGACATATTGTAGAATTTCCATTTCCCGTTCACTGAGTCCACAAGTATTTTTTACAGGGCTAGGATGGGTTAATTGATTTAGTAATTTCCCTGTTACACTAGGGGATAAGATTGGTTCACCCGCATACACCTTACGAATGGACTGAATCAGTGTTTTGGAGTCAACATCTTTTAATAAATAGCCCGCTACACCGATTTGAAGTACCTGAAAGACTTTTTCATCGGAATCATCAACAGTTAATACTAAAATACCGATTTCTGGGCTCTCTCGTCGGATGACGCGGCCAGCTTCTAAGCCATTGACCCCAGGCATATTCAGATCCATTAGTAATATATCAAACTTTATGTTCCGTGCGGCATTAATGGCGCCTTGTCCATCGCCAACTTCTGCAACGACTTCAATTCCATCTTCAAATTCTAAAATTCGTCGAAGTCCCTCTCTTAACAGTGGGTGATCATCGGCAATCACAATTTTGATCAAGTCGTTGTACCTCCCTCGTGTCTTGATGGAATTGATAGTTCAATCGTAGTCCCCTTTCCTAAAGTTGATTGAATCGAAAAATGTCCAGAGAACATTTCTACTCGTTCACGCATTCCAATGAGCCCAAAATGTTCTCCAGGAGTCGTTAAAGCAAAGCTCACCTCAAAACCTTTGCCGTAGTCTCTGATACGGGCAATGGTCCAATCCTCTTGGTAGATCAACGAAATGTCCACCTTTGCTGAGAATGCATGTTTAGCAACATTGGTCATTCCCTCTTGGACTAAACGAAATAGCGCAACCTCTAGTGCAGGAAGGAGTCGTTTTTCTCGACCTTCTATCACAAATTCACATTTAATGCCATAGTTTTCTTGATAGTTAGCAAGGTATTTAGCAATGGCTGGTACAATTCCTAAATCATCCAGTGCCATTGGACGAAGATCAAAAATAATCCTTCGAATATCTTGCAGATTGGATCGCACAAGATTCTTTAGGTCATTGAGTTCTGCTTTAACCCGAGTAGGATCATATTCGAGTAGCTTTTCAGCGATTTCCAAGCGTAAAACGATATTAGCAAGTGTTTGAGCCGGTCCGTCATGTATTTCCCTTGCAACTCGTCTTCGTTCTTCCTCTTGTGCTTTAATTACTCGTAAACCCATTTCAATTTTTTGTTCATTATTTTGGGTTTGTAGGGAGTCCGCTATCCCGCCCTGCAATAAGCTAATTGCCATATTAACCTGCGTCATCAGATTTTGGGCTCTTTCAACCGTCGCTTGCATCTGGCGCAGGGATCGTTCAAGTTCATCTCGTCGTTTTCGCAACTGGATTTCTCTAGCTTGCAAGAGTTGAAGATTGACCTGAGCATCCTTGGCTTGTTTATAAGATTCGAACATCTCTTCTTGAGTGTATTTATCATGTGCTCTATTTACTTCCATAAGTCTCTGACGCATTCGTCGATCAATTTTTTCATGTTGGTCGACTTGTAAGATAACCTCCGTAATATCTGATTTAAGCTGAGAGAGTTCAAAAGTCAGCCTGAGCGTTTCAGTTCGGGATGTTTCTGCTATAGAAAAAATTTCTTCTTTACCTGATTCGATCGCAGTCAAGGTGGTTTTCATGACTTCTCCCAACTGGTCAGACATAATTTATTCCCTCATTTCGATGTCTAGGTTAAACTCTAGATTTGTCCATCTTTAGTTAATTCGACAAAGAACTAATTTTTTCCTACTAAAACTCTACAAAAAAAAAATAACTTAAACTTTCCTATTCTTGTACGGTATTCCTGAACGCTGGATTAGTTTGATTCCTCTTTCTAATCTACGAGGGAACATAAGATCATCAGCACTACACACATAGACCTTCCAGCCTTCCTTATTGAGGGTTTCTACATGACAAGGTCGCTCGGGGTTATGTACATAAATAAGGATATCCTCTATTTGGGCCAGAAAGGTATGACCCATTAGCTTCAGGTTCCAGCAGACTGAGACCCTAGGAAATAAGACACTTAATACGTCTTTCAGACGATCTGCTTGCACAGGAATTTGAGTCTTACGAATAATACCGTAGGGCTTAGCAGAAATTTTAGGATCTACGGACGGATTTTGCAACTTTTCTTTGGTATCCGAGAGCTTAGAGATCATGTGTTTGATGGATGCAAGAGCAGCTATGACTGGTTCAGTAACATATTCATTATTTACTTCATTCAAAGGCCTTCCTGGATATTCATCACAACGTACTGAGAGAATTTCGCTATCAGCTCTGCTTGCAAGCTCAGGGGTTTCGATCGCTCTCGACATACCTTCCCGTAACATTTTGTTCATGGTGTCTTGGAAGGTAGGAAAGTTATTAATAACTCGTGAATCAGGGAGTTGTTGTTCGAGGAGTTGTTTAAGTCCATTTTCTAAATATTCTGATGGAAATATTGATATTCCCTGTAGTAAATGTGTTAGTTTCGCAATAATTTGACAACCACTTTGAAACTCCACCTCCGAATCGACTCCAGTTAAGAGACACACTGTAAATATCTTTTCTGTAATTTGATTTACCCACGTTTCTATACGAGGATCACTATGAAAATACGCATCCAAGCTTATCCACCTCCAGATTATATGTCAGTTGATATCTATGCTTGTATTCTAGAAGGTATGAATATCTCAAGTAAATAACTCACAGTGCTCAAAAAGAAAAGCCCCTCGGAGTATTTCCGAGGAGCTTTTCTTTGATTTTAACTATTAGCGTGTGCGGAAAACTTTAAGGTAGGAATCCGCGTAAATGCTCCGATTAAGTAGGATCTGACATGTTGCTGCAACGTCGACTAAATCATCGTCATTGGCATCCATGATGGCAGCATCAAGACCTGAAGCTATGGCCATGGCAAGGTAGGTGCGATTGATTAAGTTACGATCCGGGGATTTCTGCGACACATTAGATAAGCCGAGAACCGTACGCGGTGCTGGGTTTGCCAACATCTTTACTTGACGTAGGGATTCTAAAACTTCTGGAGCATGCTCTTGAGCGACGTTAACTGGTAGAATTAGAGGATCAATGAAGAGATCTTCCATTGGTAGACCGTATTCATCAGCGGCGGCTACTAATTCCATAGCAAAAGCTACTCTGTTATCAGCGTCTTTGGGAATCCCTTTCTTGTCCATAGTTAAACCAATAATGCCTGCATTATATTGAATGGCCATTGGGAAAACTCGTTCAATCTTTACTTGTTCAGCTGGGCAAGAGTTAATAATCGCAGGGCGTTTACATACCTTTAAACCAGCTTCGATGGCATTGTAGTTTGTTGAGTCTAAGACAAGGGGCAATTGGGAAACTTCTTGAATGACATTAACCATCCATTCGTAAGCAGCGACACGCTCGTCTGTTGGGATGGCCGGTCCGGAATTTACGTCGAGGTAGTGTGCTCCGCCCTCTTCTTGCTTTACAGCCCAATATTGTAATGGTTTAGGGTCTTTATTACGAAGTGCATCTCCAATATCAGTAAACATTCCGTTAATCCGTTCGCCAAATATAAGCATTCAGTCACGACCTTTCAAATTAATAAAGATATCGATTTCATCATGTTTATCAAAACCCTCACTTCAATAAGTGGGGCTGGGTTCTTCGTAAACTTCAGATGGGGTAAAGCCCCCATCTGAAGCCTCGATGTTCATCTGTAGTAGAACGAGATCACTTACTCATCAAGTCAGCTATGTTCTTCTGTACTAAACGTACTGCCGTTGGGTTGCGCATGACAAGTATGCTGGCCCCAACTTGTAGCACACCAGAAGCGGTTACTGCTTCCCAAAGCACGCCACGGTCTTCGAGGCCTCCCCATCCGGGAAACTCTTCTTCGGATGCATAAGCCTCTTTACAGCGATTGGCTTCGTAGCCAACAGTACAAATGATCGGCATAGAGAGCATTTTATCATTAGCTAACGCGCCTAGACGTGCTCGCTCCATAATAGAATACACATACTCAATACCAAATCCAAGTCCTGCAACCGTTGGATCAATAATGATTTTGTTTAAAGGTAAACCCATTTCGTTGATTAGAATATTAAGCTGTTTGCAAATGTTGATATCTAGGGGTGAGCGAGCGATCAGAGTATGTTTATGAACCATCGCAGCAGCTGCAATGGACTTGTAGTTATCCTGCTCAGCAATACCAATTAGGAGGTTTTCTCCAGCAGCGGCTTCTGCAATTGCCGTTATTACCTCATTATTTTTTGCAGAATCGTCACACCCTTCTACGATGATTGGAACTCCAACTGCAGCCAGTACTTCTTTAACAATACGGGCACAATCTTCGGGTGAACGGTTTTCGCCTTCAGGATCTGCTCCATCAAACTTCAAGTAAATGAGATCTGCGCCAAACTCATCTACGCACTTTTTAGCCCAAGCAGCTGGGTCATTGATGACATCCCCAATTTGCTTAGTAATCATCTCATTCCATGCAGGAACAACGTCTGTAACCTCCATGGCGATAACTGGACGGTTCGGCATCTGACCTTCAAAGTGGAGAAAAGGTAAGGCACTATCTCCTCCAACGGTTACTGTAGCAGTTCTTGTTCCTCCTTGTTCAGGAGTTGCTCCGAGAACTACCTCTCCAACTTTACTGGAATATCTTTCTTTTACTAACGTTACGGACATGAACTTCGCTCCTTTCTAGTTAAAGATTCCGGCACGGTGCAAAATGCTTTCTACAGCCTTGACCGAGACGGCATCATCAGGCAAATCGAATAATGGTTTTCCTGCCAAGTCATATTCCACAACCAAAGGATCTAAGGGAATATCTCCAATCAAGGTTAGTCCTGTGCGTTCAATTTCCTCGCGTAAGGACTCCATACTACCCTCAGTGGTCTTCGTCACGATCAAGTATATGGTCTCTACGGCAGACTTGAGTCCGCGAATGAGATCGTGTACTCGACCTGCTGATCGAATGCCCCTTGCAGACGAATCACTGATTACGAACATACAATCGATGTGGGGAATGGTACGACGGCTGATGTGTTCCAGCCCAGCTTCAGAATCTACTGCCACGTAGTCATAGTTTTCTCCAATGTTTTCAAGATATTTTCGTAATAGATCATTGGGGTAGCAATAACACCCAGCTCCTTGAGGCCCTCCCATGACTAGAAGATCAATGTCTTTAGACTCCACTAACGACTGTTGAAGTTTATACTCAATGAAAATATTCTTGGGCATTCCTTCAGGAATTGCTTTGGGATCTTTACTTTGTTCCAGTAACTCGGAAATAGTTGCTGTAACATTAAGGCCTAAAGCTTCACCAAGGTTGGCATTAGGGTCAGCATCGACTGCCAAAATAGAAATCTTTCTTTTTTGGTTAACTAATTGCTTTAACAACAATGCAGTGAATGTGGTTTTTCCTACTCCACCTTTTCCAGCAACTGCTATATATTTTGTCTTTGCCATATGACGACGACCTCCATTTATAACGTTATTGACAAGATGGAAATAGGGATAAATCAGTATGGGGCAAAAATAGGGCGGAAACGTACTCGTCCATAAAGGTCACTCCCACTGATAGCTCCACATAGGTCATTTTTCGTCCCAGTTCTTCTGCTTCTTGCCATGCATTCTGAGAAAGTAACGCTAAGCGCGCTCCTTTAACGGAAGCATTTCCGATAAATTCGAAGCGTTCTGGTTCGAGATCTGGTAGCAGTCCGATTTGAACAGAATCATGCACATTGAGGTAATTACCAAACCCACCGGCAATGACTATTTTACTGATCATTTCTATATCGACTGCGACCATATTCAGTAACGATCGAATCCCAGCGTAGACCGACCCTTTAGCTCGAATAATATTTTTAACGTCATTTTCAGTGATGACTACGTCTTTATCGCCACCGGCTTGATGAGCCCATGCCAAGACGAACTCTTTATCGTCGCTCGTGGCTCGCAGTCGATCTGAACTTGAATGATGTCCCAATTGGAAATTCCCAGCACGATCGATAATGCCAGAGCCGAGTAGCTTAGACACACAATCCACGAGACCCGAACCGCAAATACCAACCGGTAGAAGATTGCCGATCACTTTTAGGGATACATCTAAGGTTTCTGGGTCAATGACAACCCGTTCAACCGCTCCCGGCATGGCACGCATTCCAAAGGTTATCCCGCCGCCTTCGAAGCTCGGCCCAGCAGAACAAGCACATGCAACCATCCAATCCTGATTTCCGAGCACAATTTCCCCGTTCGTTCCGATGTCAATGAAGAGGATAATGTCTTCCCCATTTGCCAGGTCTGTTACGAGAGTTCCTGCTACAATATCCCCACCAACATAACTCGCGACGGAGGGATAGCAATGAACCAACGCCTCAGGGATCATATGCAGACCAATCTCTCGAGATGGGACAGATGGAACGCTTGTCATAGTTGGAATATAAGGTTCTAAACGAATGTAGCGTGGATCCACACCGAGGAACAATTGTGTCATAGTGGTATTACCAGCAACCATGGCACATGAGATATTGTAACTAGTTAGAGCCCGACGAGCAAGAATCTTGTCAATAAGTTCATTAATGGTTTCAATAACTGTGTGTTGAATCTCTTCTAAGTGATCTGCTTCTTCGACTGCATACACTATTCGAGAAATAACATCATCACCGAATTTTGCTTGCCTATTGTAAGATCCCTGCTGATCCTCAATTTTCCCAGTCAAGAGATTAATTAGATAGACTACAACTGTCGTCGTTCCGATATCAATGGCAAAGCCGAATGGAGGGAGATCATTTCCAGGCTCTAGGTGAGTGACGGTAAACCCCTTGTCGGTATCAGTTAGGGTCACAGACACATCCCATTTTGCTTTACGGAGTGCTTCTGGCAAGTTTTTCAGGATGGATAACGGAATATGAATGGGCTTGTCTCCAGCCTTTAGAACACGCCGTAGCTCCATGTGTAGTCGGGCCCAATCACTCGTGTTAGCCGTCAAGGTCGGCGGTGAAAGGGTGATTCTCAGCTTTGTAGCTAGTGGGTGATGCCCGAACTTTTCAAGTAAATCATGTCCGCTTTCTTTTAAGATCCCTTTATGGACATCCCCCATTAAGACCTGGTGTTCTTGTAGCCGGGACTCAGGAGGGACCTCAATCGTCAAATCCCCTTGAATCATGGTTTGGCAAGCTAACCGGACTCCTGAAGAAAGTTGCTCAGTTGTTAAGTTTCCGGTTCCTGTCACTAAGGGTTCTCCACTTAGAACCACAACTTTGCAAGCGCCACAAGTTCCCTTCCCACCGCACCCTGATTTTATATATATTTCTGCCTTAGCAGCTGCCTTGAGAATTGATGTACCGCTATCAGCTTCAATAATACGGTTCTCCGGCATGAATTTTATTTGAAATTGGGGCATAGCTTCACTTCCTTACTACCAAGACAGTTGGTTTGTAATCCGATAATACCGTTACGAAAGGGACTTGGAGAAGGAGACAATCCCGCTAGATTCACGTGGACCGACGATGACCTTCCAGCCAGAGACTTCCGCGAGCTTACCCGAGACCACAGCAACATAACCTGGAATGATCACATTACGATGTTTCACTTTATCGGCAATGCCACAAGCGACCATCGCTTCTGCGATTTTCTCAGGTTCGAATTTACCTGCAGCATAGGCAGTAAGCACGGAAGTTCCGTCGGTATCAATAGGCAGGATATAGCTAGGTATCTTAGAGGTTTCTACCTCTCCTTCAACGCTGTAGTAGGTTAGGGAGAAGTTCGTTGTAATGTATAACGGAGAATTCTCATTGACATTCCCTACTGAATGCAAGGTCGGCTCAACTTGAATTGGTTTTTGAGGATCTGTATAGATATTTTGCCTTAAAGTCATTAGCGGCAAAACATGAGCTTTAACACTTGTTTTCAAAACTACAGCACTGGCATATTTAGCTACATAAACAGTAGCCTCCATGATTTCTTCAAGTGGCTCAGTGTTGTTAGTAAAGGCGATCACAGGATAACCAAAAGGTCTGAATTTCTTTTTGATAGCCAAACGACGCAGATGGGTCAAATTTGCTAAGGTTTCAACGGTTGTTCTCGAACCTGGATCCAGGACAAATTCCTTATAACCTAATGCTGTGGCTTTTTCAACGAGATCGTTGAGTGCATCAAGTCCTTCTGCTCTGATGATGACTGGAACTGAGTTTTCCTTAGCAAGATTAACCATTGCTTCATAGTTTTCGGTTGTTGCTGCTCCAATGAGTGGCTTACGAGCTACTAATGGTGTTAGAGCAGCTTTGACAGCTTCGGGATTATCACTGAGTAAAAGTAACGAAATATCAGTACTTTCAGCTACAGTGGCGGCAACTTTTGCAAATTGTGCAGCATCGTTGGAATCATTGACAACGGCTACACCATCGATAGTGTATTGGAGACCGACACGCTCAAACTCAAGGCCTTTGATTTCTTGGAGTTTTGCCTTCAATTCGTCGTCACTTAAGGAATCGGACACATAAATCAGCAACGTAGTAGGGTGATAAAACGTCTTGTCGTGACGGAAAAGAACAGTTTCATCTCCGAGAACAGAATCTTTACCAAATTTAATGGCTTTGATTGGGGGGGCAGAAGCAGAATCTAAAGCCTCACGAGCAGCTTCCGTGACATGAGGACAAGCGTCCAACGCTGCCTTGCCAGAAGCTAAAGCCATAGCAAAGGCTAGGCAAGTAGGTACTCCGCACTCTCCGCAGTTTTTCTTGGGTAATTGTTTGTAAATTTCTAAACCTGTTAGAGCCATTTTGAAACCCCTTTCTAATTGACATAAGTAAGACGACGACCAAGGCCTCTAATGCATAGAATTAAGGCCTTGGCGTCTATTGGATAACTTTACATAAGTGATTCAAGTGCGAAACAAGGATGTCCATTTTCCTCAAGGAATGGTACGATTTCTTCTACAGTAGTTCCGACTGACTCATCGGCAATCTTATCGATAAAGTCTGCACCTAAGCCTTCGTCGATTGAGCGTTGAACAAAGTCTTCTCGTAAGAATTCCTTCAATTCTTTAGGCATCCAGACAATACGGGCAAGTCCACCATCAGCAGGAATGAACTTTTTACTGAGGAGATAGGTTCTGCCAATTCCCATGAAACCTGGGGTTTGCATTCCACCGCCGCAAGTTCCGGCGAGGGTCGAGAAGCTCATACCACATGGCGTCATACCGGAATGCTCACGGGTCGTAATCATGAGGCCGTTAGCCTCTGGAACGATGGCCATGATAGCTTCAAAACAACCGCAAGAGGTCATTGGTTTATCCATTAATGTATAGAGGTTAACCTCTTCTAATGTGTTGTTTGAAGCTTTATACAAGTACTCATTCGTACTATGCCACATACCCTTATACTCATCAATTGCTGGTCCTTTTGGAATGGGTTGGTTAGGTCCGTTTGGAGTAATTTCAAAGGATGCTCTGGCATCCAACCAACTTACCGCACCACACAAGCCAACACGCTCTGGAGTAACAATACAGACATGGTTCGGTGCAAAAGACTGACAAAGCAAGCAGGAGTAAAAGTCTGTTACTGACTCATCCGTCAAGCTCCTCATACGATCGTCACGAGCACGATATACTTCTCGTGCAAGAACAAGGCCTTCTTCAACGGCTGTTTGATCGGTAATAAGGGTTACTTGAACACGGTCAACGATAGCTGGGAATTCCTGTTTTAACTTTGCGAGTAGCAGTTCGCCTAAGTGTTTGATTAAGAAGCCTTTTGCCCTAGCATCTTTAGAAATCCTTACCCAGCACAGATCCCTTTGAGCCACGTGCCAAATACCTTCTCCATAGTTAGCAAAGTAATGAATACGACGCTCTAAAACGCCTTCAAAATCTGCCTGCATCTTACGTCCATAAATGTCAATCTTAATACCCAATGGAAGCTTGGATCCCTCAGGAACACTATCAATTTCCGGCCCAATAACCGTGACCTGACCGTCAACGATTTCATCAGGTCCGACCATATGAACGAGTTCGAAAGCTGTCGTTCGTCCACCACCGAATTCCACGTAGGTTTCTGCTTTGCGGATGGTTTCTCCCTCGAAAGCAGGCCCGAAGTTGACTGGAATAGGAATTTCGATGTTTGTCAATTTAATTCCGCGAATCTCCATTGCTAAAGGAACAATTTTCTCGTAATCCGGTTCAGACAGGTACCAATCAGGAATTTGCATATCTTCACTAAGTGGCTGATCCGTTACAACTGGGAAGCCCATGAAGATGGCGCCCATTTCGGCTGCAACTTTAACATCATCCAATTCTCCTAGATGAAGGACAAAGGCCAGAACCCTACGGTTTTGATAATCCAGATGCATCTCCCGTTCTCCAGGTGCAATCCCACCAAAGGCGAGACCAGCACGGAAAGCGTAGTTTACAGCATGGATTACTTGAGTAAAGTTGCCTAATGGGAATGCGATGTAGTCTTCCCCAATTTTGACGTTTTCTTCAAGTAACTGCTCAATGACCTCATCGCAAAGGAAGATCATGAAGCCTTTACTCATAAGATTGTCAACAATTTTCTTGGCTGCTGGTGAGTCTTTTGCCCGCCCAAGAATAACAGCTACACCTGGAATGGTCCAGTCGACCATCTTAATCCCGTGTTTCCGTACAATCGGATCACCTAAGAATCCAGTCCAAGGCTTAACTTTGGGATTGTCCCCTCGGAGATAATGAAGTGTCTCAATAATCTCTGCAGCATAAAGAACGGATTCACCCCAAAGCTTTGAATTTTCCATGGTGAGTTCTGAACGTACTTGATTACGCATGCGGTTTAGGATGGGGACCAATTCACCTAGTTTAGTGATCTTCTCGCCAGAAAGACACATGATGACTGGGAGGTGATAAGCAGTATCTGGATAACCGACGATTTGCTCGGGACCAAAGTCTTTAATAGCACGATTCAAAAGAATTTCTGCATAAGTCATTGCGATGATAGTACCGTCGTATGCCTTACGCAACAGTTTTTTAGGTAGAACGTTAGCGTCCGTAGCGGTTTCTTTAATTTGCTCCACTGACATATTTTCTCCTCCTTTCTTACCAGCCCTGGGCAACTTCGGTGTTATTTTTTTCCGCAGTCTTTTTATGAATTCCAAGTTTCCAGGTCCTATACTCTAAGGCATCCAAAAGTTTAGTTGCCGCTATATTTGGATCGACTTCGAGAATAAAGTTTCCGCCAAAAACATCATGGGCAATTTGGGTAGTAATACCATAGACAAGATCGCTTCCTTCAACAGGAGGCATTGAACCTACATGAACGGGTACTCCCATAGTGACGCAGTAAGAACCGATCGCAACTGCTTTTTCATGCATTGCTTCTGGAGCAGAAACTACGAATGGAACTTTAGGGGTATCTACTCCAAGTTCATCAGCCATAGCTACCAGTACTTCGATACCACGGGTGTAATCTACACAAGATCCAACATGGAAGACTAAAGGTAGGCGTGTTGACAATTGCGGATTAGCCGCTTCCAGGGTTTTAAAGAAGGATTTAAGTCCTTCGCCTGCATAAGCATCAACCGCTAAGGGCGACATAAAACCAAATTTAGCATACGCTCCCGCGGAACAACCGCCGGTGATAACAAGTACATCATTTTTAACGAGCTCTTTTAAAATTGCAATATGGGACTCATCTTGAAAACGTTTGAGGTTGTTACATCCAATGATGAAAGCAACTCCTTTGAGTTGTCCGCTCTCGATAGCATCAGTTAGTACAGATATTGGACGTTCTGGGTTGATTTTCGCAAATATATCAGTCAATACTTCACGACTGAAGCCAGCGACGAGTTGGTGTTTTTCAGAAGGAATGGCAATTTTTTTAGGATCCCGTTTACCATAAGCTTCTATTGCTATTCTAATTAGTTTCTTAGCATCGTCCATAGCAGTAGCTGTATTAAAGGCAAGGTGCTGAGCACCAGGAATCTTCATAAGAAACTCTGTGGTTATAACCTTGGTATGAAAACACTCTGCAAGGGTTTGTACAGCAGGGTAAATACATTGAATATCTACCACCATGGCATCCAAAGCACCCGTCAATATAGCCATTTCTTGGGATGCTGAGGACGTTGCTAAATAAACGCCTTCGCGCATGAGCAACTCATTACCGGTACAACAAATACCAACAATGTTAACACCTTCAGCACCAACTTTCTTGGCATCCTCTGTCATAGCACGGGCCGCAGCAACAACCATTTCACTTAAAACCGGGTTGTGTCCGTGAACCGCAATATTGACCATTTTGGGGTTAATTACTCCTAAATTAGCCTCTGAAACGATGGGCTCAGGAATTCCGAACAATACATCACTCATAGTGGAGCCGATATATGATCCGCCTAAGTCGCTTAGCGAGGCTTTAAGTCCGCCAAAGATAATATTAACAGGATCAGCGTCAACTCCCATAGCGGTTTGAGCAATAATTTCAGTGACAGTGCCATCGATGGATCTTGGCATGATATTAGTATGCTTGAATTTATTACGTCGGCCCACTGTGATTAAGCAGTCTAAGAAAGCAAGTGGACGATCTTGATAGCGACCAAAATCGGCATATCCAATTTCCACTATATCTTTAAGAATTTCCTTGTCTTCACGATTTAGTGTTTCCACCCCTAATTTTCCAGCAATTTCATGAAGTTTTACTGGTGACTTAATATCATAATCCGAGGCATGTCCTTCGACCAAGGCATGAGCAGTGTGCAAAATATGGCGCGCATGCTCTGAGTGGGAAGCAGCTCCTGCAGCAATACTACGGGCTATATTACGAGAAACAATAGTGTAGGCTGTTGCTCCACAGATTCCACGGCTAGCCGGTCCCTCTTCTTTCTTAACGCGACAAGGGCCAGCAAGACAGATCTTACAACATACTCCAGTGTAACCGAACGTACATTGAGGCTGTTGTGCAACAACTCGATCAAAAACTGTCTCAAGTTTTCTGTCTTCAACCATTTTTAACATTTGTAAGGTACCAGGGTCAGTCGTACGAATTGGATTCTTAGGTTCAACAACTCTTGGTGCGTTCGACGGTCGAGCGGTATGGGTTAAATCCCGATATCTAGGCATGTAACACCCTCCTCTTTATTAAAATCTCTTTTCACACTTTTCGTCTCAATTAAGGTTACCTAAGTCATCTCCCTTCATCGACAATTCTTTGATAAATTGTATTAAGTTGAACTCCAAGAGACCCTCCAGGCAATTCGTCACTGCCTGTATTTATAGACATTTCCAACAGTTCGTCGCTGTAAGGGATCATGCCAATCAGCTCTTCTGCAGAAAAGTGGTCTCTAAGAAAGCTTTCTTCTTTTAGATTGCGCACTTTATTACCAATGACAACTGCACGAGGGATCCCTAACTCAAGGGCGAGTTTTTGAATGACCTTCACTGTTTGGATACTGACCTTAGATGGTTCAGTGACTATGACCAAGACATCAACGCCTAGGGCAGTACCCCTGGTTAGTTGTTCTATGCCTGCGCCCATATCTAAAATGACAGTATCTTGTTCTCCAAGGATTAGTGAATTAACCAAGGCTTGGAGAAAGCTGTTTTCCTTACAGTAACAAGAAGTGCCTCCTCCTTTAATGTTACCCATACGAAAAAATTGGAGTTGTCCTAATGTGACACAATAGTCATCTAAAATGTCATCCACCATAGGGTTAAGCGAGTAATAGGCTCCACTGCCTCCCATTCGCTCTTCAATTAGTTCCTTCATATCGACAATAGGTTTCAAATCAGCAAGTACATCTTCGGAGATCCCCAAAATTGTCCCTAGGCTGGCATCTGGGTCCGCGTCAACCGCTAATACGGTAATCCCTTTTTGAGACAGCCAACGAGCAAAATTTGCAGCAAAGGTAGTTTTTCCGACGCCACCCTTACCAGAGATTGCAACTTTCAACGGGCCTTCACTCCTTTTGAAGTATATTGAAAACAGTTCTTCTGCAATCTAATATATCTATATTAAGATTATATTCGTTTTTTGTTTGATTAATCCTGCAAACTTTCTGAATATGTTTATCTATTTTTAGTTTTTTTTGAATTGATTAAAGATGATATAATAATTTGAATACATTAAAGTATTATTAATATAATTTTCTGAATTGACTTAATATTCTATTTAAATAAGCAAAAGGAATTCTAGCTTTAATGTTAACAACTCCCTAATTTATTTGAGGTCTAATATCATTTAAACACTCTAAAATTACCTATTCGTTAATAAAGTCTATTTTCCTTCAATAAAGATTATTTCACAAGCTCTCCCTTCTCAAAGGGCTATTATAATCGAGCTTGAGGCAAAAAATTTATCTAGTGATTATTTTCACTTGAATTCCTACCTCGTGCATGGAGCTTTTTATGAAGTTTAGCACGGTGTCCATAACTTGTCAATATGGCACCATCCGTTATTGCTATGTTAAGAATTGAACAATTATACACTTTCTGTACTAAACATAAATTTAGCCAGTTGTAGCTTAGCATGCAATTTCCCCCAATCCATTGTCGGAATTACTAGTTGAGTTTAACGCTACTTCTAATCAAAACTCATTATTAATAATCTCACAGAATAGGCCAAGGGTGAAACGTAAGTCCGAACGCTCCGGTTCCGACATGTGTAGCAATAACCGCACCAGCTTCAAACAAACGCACATCATGTTCTGGAAAACGCCCCTTAAGTTCGTTGAGCAGGATTTCTCCTTCTTCGGGTATATTGACATGCATGACACATATACGGTAACGTTGCCCAGACGATAATGCACGATTTAATTCTTCGAGCACGCGGTGCCATGCCCTAGATCGCGAACGTACTTTATCAAAAACATCAATTTGTGCATTTTGATTAAAGTAAAGAATCGGTTTAATTTGAAGTAAAGTTCCGACAAGCGCAGCAGCTCCACCGATCCGTCCACCTTTTCGTAAATTTTCAAGGGTATTGACTATAAAGTATAGCTCAGTTTGTTGTTTTAAGTTATGAAGCCGATCCATTATTTGTAATGCACTCAAACCTTCAGCAGCCCACTCCGCTGCTGCCCAAGCTAGGACTCCAAGACCCAGCGCAGAAGATCTTGAATCAAAGAGATGAATATTTGGGCTGGAAGCTAACTCTTTAGCCATCTGTGCAGAGTGTAAAGTTCCACTGATGGCCGATGATATATGTATACTTACAACCTCTTCAATACCTTCCGCCAGCAAGGATTCATAGGTTTCTAAAAATGAGCCAACTGAAGGTTGTGAGGTTGTTGATAAACCAGAGATATGACTCAATTTTTCAAAATAAACAGCATTAGAAAGCTCGGTTTCATAAAACGTTTCATTCCCAATATTAACACTGAGAGGTACGACTCGAATCTGAAATTGTTCTAGAATAGCATTAGGTAAATATCCTGTAGAATCCATGACAATCCCAATTTTTCTCAATTATCTTCTCTCCCTCTTCTATCTAAGCTTTATATCTCTATAAATGTATACAGTATAAAGTATATCCTAAAATATATTGTGCCGCAATCAATGAAGCCCTTAGCTTTGATCAAAATGTTAAATTATTATTACTTAATATTAAATGATCGATTTGAATAAATCTCTATAACTTAATTGTACAATAAATTTTAATATTAGACAATGAATACCCATTCATTTTTAAATTGATGGGCGATTTCTATAATTTTGATTTAAATCACCATAACCCCATCCACCTATCCCAAAAGGATACTCCGATGCGAAGGTGCTTTAACATTGAAATTATTGAGGTTGACAGGGTTACAGGTATTTGTTAGAATAAAATTTGTTCTTAGATTAACGGGGCGTAGCGCAGTTTGGTAGCGTGCTTGGTTCGGGACCAAGAGGCCGAGTGTTCGAATCACTTCGCCCCGACCACCTAGACTATATGAAAAGTTTGAGGTATATCCACAGATTTGAAAAGAAGTGGAAAGCCACAAACTTATTTTGTTATTTTGGCACAATTAACTGTAGATCTTACTAAGAATCTCAATATCTTGAACACTAAGAGATGCAAGCTCTGGAGGGTTCACTCGCGCAATAATGAACGTTCCTATTATCTCCGATCTAGTTACTGGTTTCTCAGTAAACTTATTAATTCCATTGTAAATAATTACACATCCAGAACGATGAATTTCGATGATCTCTATGTACCCTCTTACTGTTAATTCCAAAGCCTTAAGGTTATTCGGCAGGTCGCAAACCTCGGGAGCCTTCCCCTCTTCGACCAAAAGTACTCTCATCCATTTGACCAATGTCAGACCTCCACTTTCAAAATCAACTACCTATAAATTCTATGATAAAACAAATTTTATTACAAGTGAGCATAGGCTCTCAAATAAAACTAGAACCTTCCTCTTGTTCACTAATGCCAAAAAGTTTGCTGGCAGGCTTAAGTTTGATTTAATTCTAAAATTAATGATAAAATAAGTAATCTTTATTCATACTAACTACTAGTAAGGAGTTCTGAAAATGCTGAAAGGTAAAAAGACATCCATTCGACCAATTGAAGAAGATGATATTGATACACTGTATCAATGGTATAATGATCAAGAAGTAAATTTATGGTCTAGTGGGGCTTGGCCCCTGAATACGCTACATAGTAAAGATCAACTTGCAGTAAAGTTTCTTGACGGATCGCCAGATACCTACAGCTATGCAATTTTAGATGATGACGAAGTGCTGATTGGAACTATAGGCTTTAAGGAAGCTAACATCCCTGCTCGCTCGGCCACACTCTTTGTTGTTATCGGGAATAAAAACTATTGGGGTAAAGGCTATGGCACAGATGTCTTAATCACATTTACTCGCTTTCTATTTACCCAGTGGAATTTTCACCGGATATCACTCGATACATGGGATGAAAATTTACGGGCTATTAGGGTTTATGAAAAAGTAGGTTTCAAGATTGAAGGTCGTCAACGTGAAGCTCGTTTTGTGTTAGGAAACTACCACGATGCCATTCTCATGGGTTTATTGCGGGAAGAATTCTTCTCCATACACGGCAAATTCTAGGGTTGCTAAAAACAAAAGTCTGGAGTAAACTATAATAAATTTAATAAACCGTGATATTCCTCTGGGGTTGGGTGAAATTCCCTACCGGCGGTAAAGCCCGCGAGCCTAATGGCAGACCCGGTGACATTCCGGGGCCGACAGTACAGTCTGGATGAGAAGAGGAACAGGTAGAACGAGGCGTATTTGCGCTTTTTTTGAGCTGTGACTTTCCTGATCCAAACACCTAGAGATACTTAGGTGTTTTTTTATTTCCTAAGGTTATACTCAACAGTAGTTCAGCAAAACACTCTCTAAGGGTTTTTTTATGCTTTTACAGTTTTTTGGAAACGCTAAGAGAAGAAAGGATTTTCTTATGCACGCATCAAATCCATGCAGTTCACTTGATGAAACGTTCATGAAACGCGCACTCGATTTAGCTGTTCAGGCTACAGGGCGAACCAGCCCTAATCCATTAGTTGGCTGTGTCATCGTCAAAGATAAACAGATTGTCGGTGAAGGGTATCACCATAAGGCAGGCACACCCCATGCTGAAGTTCATGCTCTCATAGCGGCAGGAGAATTGACCCGCGACGCTACGGCTTATGTTACCTTAGAGCCATGTTCACATTTTGGACGGACGCCTCCCTGCACAGAGGCTCTTATCCGTGCTGGAATTAAACGAGTTGTCGTCGCAATGACAGATCCAAACCCACTCGTCTCTGGTCGCGGAATTGCACGCTTGCGCGAGGTCGAAATTCAGGTAGACGTTGGCCTATTGTATAAAGAAGCCGCTCTTATTAATGAAGTCTTTGTTAAAGCGATAACGACAGGCTTGCCCTTTGTTGTTTATAAAACAGCGATGACTTTAGATGGTAAAATTGCATCCGAGACTGGAGATTCAAAGTGGGTTAGTACGGATGTTTCTAGGCAATATGTCCATCAGTTGCGCGATCGTTACGATGTTATTCTGGCGGGAAGTGAAACTGTCTTCATAGATAATCCCTCCCTCACCTGCCGTATTCCCAATGGACAAGACCCTGTAAGACTCATCATCGATGGTAAATTACGCATTGCCGAAAATGCTCAGGTACTCTCCTCTTCAACTCACAGTCCCTGTATTATCGCTACAACTAGTGCCGCATCGCAGGAAAAGATAGACCATCTGAACCACCTCACAGGGGTCGAGGTGTGGCAATATGACACATTACGGCATGTTCCACTGGAAAAACTTTTGCGTGATCTCGTTCGTCGCGGTTGGACAAGTGTGTTGCTGGAAGGCGGCGGAGGATTAGCAGGTACTCTCATTCAAGATCAACTGGTTGATAAAATTGAGTTTTTTATCGCTCCCAAATTAATTGGTGGAAATGGCCCTTCTCCCCTTTCGGGTTTACATATTGAGTGTATGGCCAATGCCATAGTTATCCAGGATATTCACACTGATATGTATTCGGGTGATCTTCACGTTACTGGTTATCTAGATCAAAAAGAGTTATAACCATATTAGGATATCAAAAACTGAAGAAGGATTAGAGAGGGGATACACGTGTTTACTGGAATTGTAGAAGAACTAGGCATTATCCGTTCCCTTCGCCTTTTACCAGAATCTGGACAACTTACAATCGAGGGGAAAACAGTCCTTACTGGAACTCAACTGGGAGATAGCATTGCTATCAACGGTGTTTGCCTGACCGTGATTAGCCAAAGCGAACATGAATTTACAGTGGATGTGATGGCAGAAACATTGGCAAAAACAAATCTAGCTGAGCTTAAAAGTGGGAGTCGTGTCAACTTAGAGCGAGCGTTACAACTTCAAACCCGCTTAGGTGGTCATTTAGTCAGTGGGCACATTGATGGCGTTGGAATAATTCGCAAGATTACCCCCTGGGGAATCGCTCAAGTATATGAAATCAATGCCCCCCCTACCCTTCTATCCTATATCTTGCCAAAGGGATCCGTTGCGATTGACGGGATTTCACTCACAGTGATTGATGTGGAGTCCGACTACTTTACAGTCTCTCTTATTCCCCATACGTTTAAGCAAACCACCTTGGGATCAAAGGGAATTGGGTCTAGCGTCAACTTGGAAACAGACCTAATTGGCAAGTATGTTGCTCGTTTTATGGGTATAAACATTGTATCAAGTAAAAACAAACCAGATCTTTCTCTAGGTTTTTTAGCGGAGCACGGGTTTCTCTAAACTTAACCTATCTCAAACCAATAGTTAATAAAAAAGGAGTGAAAGACAATGTCGTTTAATACGATTGAAGAAGCTTTAGAAGATATTAGACAAGGCAAAATGATTGTAGTGGTGGATGATGAGGATCGCGAGAACGAAGGAGATCTAGTCATGGCTGCTGAGATGGTAACTCCAGAAGCAATCAATTTTATGGCGACCTATGGACGGGGACTCATATGCGCTCCAATGACTAGTGACCGAATTCACGCCTTAAAACTCGAACCCATGGTGTCCACCAATACAGACCCTCATGAGACTGCCTTTACAGTAAGTGTCGATTCTGTTAAAAGCTCAACAGGGATATCTGCTTTTGAACGCGCTGAAACAGTCAAAATTCTGGTAGACCCTAACAGTAAACCGACCGATTTACAACGGCCTGGACATATCTTCCCTCTCAAAGCCCGAGAAGGTGGAGTTCTAGTTCGTGCAGGACACACAGAAGGTTCAGTTGATATAGCCCGTCTGGCAGGGCTTCAACCTGCTGGAGTCATCTGCGAGATTATGAATGAAGACGGAACCATGGCAAGAGTACCAGACTTAATTCTTTTTGTTAAAAAGCATAATCTTAAATTTATTACTCTTAAAGACCTTATTGCTTATCGTCGCCAATCGGAAAAACTTATCGAAAGGGTCGAGAGTATTAATCTCCCAACAGAATATGGAGATTTTAGTGCTGTTGGCTATCGCAGTGTTCTCGACCAAAAAGAACATTTAGCCTTAGTCAAAGGGACCGTTGATGACGGTAAACCAGTACTCGTCCGAGTTCACTCGGAATGTCTAACGGGGGACGTTTTCCATTCTAAACGCTGTGACTGTGGTGACCAACTAGCTGCAGCACTGGAACAACTGGAGTGTGAAGGCCGTGGGGTGTTACTTTATATGCGCCAGGAAGGCCGTGGAATCGGATTGTTAAATAAAATGAAAGCGTATAAACTTCAGGAACAAGGAAAAGACACTGTTGAGGCTAACTTGGCTTTAGGCTTTGCTGAAGACTTACGTGACTATGGTGTAGGCGCGCAAATTTTGGCTGACCTTGGAATTTCCAAAGTTCGTTTATTGACTAATAATCCTAGAAAAATTGTGGGCCTAGAGGGGTATGGACTAAAAGTCGTGGAACGTGTTCCAATAGAGATCCAATCAAAACCTGAGAATTCAGCCTATCTTTGTACCAAAAAGTCTAAAATGGGTCATATTTTACCAGGAGTTAAAGAACCAAAACAATACATTACTTTAGGTAATCGTTAATTGAACATAAGTAAGAAAGGGTGTATGAACTGTGAAAACCTATGAAGGAAATTTATTGGCTCAAGGACTTAAGATTGGAATTATTGCTGCCCGTTTTAATGAATTTATCACGAGCAAATTAGTGGGCGGTGCCATTGATGCTCTGCATCGGCACGGTGCACTTGAAGAAGATATTGAACTAGCCTGGGTCCCAGGGGCCTTTGAAATTCCACTCGTAGCCCAAAAAATGGCAAACTCTAAGCGCTATGATGCAGTCATTTGTCTTGGAGCAGTTATTCGCGGTGCAACTCCTCATTTTGATCTGGTCAGTAATGAAGTCAGTAAAGGAATTGCCCATGTAGGCTTACAAACTGGAGTCCCAATAATTTTCGGGGTCTTAGCTACGGATAGTATTGAACAAGCGATTGAACGTGCTGGAACAAAGGCTGGAAATAAAGGTTTTGACGCAGCTATGACTGCGATTGAAACCGTCAATTTGCTTAAATCCTTCTAATAGTAATTTGACTTACTCATTTGATTACTAGCAAGATATGGAGTATTGTCCACAAAAAAAACCTTGTCAAAAGGCATAATCTTTTATAGACTCATATAAGTGACCGTGTCTATTTTTGACAAGGAGTTGAGTGCTATGACTTCCAACATTAGTGACCTAGATAACGTAAGCGCTATGCTAGAAGTAGCGCGCTCAGGAAATGAAGAGGCTTTAAATCTAGTAATTCAGCATTATGAACCTGAAGTTCGAATGATCGCTTGCAAATATTTTTTACCAAGGGCAGATTATGATGATCTGATACAAGAAGGACGAATCGCAATTTTTAAAGCAGTATTGTCTTACGACACAAATTTAGATATACCTTTTCTTCATTTCTTAAGAATGGTCATTAAACGCAAACTGATAGATACCTTACGAAAGCATACTCGCCAAAAACATGTCAACTTAAATGAAGCCTATTCCCTAAACAATGTGATTTCAGAATCACAAGATACAAGTTTTATCTCTCTTTTAGCAAACACCGAGGACCCAGCTACCAGAGTGATTGCAAATGATGAAGCTCGGTCTATGATTCACGGCTTAAATAAAAATTTGTCGAATCTTGAGCGTCTCGTTTTTGAACATTATTTTGTGCAAGGTTTTAAACAACGTGAGGTTTCTGAACATCTCGGACTCCCTGCAAAGTCATTAGACAACGCAATCCAGAGGATTAAACGTAAAACTTTACAGTATCGTTCAAGCCAACTGGCGGGTTAATATGGGTACACTCCCACTTCTTCAAGTGGGAGTGTACCGAACGCGATTTGAGGAGGATTCCAATGCTTTCGTTTTCTAGTTTTGTTTTTTCTTGGAGGATGCGCCTGTTAAGATTAAAAAAACATAAATTCGTTGTTAGCATTAGCATTGTGTTCATAATATCAATCATTATTTTAGGACCACCTGCTTATAAAGAAAGTTGGCTTGATCCCTTCAGTACACTCAATGTTCCCAATCGTGTCCTTCATCCTCATGCTATTAACAAGTTGGGAATGATTAATTCCAAAGATCCGTTTCTTCCGTTATCCTACACAGATGAAGGTAAAATTCGGGAATTGATGCGCAACTTACAACGATCAACTCCCCTCTCTACTTCAGAACAAACCCTACTCGCTTTGGACGGCCAAAAAGTAATTTATTTCTCATTACATAGGGCACCCTCTAGCTACCATGAAGAGCAAGATTATGCATTACAATACTATCCAGAAGAAGGAATTGTTTTTTTTGGTCATCAGTACTTTCGACTTAATGAAGCCACGATCAATAACTTCGTCCAAATTACAAGTAGCATGACTAAGGATGATAGCAATGAATAAAGAACCAGGAACATTATTCTGAAGTAATGTTCCTAGTTCTTTATTTTATGTTTTTAAGCTATTCCTCCGCTTTGAGTAATCAACTTGCTGACCTTAGTATGGGCATTGGTAGCTTCGTTGGCTAAGCGTAAGTAGATATTTCTTAGATCACCATGATGAGCACGTGTTGCTAGTGTCATGTATCCCATTGCCGCACCGACGGCGTCTTTTTCATAATCATAGAGCATATCCAAGTCTGTAAATTGACTCATTTCCAAAGCCCCCTTTCTATTGTAGTTCAGCCATTCCTTTGTTAAAATACCCCAATACATC
Organism: uncultured Desulfosporosinus sp.; assembly: GCA_927405585.1. Taxonomy (GTDB): domain Bacteria; phylum Bacillota; class Desulfitobacteriia; order Desulfitobacteriales; family Desulfitobacteriaceae; genus Desulfosporosinus. The sequence continues at coordinate 82,264 of CAKMJS010000054.1, forward strand.
CTCTAAACCTTTAGCTTGTTCTTTGAAAAATGCTTTCACAGCTGGGTCTGTAGCCATTTCAGTGTACATTTGACATTTTTTCATAGCGGTTTCATTTTCAATAATACTACGAGTTAACATGCCTTGGTCTAGAATTTTTTTCATTTCCATGTCGTTTAGTTGCATTTGTATCCCTCCTTTTTTAGAGCTAATTCTAAATAACAGTTTCAGGATGTGTAAAATGACCGTAAATTATACACATTATATAAATTTTAACCAACAGACGCGTGTAATAGGTCAAATGGCACTTCACGAGAAGGATAAGAAATGATACATTATTAATATTATTGGAAATGAGGAAAAAGGAGGCTCTAAAATTTGGAAACGCCTGACTTCAAGAGAGTTTTTCGAGGGTATGATCCAGAGGCTGTCGACCAAGCGTGGGCAGAAACCGACCGTCAATTGTCTGAAGCCAATGCCGCGCATAAAGAGTTGCGCTTACAAATTAACAGCCTAAGAGAACAAAACTCTGAATGGGGAAATCGACTCAAACAATATAATCAAATAGAAAAAGACCTCCGTGACGCCCTCCTGAGTGCCCAACGAATTGCTAACCAGGTAAAAGACGATGCTACAATACAAGCAGACGAGCTACTCAACTCTGCCCGTAATGAAAGTGAAACGCTGCTTAGTGAAGCAGCGCGGATTTCAGAATCTATGGAAACTGAAGTAGAGACAATGCTCATCGAAAAGCGCCTGGAAATCATCCAACTAGAAGAGCAAATTAAAGGATTAGCGGAGCAAAAAACTGAACTTCAAACTCAAGTTAACCAAGCCATACGTTATTTAGAAATGGCCAAAGGATCATTCTCTTCTAATCAGTCCCCACTCCCACTTGATAAAGTATGAGTTACCTAATTGGATAAAGTGGATAGGAAGTATTGCAGAAAGACCGAAGCAGATGCATCATGATATGCACTGTTTTCGGTCTCTTTCACATTTTCAGCTCTCAAACTCCCCCTCAATGTCATCGTCATCTTCAAGATATACACTTTGCGCTTCTTGGATTAGTTGTAGTGCTGCTTCGAGTGAAACGGTAGGCACATAGAGGTCCACTTCAGTTTTTAATCCATAAGCAATTTTCACGAACGCCCCTGCATCTGGATATTGTTTAATCACCTGAATGCTTTCCTCACTAAGTAGTCCGATTATTATATCAGCCTCAAGTTCCTGCGTTACACCGCAAAGATAACTCCAGTCTTCTCCAACCATCGACACATCACTCCCAACTTATACCCATATCGGACGTCTTGATTGATTTATCAGCAGGATTACTCAGAGTAAATGCACTAGCGATAAGTTATTTGGTCAGTCCATATTCTTTCCAGCGCTGATTAACAAGGTTAACTGTCTCCTCAGCGGGGAGTACTTCTCCAGGATAACCTGGTTTCATCCGGGCATCGATCGGAGTGGACCATGCTAGGACCTTCTTCTTCATGCAGCTTAACCAAAATTATTTTTTAAATGATGCTAAAGCGGATTGAGTTAGAGTAGCGCAATGAGAGATGATTTCGTTCAATTCCTCCGGAACTAAGTGATCCGAGTGGATTCCGGCCGTCACAACTACTGGGCATTGGAGTTCACGCGCCAACGTATCAGCAACCATCTGAGCTACGTCGACATCTTTATGTCCGGGAACTGGCGTGATGTATACATCAGTGCTCCATCCAATACCGCTAAGGCTTAGTCGAGGTATGGCTAGCACAACGCCGCCGACATGTGGTTTCCCCCCGCCAGTCAGAAGTCCATTAAGTCCATTGCCAGTATCCGTCAGGATTAATGAAATCTGACAACGTCCCTCCCCTTCTTGTCCTTGCCAAACGGAGAAATTGTTATTAAGTATAGTATCAGGCACGTGGTTCGTCCTCACTTCACTTTTTAACATTCGATGTCTTTATTATACATTTGATCCATATTATTAGCCAAGTTTTTGAAACTCTTGCGTTGTAAAGAATATTAGCCCAAGAAAGAGAGTTGGGATATGACCCAACTCTCTTTCTTGGGCTATATAAAGTTTGAATTTACTTAGTCTTTTTGAGGTGAGAACGAATAAGTCCCCAACTCGTCGACATCCACAAGGAGGCGTTGCCCTTCTTTAAATTCTCCTTGCAGGAGCTTAAGGGCCATAGGATTTTGTAGACGTTGTTGGATCACACGCTTAAGCGGCCTTGCTCCATAAATTGGGTCATACCCCTCATTAGCAATTTGATCGCGTGCTCGTGCTGTTAAGTCGACCGTTAGCTTACGTTCGCTCAAACGCTGACGCAACAGGCCAAGTTGGATTTCTACGATTTGCCCAATATGCTCGCGTCCTAGAGGGTGGAAGATAATGACTTCATCGAGGCGGTTTAGGAATTCCGGCCTAAAGTGGTGCCTTAGTTCTTCATTAATACTAGATCGGACCTCTTCTAACGATGCGTTACGTTGAGTTAGCTCCTGAATAGACGGACTGGCAATATTACTAGTCAAGATGACGACTGTATTCTTAAAGTTAACTATACGCCCCTGACCATCGGTTAAACGGCCATCATCTAAGAGCTGTAAGAGGACATTCGTGACGTCGTTATGTGCTTTCTCTACTTCGTCGAAGAGGATAACACTGTAAGGTTTGCGGCGAACGGCTTCTGTAAGTTGCCCACCCTCTTCATATCCCACATATCCTGGAGGTGCTCCAATCAGGCGAGACACTGTGTGCTTTTCCATATATTCAGACATATCAATTCGGACCATAGCTTGTTCATCATCAAAAAGGAATTCCGCTAAGGCTCTGGCCAGTTCAGTCTTCCCGACACCCGTCGGCCCCAAAAAGAGGAAAGAGCCCAATGGTCGATTCGGATCTTGAAGCCCTGCACGTGCTCTTCGTACGGCATCAGCGACGGCTCGAACTGCTTCTTCTTGTCCAATCACCCTTTGATGAATCCTGTCTTCCATGTGGATGAGCTTTGCCATTTCACTCTCCATAAGTTTAGAAACGGGGACATGGGTCCATGTTGCTACGATTTCTGCGATATCTTGCTCTACCACTTCTTGTTTTAACAAAGTATTTGCCTTAGCTTGTAATGTTTGCTCCGTTATTTTAAGTTCTTTTTCTAAAGTTGGAATGATGCCGTACTGAAGCTCGGCAGCTTTATTATAATCCAATTGTTGCTGTGCTTGCTCCATAAGGTTTCGAGAACGGTCGACTTCCTCTTTAAGTTGTTGAATCCGTTCCAGAACTTCACGTTCCCCTAGCAATTGGGCATCCAGTCCAGAACGCTCTTCTTTAAGGTTAGCCAACTCTTCTTCAATTTTTGTTAACCGTTCCTTACTGGCTTCATCTTTTTCTTTCTTTAAGGCCTCTCGTTCAATTTCAAGTTGCATCATTCGTCGTTTGATCTGGTCTAATTCATACGGATCACTGGTGATTTCCATACGCATACGTGCTCCTGCCTCATCGATGAGGTCAATCGCTTTGTCCGGGAGAAAACGATCGCTAATATATCGATCAGAAAGCACGGCAGCAGCAATAATAGCTCCGTCTGTTATTCGTACGCCATGGTGAGTTTCATAGCGTTCTTTGAGACCACGTAGAATTGAGATGGTATCTTCTACACTGGGTGCTTCGACAATAATCGGTTGGAAGCGCCTCTCCAGTGCGGCATCTTTCTCTATGTGCTTGCGATATTCTGCAAGTGTTGTCGCTCCTAGCATACTAAGTTCACCACGGGCTAGCATCGGTTTTAGCATATTGCTGGCATCCATTGCTCCTTCGGCAGCACCTGCTCCGACCACGGTATGCAATTCGTCAATAAACAAGATTACGTCGTCTCGATCTTGGATTTCCTTGAGCACTGCTTTCAGACGTTCTTCGAACTCACCGCGGTACTTGGCCCCGGCAATTAAGGTTCCCATATCGAGAGAAATGACTTGTTTATCCTTAATTGCTTGTGGGACATCTCCTCGCACAATCCTTTGAGCTAAGCCTTCGACAATTGCTGTTTTCCCGACCCCAGGCTCTCCGATTAGAACGGGATTATTCTTTGTACGTCGGGATAGAGTTTGAATGACCCTGCGTATCTCCTCATCTCGGCCAATGACCGGATCAAGACGTCCTCGCTTCGCGAGTTCCACTAGGTTAAGACCATACTGTTCCAATGCCGCATAGGTCCCTTCAGGGTTGGAACTCGTAACGCGTTGAGTACCTCTAATTTCACGTAGGGCCTGAAGCAATTTTTCTCGGGTAAGCCCTGCTTGTTTTAGGATTTGTTCAGTAGACCCTCCGGCCTTTTCAAAAAGTGCAAGAAGTAAATGTTCCGTGCTAACGTACTCATCGCCAAAAGGGATCATCTCATCATGGGCTGAGACTAATACCGTACGTAACCGAGGTGAAATGATTATTTGTAGATTTCTACCACTAATACGTGAAAAGCGGTTGATCTCTTGACGGAGAGTTTTGATGAATACGCCAACTGCCATATTCATTTTAGTCAATACTTGGGGAACGACTCCATCTCCCTGCTCCAAGAGGGTGAGCAATAGATGTTCAGGCTCAACTTGGCTGTTTCCGTTGCGTTCTGCCATGGTTTGGGCATTCGTAATCGCTTCCTGAGATTTCTGGGTAAATCGGTTAGTATCAAAAGACAAATTCGCTCACTCCTTTTCAAGTTAGGTCCAATAAGTTGCGTCAAGAGATTACCTTCTTTTATCAGCGAGATCCCGTAGGGTCGTAATCTCTTGCTCAGTCATATTATCCGGTAAAACAATGGATAGTTCTACAAAAAGATCCCCCTGTTGGAGAGGATTTTCTAAATTTGGTAACCCTTTTCCCTTTAATCGAAATTTCTTCCCACTTTGGGATAGAGTAGGAATTTTGAGACTAACTTCTCCTCCAAAAGTATGGATACTAGCCTCCCCACCTAAAATGGCCTTGTAGAAGTCAATCGGTAAGTCTGTCCGTAAATCATCCCCATCGCGGATGAATCGCGCATGAGGACTTACAGTTACGTTTAAATAGAGATTACCATTAGGCCCGCCTGATATTCCAAGACCGCCTTGGCCTGTAAGCCGCACCTTAGAACCCGTGCGGACACCTTTTGGAATTTTGGCTTCGATTTGTTTTTCTCCTGTTCGGATGAGGCGTGTTGTTCCGTGATAAGTTTCTTCGAGGGTGACTTGAACTTCGACTTCATGGTCCTGACCGGCACGTGCTCTTCTGACGGTAGAACCTCCGCTGAACCCGCGGCCTTGAGCACCGCCCCCGCCAAAGAGGGTTGAGAAGAAATCTGAGTATCCGTCTCCACCAAAACCGCCCGCTCTGCCAGAGCCACCGAACATCTCTGCAAAGTCTTCTGGTGACATAGTGTGGGTTTGACTCCCGCCACCCCCTCCGCCCGGATTCGTTTGCCAGCGGTCCCAATTGTAGTCTCCACGTCCTCCACGACTCTTCCATTGTTGATAGTCCTGTCGAAGTTCATCATATTTACGTCGCTTCTCAGGGTCGCTAATCGCTTGATAAGCTTCCATAGCGTCTTTAAATTTCGCTTCAGCTGCTTTGTCTCCAGGATTAACATCAGGGTGGTATTTTTTAGCTAATTTTTGATATGCTTTTTTTATGGTTTTTGCATCCGCGTCTGGTGAAACACCAAGACCGTCATAATAATCTTTAAAATCCATTCTCTCACCTCATATATCGTTTTGAAACTTAGAATAATTTTAGACATTAATACTTTCCCTCGACCTGTTAGCTTGGGATATATTGGAGTATATTTTCCTTTATAACTAAATTATATTCTCTTTTATAACGAAGGTCAATAATGGTCAGACATTTTTCTTGATGGAAACTAAATAGTTTTTGTGAAACATTGCAATCTAACCCCATTGCATGAATAAGTGGCTTACAAGGCACTTGTAAGCCACTTATTGTATCTGTTATTTATCCCCATAGACATAAGGCTTTGGGATGCAGGCTGAACTTGAGTGGTGCCTGACCTGGTTGTTCGCCATCAATATCCAGCAGAGCCTTTTCTAGGGTTTTGATTATAACGGAGCTTCCACGATGCACTGTAACTCCAGGGATCTCCAAATGCGTCCCCTTATAGAGTTTAGGTATATGTCGCAAGAGCATCAGGGTAGAAAAATCGCCCAAGCAGACTACATCAAATAATCCATCATCAAGCTCAGCATGAGGCGCAATCATCATTCCTCCGCCGATATAGCGACCGTTAGCCACCATGATACTGTTAAGGCGTCCTTCAAAGATCAGTTCCCCATCGATTTCGCAGGACATAACTTTATTGCGATAACTCAGAATACTTATTACGGAACCAATTAAGAAGGATAGCTTACCACCCAACAGTTTACTTTGCTTGTTGACACGAGCAACTGTCTCTCCGCCTAAGCCGACATCAGCGACATTAAGAAAATAGCGGTTCGTCTGCAGTAAATTTTCGTCTAGAAAGTGTACTTCTCCAACATCGATCAAGCGTTTTTGGCCTTTGCGTAAAACCTCGAGAAACCCCTCAATTCCTCTGGTAATCTGCAATGTGCGAATCAAGTCCCCACCAGTACCATGAGAAAATATGGCAAGCTCAGCTTCAGTATTAATTAGTTGACCGTTTGAGAAAAAACCATTAACAACCTCATTCATGGTCCCATCTCCACCAACAGCTATGATATGGGTATAGCCCTCTTTCAAGATCCTTTGAGTAACTTGCGTTGCATCCCCCGGCTCAGTTGTATACTCAAAATCAATCTGATATCCGTCTGCTCGGAGACGGTTTAAATACTCAGGCCACCGTTTCCTCGTGTTGCCATTGGCAGATTGTGGATTTACGACTGCAAACCATCTATCGTTTCTTAACATTTAGAAAAGTACTCCCCTTTTCTTGCAGACCCTCCGCATAAATAAAAATTATGAGGTTTCTACCCAATTTAGGGATTTCGACATCTAATGTTAAATATCCTTTTCCAAAAGATATGCTACTTCTCGAAAGGGTTAAACTTACTTCTCGTTAGTTGATCGTATACAGGCTATACGATTCATGACATCAGCTTTTATCTTGTGTAGAGTATCTTCCGCCTTAGAGAGAGTGTCTGACTTTACAGAGAAGTAAAACTTAATTTTCGGTTCAGTTCCAGAAGGTCGCACCATGACGAAACCTCCACCCTTAAAGGAAAATCGTAAGACATTCGATCGGGGCAGCGTGAGTGAATAGGTTTGATTCGTCAAATTACTTTTACCGATACGTTGTTCATAATCATCCATTTTTTCAATCTTTGTCCCGCCCAATTCTTGTATTTCTTCCAGTCGAAGCGCATCCATGATCTTGGCTATTTCCTCTTTTCCTTGAATTCCCTCCAGAGTGAGGGACTCTTGATCATCAAGGTAATATCCAAATTGTTTATAAATACTCTCCAGCACATCAATCAGGCTACGTCCTTCAACCTGTTGATAATAAAGGGCTGCTTCTGCCAAAAGGACAGAGGCAATAATTGCGTCTTTATCCCGAACAAAATCCCCAGCAAGATACCCATAACTTTCTTCGAAACCAAACTGGAAGGTCCCCCAGCCTTCCTCTTCCATCTCTTTTTCTTTTTCAGCAATAAATTTAAAGCCTGTGAGTACGTTTTCTACGCGTACATTGAAATTGTGAGCCACCTCATCTGCTAAATCAGTTGAGGCGATTGTTTTAATAATCGTCGCGTTATCAGGCAGGACTCCTAAGGCCTTTTTTTGAGATAGAATATAGTAAGTTAACAAAACCCCAATTTGATTTCCACTCAGTTGTGTAAACTCCCCTTGGGGATCTCGTAAGACTACGCCTAAACGATCACCATCTGGATCAGTCGCCATTAGAAGGTCGGCTTGCATTTCGGTCCCGTATTTCCGAGCGAGTTCGAAAGTAGCTGGAATTTCCGGATTCGGGTAAGGAACCGTTGTGAATTCCGGGTCGGGGAGTTCCTGCTCAGGTACAACGGTTACCGAGCTAAAACCTAGTTCTGCTAAAGCCCTTCTGACAAGTATGTTACCAGCTCCATGCAGAGGGGTATAAATGATCCGAAGCTCTTTCCCTTTTTTGAGGTCAAGATCCGGGTGCAGTGCAAGTTCAAGGACACCCGCAAGGTAAGGTTTATCGATTTCCTCACCGATAATTTCAAGTAAACCACTGCTCTTCGCCATCTGAAGGGGCATTGGTTCTAACCCCAGCCAATTTTCCCGCGCTTCAATACGAGCCAGAATCTGGTCTGCTTTCAGGGGAGGAACCTGTCCACCGTCCTCCCAATATACTTTAAAACCGTTATATGCTTTGGCATTGTGACTGGCCGTCACAACGATTCCTCCGAGTGCATTCAATCGGCGTACCGCAAAAGAAAGTTCTGGAGTAGGACGTAGGGCATCAAAGAGATACGCTTTAACTCCATTCTGAGCTAGCACCAAGGCGGCTTCGAGGGCGAATTCTTGAGAGTATTTTCGAGAGTCATAGGCGATAACCACTCCACGTTTCATACCCTCTGGCCCGTGATCACAAATACATTCTGCCAACCCCTGGGTAGCTTTTCGGATGACATATTTGTTCATTCGATTAGTGCCTGCAGCCATAATTCCCCGTAAACCGCCCGTACCAAATTCAAGATCCGCATAGAAACGGTCCTCAATTTCTTTCGGATCAGTCAATTGACCAAGTTCATGGCGTGTTTCTTCATCAAAGTAGGGGTGTTCCGACCATAAGCGATAGCGTTCTTGAAAGCTCATCCTACTTCTACCTCCCTTTATCATTCATACACTGTTAATTGGCTAATATTTACTATTATGGAGTATAGCATACTCTAAGTAAATTGAACAAATAAAAACCTCAGTCTAAGACTGAGGTAGTAAAACAGGTGAAATTATGACCCCAACAAGTCCAGGGCCGGTATGAACCCCCATAACAGGGCTAATCTGATTAAATAATAATTCATTGATGTTCGGAAGTTCCCGCGCCTTCTGCCATAAAATTCGCGCTTCCTGCTCAGCACCGCCATGAACGATCGCAACGTTAAAGCTCCCTCCCTGAGTGCTTTCAATTAAAATATCATATAGCTTTTTCAGGGATTGATCTCTGCCGCGGACCTTCGCTGTGGTTATGTATTTTCCTTCAGAATTCACGGAAATAATCGGTTTAATATTTAAAAGTTCACCAATGGTGCCGGAAACGTAGCCAATACGTCCACCACGTTTAAGATATTCGAGCGTAGAAAGCACAAAATAGAGTTTTGTATGTTGAGAGACAGTCTTTGCTACATTAACTACACCTTGAAAATTATTTGATTCCTGAAGCTGACGGGCTGCTTCCAGCACCGGAAAACCCAAACCCATGGAAAGCGCTTTTGAATCCACTACTTCAATGATCATCTCTTTATATTCTTGGGCAACTTGAAATATCGTTTCGTAAGTTGCACTTAAGCCACTTGAAATATGCATTGATAGAACGTGTGTAACCTTAGCATCTCTTAACCGGTTAAAAACAGTTGAAATTTCGGACGGAGAAGGTAAGGATGTTGTAGGAACCTCAATTTCCATATTGTTATAAACTTCATCTGGACTGATATTAATGCCATCGAGATACTCTCGATCTTTGTACACAACGTGTAAAGGAATGATTTCGATCCCAAACTCCTTAATCATTTCTGGTGACAAATCACTCGTACTGTCTGTTACAATCGCAATCTTAGGGACACTCGGTGGCTTTGAAGTTTCTAGCATGAGACACAATTCCTTTCCATTCTAATAATTTTTTAGGCATATAGTATTATATCATAATATTTGACAGACTGGTCAAGAAGGTTATCGGAATATTAAGATATTGTTAAGGCCTGTGTGGCTTTGCGTACATCGTCAAAGGCTGTTTGATGTTGTATAATTTCCCCGGCTTGATCAATCCCAGGAAAGAGACATGGTTGTGCATATTTTATATCTAACATATGAAAGAAAGTTTGAATGGAGCGTTCCGCGCACTTAAACACATCTACTTTTTCTGTACCTGCAGTCGAGAGAAAAAGGCCAATACGTTCAGGTCCTGAAGGCTTGATCAAGGATTGATGATGGAGATATTTGCGTGCCCAAAACGTTTGCATCCGATCAATCATGATCTTGGTTTGACCATTAACCCCCATAAAAAAAATAGGAGCAGCGATGATAAATCGATCAGCTTGGATCAGCTTTTCTTGAAGCTTGAGGAGGTCATCATTTATTATGCATATCCCTTTAGCTGAGCATGCATTACACCCTTGACATGGAGTAATGTGGAGGTCGGAAAGATAAACTAACTCTGTTCTATGCCCCTCGTGTTGGGCAGTTTTCATTGCTTCTAAGAGTAAACTAGTTGTATTGCCATTACGACGTGGGCTGCATGCTATACCAAGTACTGATAATGTCATTAGTACTTCGACTCCATTCTGTGTTATTCATTTTAAACTAGACAGAAAATATATTTTATTAGCGGAAGTCCACGAACATTTGTACGGGCAATTCATGAATTGCCCTACATAAAGCATATACTAATTCCAAGTATAAAAGCGAGCTTCTTATCTTATTAAGAAACTCGCTTTCATATTTGGCTTTTAGTGAATGGATCATAGTTGTTCAGGTTACAATTTAGGATTAGGATCTGGGTCAAAAATACCGCTCCCTTTCTGTAACTACTTATCCTTCATCATGGACTTGGCGTTGCGTCTGTGTGGATTGAATTGGTTCTAGTCCAACGGACTCTAGAATGGCATTGATCATTAATTGCTCTTTTTGTGTCATAAATTACTTCTCCTCTCTTTTTAGCTAGATCTTCATTATATACTAATTCTAAATAATTACAAGTGGTTTATATTTTTACTTTATATTTATATATCGTTAACTTCTTACCAAGATGAAGTTTTTCGACGAAAACTGACCCATATTCACGTCAAACACCAGACTATATATTCTATGATAATGAGATTAAGTTTATGTCAATTCAACACACATTTCATCTTGTTTTGCCCTTGGGTATATACCTCGATCAGTTAGAAAACTAACAATTTTATCTTCAGGTTGATTTGTTAGTGACCATGAAGCATTAGACTGCCGTATAATTGTGGAAATCACTTCTGCTGCTCCGACTAAAGTTGTACTCCAAGCATCTAAAACGAGGGTTGGGTTATCCTTAGCAAATAAGACGCCAGCAGAACCTGTAGAATTCATTACCGCAACTTTATTAACATGACGCTGAAGATAACCCTCTCTTCGCTGCCAGGCTGGATTAAAAGTAGCTCGACGACTCTCAAAATAATCTTCTAAGGGTATTGATTCAAGGGAACGTGACTCCACCTTAGGACAATCAATCTTAGATTGGATGCGATAAATATTGAGCTGTCGTATCTCAATGAAACCAATGGACTGATAGACTTTGTGTGCAGGATTTTGTTCTAAAACCTCAAGATAAACCCGCTTTAATCCTAAACTTCTAGCTACATCAAGTTCTATGCGCATTAACACAGTAAATAGACCTTTGCGTCGATAATATGGATCAATACTAGTCCCAGCAATCCAGCCTTCATTGCCATCTATGGACAGCAAAGCAAACCCAACAATCTGATCCTCCACTAATATGGCCATGGAGTGTTGCAAAGAAACTTGACTTAGATCAAGCCAGACTCTCATATGCTCAGGAGTAAACGTCATATCGTAGTAATACCCACGCCAACAGCGGTTCCAAATATCAGTCAATTTATTGATATTGACATGTATAAGTGCTGCTACTCGTATATTTTTCATAAGTTGAGCGTCACTTCATTTTCCGCAGTGTGTTAACTCCGCTGCTTTTCTATAATGTTTCTCTTAGAAAGGACGAATTCCCTGCATATCCTTTCATAGATTGAAGAAAATTAACTTGAATGAAGTTAATGAAAGGCGAGTATACAATTCGCACAAATCAAATTGCATAAAATCAAAAAATGATATAACTTTAATTTAAATCAAACGATTCGATCTAACCTACAAACAAAAAGATATGTTGCCTTTGTTGACACAGATCACGGAGGATTTACAAAAAGAAGACCTTCTGATTATTCACCTTGCCGAAGCCTTGGAATGCCCGCCAGATGATATTCTAGACTTTGATATTTTTCTGAATGAATATGAGAAAGGTTGTTTGGTTGGTCTGCAAAAAGAGTTTATCTCTAGTGGACGCCTTGATGATTTAGCAATGATTCATGCTGGTGTCTGGGCTCTTACTCAGGCTAAACCATCATTATCGACTAAGGTCTTGGCCTGTTTTGATCATGAAGAATGCGGAAGCACTTCGAAGCAAGGAGCAGCGTCACCGTTTCTTGCCCACATTTTAGAACGAATCCTCATCGCACAAAAAAAAGACCGAGAATCATATTTCCAAGCCTTAGCACATTCTTTTTTTATTTCCGCGGATATGGCCCATGCACTTCACCCCAATGCCATGGAAAAGCATGATCCGGTTAATCGCCCAATCCTCAATGGGGGTCCAGTAATAAAAATTAGTGCTAATCAGAGTTACACAACCGATGCTGAATCCGCAGCCGTGTTCACAGCCCTCTGTCAGCACTCAGGCGTTCAATTTCAGAAATTTGTTAATCGTTCCGATGAACGAGGGGGATCGACCATTGGTCCTATTTCAAGCACTCATCTCGATATCCGTTCCGTCGATATCGGAAACCCTGTCTTAGCCATGCATTCAGTCCGAGAACTCGGAGGGGTTAAAGATCACTTCGCCATCGCCAACGTCTTTACTACGTTCTTTGAGACACTATAACTCTTCTTGCCCTTCCCATACCAATTCATCTCCAAGTTGTGTGCAGGTTACATTTCCCCATCCTGCAGGAAACTCAATGATACTGACAGCATTGCGAATAAGAGGTGAGATTCTCCAAGGACGTAGGTCATCAATTAGAGCACATATATGTCCCTCATTATCTAAAAACCACACTGAAAGCGGAAACTGCATACCCATCATATGAACTTGCTGGCAAGGATTAAGCAATAACCCTTCCCCAGGCAATAAGGAAGACCGGCCAAGTAAGCCGCGGAAACGGGTCCAATAGGAATCAGCTTTCCATACTTTCTCCCCTACTATTTGCCCTGTACGGAGGTTATGTAATCGCCCTATTTTCATTGTTCCACTTTCCCTTCCGGCTTACTAATAATCACATGCCATAAAGTCTGAGAAATTTTCAGATTCATTACATTACTCTAGCAGTTATTTTACTTAAACATTTCGATAATTTGTATCACTGCCGGTCCAATGACAATAATAAAAATGCTGGGAAAGACGAAAAAAACTAAAGGGATCATCATTTTCACAGGAGCCTTTTGGGCCTTTTCTTCTGCGCGTTGTCGCTGTTTTTGCCTTATCTGCTTAGCTTGATTGCGCAAAACACCACCGATAGATATCCCCAATTGATCCGCTTGGACTAGTGAAGCTACGACATTGCTGAGGTCTTCAGCGGGTTTGTTACGCTTCGCTAAGTCTCGTAAAGCCTCCCTTCGTGGGCGGCCCATTTTAATTTCTTGCAGAACCCGCAGGAATTCTTCCGCCAAGGCGCCTTTTTGTTTCTCCACAACTTTAAGCACGGCAGCATCAAACCCCAGGCCAGCTTCCACACTGACGGTTAGTAAATCAAGAACATTTGGTAGCATACGTTGGATTTCTTTTTGCCTCTGTTTTGCTTTCGCCTTCAACCAAGAATTGGGAAATAAATATCCAATCAAGAAGCCAATAGACCCCATTTCAAAGCTTGTAAGAAGCCCAGAGTCCATAAATGTAAATGATACAAAAATGAGAAGTGAAAGTAGAACGCTCAGTGCATATTGTAACCCTTTCCATTCAGCTTCTTCCCATTGACCAGATAATCCGGCAGCGCTTAGTTTCGCTGTCGTTTGTTCACGTTGTCCTTTAGAGGTCCATCGTGTTAGGATACGGGCGAATTGTTGGAGCATCGGGCGCAACATCCGTTCGCTAAGCGGGCGAATATCTTCTTCGTCTGTGATTTCCCCCTGTCCAAGTGCCCGTAAAATTCGTTCCTGGGTCTTAGTTTCTTGCTTACTGGAAAGAATCGCAAGCAGTGTAAAAGAAACGACGCCAAAGACACTCAATAAAATGAAGGATAATGCCATAGCGCTCTCTCCTTTCCAGTTTAAAAACTTATCACGTATAGTGTCTAGATCTCGATTGTAATAATTTTTCTAATCATAATAAAGCCTATGAATTGGGAAAAAAGGCCTGCAGCAAGCATTGTCCAACCGATTGGATTGGTGAACAATACTGCAAGATAGCTTGGATTGAAAACGCTTAGGACAGCTGCTATGCCAAAGGGAAGGGCTGCGATAATATACCCGGACATTCGACCTTGTGCGGTGAGCGTTTTAATTTCTTGCTGGATACGAAGGCGATCCTGGATGGTAGCATGAATATTTAGCAGTACTTCAGCCAAATTTCCTCCTGCCTGACGCTGAATTAGCATAGCAGTTACGAGCAGATCTAAAACATCACTGCCAACCCGTTCTGATAAATGGATCAAGGCTGTCTCGGTGGAGGTACCATAAGTCATTTCTCGCAGAGCCAGCTGGAATTCTCCTGATATAGGATTAGGCATTTCCTGACTGACCATTTCCATGGCTTGTAAGAGGCTAAAGCCTGATCGCAGGGAATTGGCCAAAACCATCAATGCATCTGCGAGTTGATTATCAAATTGGCGGCATTTCTTTTTTTGTGCAGATCTTAACCATAATCGAGGAAGTACACCGCCAACGATGGATAACAACATTCCAGCGTAGAACTTTTGAGTGAGCATAAGGCCAATGAGGAAAAAGAGAAAGGTTAAAAACCCTTGGAGAACCAAAAATTCCCCTCCTTTGAGTGGAATATTTCCACGGATCAGTTCTATGTCTAAACCTTCGCTCCAACGACGTGGTGTGAGACGACCTAATAGTACAAGGAGGTGTTTTAGATCTCTTCTATCTGTCCCTTTTTTTATGGGAGTTCTCAACGCTGTGAACCGTTGAAGTTTCGCTTCGAGAGTTTCTTCGCGTCTTGCTAGTGCAAGAATTAACACATAAACCGTTAAAAACGTGGCGACTACTGAAATGAGTATGATCATTTGAGACATGCCACTACTCATACTCGCCCTCCTTCAAATTGATCATAATTGAGAGTTTTCTAATTTGAAAATATGTCGTCGGCGAGAATTTGCCCAGATGCAATCAGTTTTTCCATAAAATGTGGTCGAATTCCTGTAGCACGGAAATGCCCTTGAACCTTACCATGCTTGTCAATTCCCGTTTGTTCGAAACGGTAAAGGTCTTGAAGTACAATCACATCTCCCTCCATACTTAGAACTTCGGTTATATGCGTTATTTTTCGACTCCCGTCTCTCAATCGACTCTGCTGTACAATGACATCAAGCGCACTGGAAATCTGTTCGCGTATTGCCCGAACGGGCAGATCCATCCCAGCCATTAAAACCATTGTTTCTAAGCGGGAAAGCATATCTCGCGGAGTATTAGCGTGTCCAGTGGTTAGTGAACCATCATGACCGGTATTCATAGCCTGAAGCATATCAAGGGCTTCTCCACTGCGCACTTCGCCCACAATGA
This sequence comes from uncultured Desulfosporosinus sp., assembly GCA_927405585.1. Classification (GTDB taxonomy): domain Bacteria; phylum Bacillota; class Desulfitobacteriia; order Desulfitobacteriales; family Desulfitobacteriaceae; genus Desulfosporosinus. Next base: position 97,916 of record CAKMJS010000054.1, read on the forward strand.
TGCGTTCAGGCCTCATCCGTAGCGCATTACGTACAAGGTCCCGGATCATAATTGCCCCTTTACCCTCAATGTTTGGTGGGCGAGTTTCTAGAGTAACGACGTGGGTTTGGCGGAGTTGAAGTTCAGCTGCATCTTCAATGGTGATAATGCGTTCATCCTCCGGAATGAAGGCAGAGATTACACCGAGGGTTGTTGTTTTACCTGAACCCGTTCCTCCAGAGACAATAATATTTAATCGAGCTTTGACGCAAGCATTGATGAACTCCGCCATCTCCTTCGTCAAAGTCCCAAAGCTCACAAGGTCCTCCATACCAAAGGGAACCTTAGAAAACTTTCGAATAGTAAGAATTGGCCCATTTAAGGAGAGCGGAGGAATGATCGCATTAACCCTGGAACCATCGGGTAAACGAGCATCAACCATCGGCTGACTCTCATCAATCCGCCGACCTAAAGGGGCAACAATCTTTTCTATAATATGCAAAACATGAGCATCATCGTAAAACGAAACCCCCGTCAGTTCAAGTTTTCCTTTTCGTTCAGCATAAACTTGGTGAGGTCCGTTAACCATGATTTCTGTGACGTTTGAATCTTGCAGAAGTGGTTCAATCGGTCCGAATCCTAAGATCTCATCCATAACCTGTTGCACTAAGCGCAGGCGTTCCATGCGAGGGGGAGTTAACCCCAACGTATCTGCACGCACATCGAGTGTATACTCGATAATTGGATGCAATGTCTCAGAAGTGAGATCTTGAGTGTTAATCTTATCTAAAGCTTTGATAACTTCATGATGCACAGTGCTTTTAAACTCACGCCAAGGGTCAATATGTGGAATTGGACGAACTGTTCGAAGCTCACTCCTAGACTCCTCATGAGGTTGAATCTTCTCTTTTTCTAAGCGTTTAAGCAACGACATTGCTCATACCTCCCTAAAATCCGAACACTCTACGTAGCCCCTTAAAAGGACTTATACTTCCTCGTCCTTGATCTTTAAGTGCGAGTTTTGTCTGGACGATTTCCGATGAAATTAGTTTTCCAGCCATGGTTCGAATTGCTTCGGAAGCCTTACTTTGAGGGTAGGATGTTACAAAAGGAACACCTTGATTAAGCGCGGCTACAAGTGCTCGCCCATCGCTCGGAATTTCATAGCTAATTTTATGATTAAGACTCTTTTCTACTTCTCGGGGGTCCATCCCCATTTCTTTACTGGTGCGGTTAAGAACGACCTGGACTTTAGAAGTGTGATGAAGCCCTTCGATTACTTCAAGGCTAAGTTTAGCATTTTTTAAGGTTGGAACATCCATCGCCACGACAAGCCAAATTTGAGTTGCTATATCGAAGGTCGCGAGACTCACTTCTTCAAACCGACTGACATTATCACAAATAATAAAATCAAATTTTGACCGAACTTCGCTTAGGATTTGTTCTACATGTGAAGCTGTGACCAATTCAGCATATTCTGGGCGAGTAGGGGCAGCCAACACTTGAAGGCCGGATGAATGAGTCAAAAAGTAAGACTGGATCTCTGAATACTCGATAGGTCCAGATTCAGTTAAATCAGCAATCGATCGCTTGGGAACAAGGTTTAAAAAAACTGCCACATCTCCAAATTGCAGATTAAGGTCAATTAAGAGGACCTTCCATTTCCCGGTACTTGCCAATTGAACTGCAAGATTAGTGGCTAAAGTCGTTTTTCCAACGCCACCCTTGGTACTGAAAAATGAGATAATTTCACCATTTCTCTTTATAGGATCAACAGTCACCTTGGGCTGTTCTCCCATAGCTTCTTTTTTCTGTCGATCCATATCATAGACCTTAGCAACGACACTAGCCAGCTCGTCACCGCTAAAGGGCTTGACAATATATTCTCTAGCTCCAGCCATCATAGCCCTACGCAAATAAGCTTGCTCCCCTTGCACCGACATGATTATCACCGAACATCCTGGAACGCGTTGGGCAATAAGCTCAGTTGCCCGAATTCCATCCATTTCGGGCATATTTATATCCATTAGAATAATGTCCGGCCGTTTCTCTTCAGCAAACCGTATAGCTTCGGAACCGGATCCTACTTCGCCCACCACTTCTATATCGTCTTCGAATTGTAGAAGACGCCGGATACTTTCCCTAGTGTCACTGATATCGTCTACAATTAACACGCTAATGCGTTTCATGGTTTACCCTCCTTACTTAAATTGGTTAAAATAGTTGGTATCCAAAAACACATTCCCGCTAATCGGAGGATCTTGCCTAATTTCGGAATTTGCTGGATTACGCAATAGTAAACGTAGACTTCCTTTTTCACTGCCGAGTGTGACTGCCATGGCTTGTGGTACACTAAGCGCTACTGTGTGAGATTTCGTTTCTGCCTTCGTTTTATCTCCACTAAAACTTTCCCCCACACTTAATACTAAAACGTCTTGCGCTGCCAGAGAAGTCACAGTCACAGGCTGTAAATTCGTTGATGAATCCTTAATATCTATTGTTACGAGGATATCGACGTGATCGCCTGGCTTTAGTGCATAGCCGACTCCACTGACTAAACCAATTGGAATCGCGACTGCCCTTTTTCCGTCGGGGACTGTGAGAGCGGTTGTACTGCCTGTGATAACCCCAGGATCTGAATTCTCAGAAGTTTGACGTTCTAGCATAGAGCTAACAATCAAATCTCCAACCGAAAGATTCAATAAAGCCACTGACCCGACAACGTTTTGGATCGTTGAATAACCGCCTCGTGGGTATCCTTGTGTCGGAACATCTTTAACCTCTAACTGGCTAGCCACAATGATTGAACGAGCAGGAATATTCACCTTTACGACAACCAAAGGCTTGAGTGATGTGGTTGTATTCTTCGTCGCTCCATTCAGATAGATATACATTGATCCGGCCGCGAGTAGCCCACATATCATTGCCAGAAGGAAATATCCTTTACGCTGCATCTTACTCACCCTTCAGTTTTATAATATTATTCTTGTTCTACTATGCGATAAAAAGTTTTGAGTTGAGTTTATGGCTACGGACAGATGTGTTTAATTTGCAACGAGCTTTGGTGTATATAAGCCGAAATCATTACTCGCTTCTCCATTCTCCATATCCTGTTCTGTCTGTAATAGCTCCGCAAGGCTAGTCGATGCCTGTCCATTTGAGGCGAGTGTTCGAATAAACCAACCAGTTACAACAGATTGATTACCGTTTCCGGCAACACCTTCCAGAAAAAATGCCGCAAATCCAACTATTTGCACAGTATGGATCGAGTAACCACTTTCAGAAATTATTTTAACAATAGGAATATACACAATTTGAGGGGCATTCCTATCAAAGTAGTCAATTGTATTCTTAGGCACACGCGTGTCACTATTTAGGCGAGTGTTAATTCCGTCTGCTGTAGGTCCACTCATATTTCCATGCTTTACGTCCAGAACCTGTCCAACTCGTAACGTTCCATCATATCCATTGGCCAAATCATATTCATAAGTGTTGGCACCGGAACCACTGAGTTCCAAAGCACCGTACCATCCAGAATTTCCTGACGTATCTTCTACTTTTCTTGCACTATTATTCTTATCGTCATCAAGGTACCAATCAGAGGTTCCTGACCCTCCTCCAGATTTAAGAACATACTTTTCTCCAAATTCAAACTCTTGTTCTTGGATGCTAAGCGGAACGGCTCCAGACATTCCATCCGGTGGAACCATCATAGCCTTGGCAGAAACTGAAATCTGTTCCTCAGTAATCCCAAAAATTCTTGCGAAGTAGGTGGGCGCTTGTTGGGTTGCTTGTACAATAATTATGGCGTTATTCGCCTCGAAGGAAACTGTAACCGCAGGCAAACCATTTCGGGTGGCATAATCAATGGCTTTTTCCTCTGCTTTGCTGCGATCGGTTGGAAGTTCCTGCACGCCAGCTAGGGCTGCTGCATCTACTGAATTCTGAAGATGGGCTTTTTGGGCATACAATAGACCGACATCTGTTACGATTGCACAGAAACCAAGCAGGACTGTTAATGACAGAACAACGAGTACTACAACACTCCCTCGTTCTTGAGAATGATTTAATTTTATCTGAACCATGACCATCCCTCCGTCTTTCAGCTGGACTCTAGAACTTTTTTATTCTAAGCGCATAGTGATGTTTGCACTCACGACTACCGGATTGGGTATTACATTGCTGATGAGAGGTATAATTAATTGAACTGGATAACTGACTTGAACCGTCACCCCTTGACCAGATATCCGTAGCGCTTGAGTCGGTGTAATGTTGATCGAAAGATTCGCCAGATCGAGAGAAGTTGTTGCATTATTGATAGAGTTTCTAATATCGTCGTCTGATCCTCCTATAGTTGCAACTCGCCCCCCCTCTCTAGCCGCATTGTTAACAGATACATAAGCATAACCTATACGCCCCATCTCCATCACACCAAAAAGCAACAATAAGAAAAGAGGTAAGACTAGCGCCATTTCCACTAAAGCTTGACCATGTTCACCTTTCCGGAGTCTGCGAATTATGGACCTCATGTACCTCCCCCTCCTAAAGGTATAAACAAAGCAATCAGTGTCCCTAAGACAATTGCGATTCCGTAGGGAAATTTATCTTTGCGAGCGTCGTTTATGGCACCACTAAAACTCTGTGTTTTTTTTAGCAATGGGAAAAAGAGCAAGAAGTGCTTCAGAGTATTTCCCAGAGTTTTACGACGAGCAAGCAGTATGGCTGAGATGAGACCACCAATGACAGCTCCATATAGAAAACTGGCCAATACAAAGGAAGCACCTCCAAAAGCTCCTATCACCGCTAGTAACTTAACATCCCCTGCACCCATCCCCCCCATGAAATAAGGTAAAAGGAGTAATGCAAAACCTATAGTCGCACCCAAAAGACTGCTTGTGAACCCAGAGATTCCACCTTGCAACGTATGAATCAAGAGTGCGGTGAAAAAGGCAGGGACGAGCAATTTATTATAAATTTTATTCTCGCGCCAATCTGTGAATGCAGCAACGCCTATTGTCAATCCCAAAGCAACCTCAGTCACTCCCATAACGGTTCCCCCTTTGAGTAAAGAACCCTACTGCGGTCAGTAGGGTTCTTTACTTGATTATGAAATTTTTCATTTTAATAGCACTTCTGATAATCTTATATTTTTCCTGCTATACTCGTAAATAATAATGCAAGCTCATCACCAACTGTTACAAGCGTTACTATTGCAATGACAGCTACTAGAGCGATAATCAATCCATACTCGACCATGCCTTGCCCTTCTTCATCCACAAGAAGTCCCTTAAGCTTTGCTTTCATATAAATACCCTCCTTCTTTTTCTGGTAACCCAGTGTGCTTTATTAATTCATTATAGACCGAAGTCGTTATAACAAATATAAGGCTATAGTCACAATAGAAGGCGTAATAGTCCTAGTCTTAGTCCTATCTTTAAGCACTTTTCAAAATAAAGATTGATTTAAATTTTAATTAACGAATTGTTATCAGGGTTATAGTTTATGGTAAAAAATAAATCAGATAGGGCCAGAGTGGCCCTATCTGATTTATTTTGTAACTTAATTTACAAGTTTACCTCTAAGTCCGTTCTCCATATTTATCCTATACTATAACTACTGAAGTGTCAAAAGACAGCTCTGTAAAAAAACTGGGGCATGCTCGCTATGAACCGCCATGACTTGATCACGCTCTGGACTGAGGGGGATAAAGATCACAACGATCTCCTTCAAGTCATATATCCTATCACCAGAAGACTGGCATATCAGATATCCGTTCTGTTTGAATAATGCCTCAAGTTTCTGCATACCCTGGATACGCTCTGGTATCGTCGCTATATTGAGATGATTCAATTGGTTTTCCTCCATCTCTCCTTATTCTTGCGAATAACTGTCTGCTTATTATTATGCGTTATATCCGTACTTTATTTATAACTGTCGAGTAGTATTTCTATCTTCCAAATGTTATAGAATCCAACAACCTAAAACCCAAGATATTACAGTTACTCTTAAAATTATTTCTTTTTATTTACATATTTTGGTGTGTAATTTGGCATAAATTAGATATAAATCCCTATTGACATTTGACATATAGTGGTTTATTAGATATACTGAAACAAACTCGTAAGTACTTGTGGATATGAACAGACCTTCTCGATTGCTTAGGCTATGGGAAGATTTTTCTGAACTTCCCATGTAGCGGGTAATAAAATTGCGGAGGTTTTTAAATGTTTAACGACAAAGTTTTAGGTTGTAAAGATTGTGGTCGTGAGTTTGAATTTACTGCATCTGAACAAGAGTTCTATGCCGAAAAAGGTTTTACCAATGAGCCTGGACGTTGCCCAGAATGTCGCGCTGCTAGAAAAGAACAAACTAGAAATAGCGGCGGTGGTGGCGGATATTCCCGTCAACCACGTGAAATGTTCCCTGCCATTTGCGCTACTTGTGGAAAGGAAACCACAGTACCTTTCCAACCTTCTGGTGATAAACCAGTATATTGCCGTGATTGCTACCAACCTCGCGCACGTAGCAATTGGTAAACTGCTGCTCATAGTAAAACCTTCCAAGGCATATTGCCTTGGAAGGTTTTTTTTATTACAAATTTTTACTCACCCGAACTCACGCTTCCTGTCAATAACGGCTCATACATCATTATGGCGTGGTTCTCAGTAATAAATTCATCGCCAATAAGTGCCTGGTCAAGGTCAAGGATCTTACGCCTAAGAATATTATGGCGCAAGTATCCTCCCCACCATTCCTGTACTATTATATGGTCACTTTCATACACTTCATATTTCTGTGTAGATGGCAGGTCACATCTCAGTTCGCCACATAGTTCTGCACTATCAACCCATATCAACAGTTGATAATTCTGTGCTGTATCATTCTTGATTTGAAGGTCGATGTAATTGTAGACAACGGTAGCACCACTCCCAAAAGGCTGAGTACGGTCGGCATCGGGAAATACATCATGTGTATGTCTCCAGCGTTCTGTGACGGTTAAGGGTGTGTGTAACGCCATCCAATAAATCAGATTAGAGAGTTGACAGAGCCCACCTCCCACCCCTGGAATAAACGATCCGTTTGAAAGGACCATCCCCTCCTTAAAACCTTTTGCTTTTGTAGGTTTTCCGATCAACCGCCAAAAAGAAAAAGACTCTCCGGGTTTGAGAATCACTCCATTAACTGCTTCAGCAGCCAAACTCAAGTTAATCACCTTATTATCTTGGAGCCAATTGTCAACGTTACGAAGCTTTCGATACAAAGGAGTGCTATGTCGAGCAGCTAAATGTGGAAGCTCAACGGTCTGAATCATAACTGCATATTTAATTGATCTGTTAAAGAACCATTGAATATATCGGCGAGAGGTAAAGAATAGTTTTCCTAAGAATATTCGAAACTTTGGACGATTTACTGGACGATTTGAATGATAGACTGTCTTTGCCGACATAATTTTCCATCTCCAATTCCTACAGAAAAACCCCTCTCCGTTTGAAGGGGGTAAAAAATAAATGATAATTAACCGTTGTATTACTCCTGAGAGGCCTTCACTCGAGACGAAATGTCAAGTTCTATCAGTTCATGATAAAGTTCCTTACGTCGATCAGCCAGAAAAAAACTATCTCTCATGGAAGCCCGTTCAGGGCTCCGGATAAGATTAATCCGATCAGCTGAAAGGTTAGCTGATAGTATTCCCTCTTCATTTAGATTAGATTGACTACATACTTCCCCTTTCGGGCCAATGACTAAGGATCCACCACTAAATTTCTTTCCTTTTCCGTTACTTCCGATTAGATTACACGCTCCGAGGTACACGGAATTATCATAGGCTCTCGCTCCGAGATAACGTAACCAAATCTCTTTTCGATCACCGGCGATCATCGGAGATGCATGGGGAGCAAATAATACCTCAGCGCCTTTAAGTGAATAGATCGCTGCCGTTTCTGGAAAATGCCAATCCCAACAGACTCCCACAGCAAACGTTGTTCCATGAGCAGAAAAAATCGGGAAAGTGTCACCTGAAGTAAAATAGTCTAATTCACTTCTGCCTAAATGCACTTTACGATATATCGAAGGTTCCTCTCCAGGGGATAAAATAGCATGGGATATATACGGTTTTGACAGGTCTGTGCTATGCTCAACCATACCAACTAGGAGTGTTATCCCTAAGTCCCCCGTGCACTCTTTTAATTGACGAATCCATGAACTATCAAGTGTTTCTCCAATTTCCGAAGCGTTTTGTGGTGAATACCCATTTAAGGCGCATTCAGGAAAGCATAATAGAGATATCTGTTGCTTATGAGCAGCTTCAGCCAAATATATAATTTTTTGGAAATTTAATTCAGTCTGTCCAACCATGGATTCCATCTGAACGAGTCCAATCCGGCAGTCATTTTTCATTCTTTTGTGCTCGTCCTTTCCTATTACTCCCTGCAGTCTGAGTACAAAGAAACTTACAAGAGATCCTCTAATTCACCAAATTCCTTACTTAAAACATCGGATAGTAATTTATGGTCATGTAGCAGGTTAATTAAGAGACGTTCATCCTTGGTCTGATTAGTTTGGGCATTGGTGAGAATACTGAGCGGTCTGTAAATAGGAGCATCTTGTATTTTCAAAGTCTTAAATAGTTTTAAGTCGTCTTCCCGACTGACTGTCAATGCTGAGATAATGGTAATTCCAAGTCCCGCTGAGACGACTTTTTTAATGGCATGAGTACTTCCCAATTCCATTGTTATATTCAAGTGTTCTGGGTCAAGCCCCCGCTCTTTAAGAGCCATTTCCATCACCTTACGCGTTCCTGAACCTTCCTCTCGGGTCACTAAACGTTCATGTGGGAGTTCTGCTAGGGTGATGCTTTTTCTTGATGCCCACGTATGAGAATAGGGAAGCACTACTACTAACTCGTCTTCCCAAAATTTTTCTACATTAAGATCCTTATGCCGGGGAACAGGACCCTCAATCAAGCCAATATGAATTTTCTTCTCTAAAACATCTTGCGATATTGACTCAGTGTTCGCGATTTTTACTTTGAAGTCAACGTCCGGGTGTGTCTTATATAGAAAAGCAAGAATATTCGGAAGAATATACTCTCCAATCGTTAAGGTTGCTCCCAGATAGATTAGTCCTCTCTGACCTTTTGCTAAAGCATTAATTTGTTCCTTGGCACTTGCTAAAATGTCCAAGACACTCCGTACATGAGCATAGAAAATTTCGCCTTCTTTAGTGAGAGTAACCCCTTTATTAGTTCGGTCAAAAAAGCGAGCACCATACTGGTTTTCAAGATTCTGAATCTGAAGACTAATGCTAGGTTGACTCATGTGTAGCTTCTTAGCTGATAAAGTAATGTTTTTTGTTTCTGCTACATCTTTGAATACAAGAAGGTGTTGTTCCATTGATGATATCATCCTTCCTAGATCACATATATACCCTCAATTGTGCTTATTTGTCCGTGAAAATAATTCTTTTGATAATTGAGATAAAAAGTAACATTTTATTGTGGATTGCAATTTCCTTCACATATGCAATTAGTCAGTTTGTCATTGAATAACTTTATAATACCATCAGTGTAAGTATTTAGCCAGAAAAGTTTATTTAATTTTTAATATTTATAAGAAAAAAGATTTTAGCCTTCACGGCAGACGGCTATTTGTAATTATTATTCACTGTTCGGCTACTCTCTCATCCAATGTCCACTTCGTCTGTTTATAACCCGTTGCCAACTTCACCATATGTTCCGCCCATCTAGGACAACCCAGGGCGTGAATATGATTATATGATGCAAATACATTTTTATAGCAAATTCCATCATGTTGCCCATCGATTCCATACCCTCGTTTGACCTTTAACCCAAACTTGACGTAGGGAGCTAAGTTAATCACACGTGAATTATGAAATTCATGGCCCTTAATTACGGATTTATCATCGAACCAATTCTGGTCAGAATTGGCTTCCATAATTGTATAGCCATGTCCTTGAGGCTTACTTTCCATTTGAGTATCTAGTGGTAGTAAGCCAACCATCTCAAAGTTCTGAGATGGAGTTATAATTGAGCGACCCAGATACATTAGCCCTCCACACTCAGCGTATATCGGGAGGCCGTTTTCTCCAGCCCGTCTAATTTCCATGCGTAAGGCTCTATTATCTTCTAATTCGGCAGCGAAGACCTCCGGGAAACCCCCTCCTATATATAGGCCGTCTAGGTCTTCAGGGAGTTGGTTATCTACAAGGGCGTTAATAGGGACTATATCAGCCCCCATATTTCTAAGGGCTTCTAAATTTTCAGGATAATAAAAGCTAAAAGATGCGTCTTTAATAAATCCAATTTTTGGTGTAATACTCCTAGTTTTCTTAGGATATTTGAAAGCATTTTGCTCGGCAATATCTTCGTACTGAGGCAGCCTCGGTGCTCTTTGAGCCAAAGCTAGAACCTGGTCTAAATCAACATGTTCACAAATGATATCCGCCAAATACTCAATTAACTTGTTAGTTTCGTGCATTTCTACATTAGTAACGAGCCCAAGGTGTCGATCAGGTATAGTTAAATTAACGTCTTTGGGAATTGCTCCCACTACCGGGATTTTGCAAAACTCTTCAATAGCTTCTCGCGCCATTTTTTCGTGACGGGCTCGTGCCACTTTATTCAGAACGACCCCTACAATATGAACTTCTGGGTCGAAATGTTGGTAGCCCATTACCATAGCAGCAATACTCCGAGTCATTCGCGTTGCATCCACAACTAAAAGCACTGGGGTACGAGTTACTTTAGCGATTTCGGCAGTTGAACTGCTGCCTTGCAAGTCTAGACCATCATATAATCCCATCGCGCCTTCAATGATCGTGATAGCTTTACCAAATGATTGTTGAGATACCGAACTACAAATCTCTTGTTTTCCCATAAAAAAAGAATCCAAATTGCGACAAGTATTTCCTGCTGCGGCTGTATGCCAACTAGCGTCAATATAATCCGGACCCTTTTTAAAGGGTTGAACTATCATCCCTTGCCTTGCAAAAGCTCTTAGCAATCCCAAGGTAAAGGTAGTTTTTCCGCTTCGCCCCTGAGGTGCTCCAATTATCAAGCGAGGGACATTCGTATTACTCTGTCCTTCATTCATAGCTGTCCTGTGCAACATCCCACAACACCTTTCTTGGAGTTTATTTCAGGATTTAAGCGAATCTATCGGTTAATCAGATCCATATTATCGCACTCTCACTACGGGTTATTACTATGCGTAAAAAATTGACCATCCTGAGCCCATTCCCTAACATGCTAGATTATATGAATCAGCAGAAACAGGGGCGTAGGGCCGTTAGGATGGTCAATCAAGGTTAATAGAAAAATTCTTGATTGTTAGTCATTAAGAATTTCCCTGAATATTTACTGTGGTGTTTGTACTTTACCCTTTAGGCAGATAAAGGTTGTTGTAATGTAGAGGTATTCTACAAGATCCTCTGCAGTAAGTTCTTTAACTGCATTATCAACATCGCCCTTTTTCTCACCAATTGCTACGGCAACATCTCTACTTTTAGCTTTTTGCACTTTAGCAAGATATTCAAGAATTTTGGCTTTAATAGCGGGATCAGCAGGTCCTTTTTGCATTGAAATACCAGCTTTCTAATTTTTAATCGAACTCAAATTAGTACTTAAATGCTGCAGAGGTACGGAAGGTTTCTCTGGAGAAGATGTAATCATCAATCAACATATCTGAGAATGGTAGCTCAGCCAGACTGAAGAATCTTTCCCAACCAATCCTCTCAACCCATTCTCCAACCCGTTCACCTTTATGAGCATTAGCAATCCAAAGTTCTAAGATCTTGCGAATTGCTTCAGTCGTTTCAGGCCAACGAGGAGCGGTGTTTGGCAGGAATGGAATTACCATACGGGAGAAACTAGGCGCTGAACGGGCATTTGAAGTTTTACCACCAATAAGAATCGCAATCCCATCGTTCTTAGGATCTAGAATTTCCATTGCTGCGGACATGGTATAGCAGTTACCGCAATACATACATTTATCATTATTGACGATAACGCTCTTGTTCTTTGGATCTGGACGAATAGCTCCAGTTGGACAGCTAGCTACGAGACTTGGAATCTCAGTACCTTTTCGAATCATATCGTGGTTAATACGAGGAGGCGTTCTATGAACACCGACAATAGCAATGTCACTGCAGTGAGCGGCTCCACACATATTTAAGCAACATGCTAAGCCCATTTTCAACTTTGCAGGGAGCTGCATAGTATTAAAATACTCATACAAGTCATCCATAACAGCTTTCACAACGCCAGAAGCATCGGTTGCTGGAGTATGACAGTGTACCCATCCTTGAGTGTGTACAATATTACTAATGGATGCGCCAGTTCCACCGACACAATATCCCTTAGCCTCTAAAGAATCAAGTAGGGGTTGGAGTTTAGCCTCATCCGAGACCAAGAATTCAACGTTATTACGCGTGGTGAAGCGAAGGAATCCATCACAAAATTCGTCAGCCACTACACATAAATCACGGACAAAATCAATACTAACCAAACGTGGGGAACCAACACGGACACTGTACAGTACTCCACTTTCGCCTACATGTTTGAGTACGCCTGGACTGGGAATCTCGTGGTATTTCCATTTGCCGTAGTTTTCCAAAATAACTGGAGGAAGCATTTTTTTATAATGTGGAGGTCCTTGATCTAGTTTTGCCATCATTATCCACCTCTCGTTAGCTACTTATTATTAAATATTTAGAGCTTCGATCCATCAAGAGCCGTTCCAGAACTGTCAAGATCATCTTGGTTCCAGAACACATATGGGTTAGCACGTGGGCGGAAGACCATTTGCGGTACAGGATCGACTTCAATTCCTTTGAGGAATTTGGTCATTCCTAAGCGGTAAATCGTTTCACCGATCCGCTCGCGTGATTTACCGTTTTCATCCCACCACTCCCAAATACGACGCATGAGATCTTTGAATGGCTCGAAATCATCTTCAGTTTCCATTTTCATGAAAGGTACAATAACCCAAGACATGAATGCAGACTGCACAATCGTGGATTTTCCACCAATAAGAATTGTAGCGCCTTTTTCTTTGCCTGGTTGGATAGCTTTTGGCATCAGATTGATACAATGCATACAACGCGTGCAATCTTCTCCAACGATGGAGAGTTCTTGAGTCTCTTTATTGTATTTAAGGCATCGTGTTGGACATTTGTCACAAACAGCAACTTGAATAGGGAATTTGTCTGCAACATATTCTTTCACGGCATCTTGATCAATGATTAAAGTATCGCGCCAAGTTCCGATTACAGAACAGTCAGCACGAGCAATTGACGAAGTGCAGTCATTGGCGCAACCAGAGAACTTAATCTTGCTCTTGTATGGCCACATTGGACGATGAAGCTCGTCCATAAATTCATTAGTGATATTGTAACATGCCTCAAGGGTGTCATAACAAGCATGCTCACACCGTCCTGGTCCGACGCAGCAGTTTGGCGTTCTCAAGCAAGATCCAGATCCGCCTAAGTCAAATCCCGCCTCGCTAAACTCATCAAAGATAGGCTGAATACTCTCAGTTTTACAGCCTAGGAGAATAATATCTCCAGTGGAACCATGCATGTTGGTCAAACCACTTCCGTGCTTCTCCCAAATGTCACAAACAGTTCGAAGAGCCTTCGTGTTGTAAAACCAACCCGATGGTTGAAGTAGACGAATGGTATGGAACTCAGCAAGATTTGGAAAATTTTGAGGCTCATCGACATAACGACCGATTACACCGCCGCCGTATCCCCTAACTCCGACAATTCCACCGTGTTTCCAGTGTCCTCTGCGTTGCTCATAGGATTTTTCTAAGACTTGGAGCAACTCAGCTGAAGCTGCATTTTTCACTGCAGCTCGTTTAATTTCAGTTACAAAACTGGGCCATTTTCCTTTTTCTAGTTCATCTAGTAAAGGAGTCTTTTTCTCTGTCATGGCACACCCTCCGTCTTCAAGTTTATGGGGTTTCTTACATTTCAGCAATGCTGATGGCACCTGTTGGGCAAACTGATGTGCAACTTTCGCAGCCCATGCACTCTGATTCATCACCAGTTACTTGAGCCTTGTCCTCAACGAAGCTAAGCAGGTGAGCTGGACAACTCTCAGTACATTCGTTGCATCCTGAACACTGATCTTCGTCAATTGAAACAATAAACAAAATAACACCTCCTTAACCTTATAAAGAGAAAAAATGAATTTTTCAATGGACTACTCAGTAAAAACCCCTCTTGTGTAAATTCACACTAGTTCATGTTCTTAATTTAACACCTTGTGTACTATTCGTACAATATATAATCCTGATTGCACGATAAGAAAATAGTTTGAACAAATTATATTATACTACATTTGATCAAAGTATGCATTAGCGACTGAAAGTCCCCCTTGAAGAAAAGCAACTTGGTTCGTCCCTTTTCCTTCAAGGATGCAAGCTGCGTCATAGCCTCTAATACCTAATCCACATACAGTAACGACTAAAGAATCGTCTGGGACCTCTTTCCAACGTTCCCGTAGTTCGCCTAACGCAATGGTGATAGTTCCCTCGATGGATAATGGATTTGCAACTACTTCATCAGGTTCGCGTACATCAAGAAGACATAGTTTCTCCCCTGCTTGCAAGCGATTTATGACCTCTTCTGCTGTGATTCCCTGCGCGACTCCAAGACGTATATTTTCTAACGTTGTTGCCGCATGGATAAGTACATCAATAGCAGTAGCAAAGGGTGGTGC
>CAKMJS010000055.1 GCA_927405585.1 uncultured Desulfosporosinus sp.
AAGAAGATGATTCGCTCATTGTTTTTTTGAAACTCCGTTAAGAGTTTCTCTCATTGGCTGTCCTTGTTGTTTAGTTTTCAAAGACCATGGATGGTCTGGGTGTCACCGGAGCCATGGATGGCGGGAGGTGACCAAAGACCATGACCCATTAGGTCAGAGCAACATCTTAGCATTTTAAACTTACGTTGTCAATACCAATTTTATCCAAGTTCCCTTAGTTTGCGCTCAGATAATTGCTCCGTTCAATATCAACTATTATGCTGAACGAACAGTATCCACTATACCACGACTATGGGGTTCAATTCAACCATTACTATTGCAACTATACTAGTTTTATGCTGACTTTAATCATTTATTCTCCATTAATCATCTATTACGTATAAATAAAATATTATTACTCTTTCTGCCTCGTAAACAAAGGCTGGCTCTGTATGAGCCAGCCTTGAATCCTTCAGTCTTCTTACGATCTACTATTTTACCCCTTTACCTCTTTTTTCTTAATCTTAATCTTAATCATCGTCCTCATCTTCGTCTTGAACGTTTTCATCTCTAGGGCGCATCGTCGGAAAAAGTATTACGTCTCGTATCGATGCAGAATCCGTTAAGAACATAACCAAACGGTCAATACCAATTCCTAATCCACCAGTGGGCGGCAGCCCATATTCTAAGGCCTGTACAAAGTCTTCATCCATTAAATGAGCTTCATCATCCCCTTTGGCCCGTTCAGCGGCCTGTGCCTCAAAACGCTGCCTTTGATCAATAGGATCGTTTAACTCAGAAAATGCATTAGCAAGCTCCCGTCCAAACATAAACGCTTCAAACCGATCCGTATATTCGGGTTGAATTGCATTACGTTTAGCTAATGGCGATATTTCAACAGGGTGTCCGGTAATAAATGTTGGTTGAATCAAATTAGGTTCAACGAACTCTTCAAAGAACTCATTAATAATTTTACCACGAGATGCATCTTTTTCGACATGAAGGCCTTTTTCTTGTGCAATCTTTCGTGCCAGTTCGTCCGTTTCAATACTCCGGAAGTCTACTCCAGAATACTCTAATATTCCGTCTAACATCGGAAGACGACGCCACGGAGTTTGAAACTGAAGGATTTCCCCCTGGTAAGAAATCTCCAATGTGCCGTGTACTTTATGTACAATATGAGCAATCATTTCTTCAGTTAGTTCCATAATATCTTCATAATTAGCGTACGCTTGATAGAGCTCCATCATTGTAAATTCAGGATTATGCTTGATTGATATTCCTTCGTTACGGAAATTCCGGCCGATTTCGAATACCTTCTCAAATCCACCGACAATAAGACGTTTTAAAGGAAGTTCGAGGGCTATCCTCAAATAGAGATCGATATCAAGAGCGTTGTGATGCGTGCTGAAGGGACGTGCTGCGGCTCCACCTGGAACTGTATGAAGCGTAGGGGTCTCTACTTCAATAAACTCCCGCTCCTCTAAAAACTCTCTCATAACCCGTATGATTTTACTCCGAGTCACAAAAACCTTTCGTACATCTGGATTCATAACCAAGTCTAAGTATCTTTGTCGATAGCGTGTTTCCACATTCGTCAGGCCATGAAACTTTTCAGGAAGTGGGCGCATTGCCTTGGAAAGCATTTTTACATTACGAGTATGAATGGATATTTCTCCTCTTTTTGTACGGAAGACTACTCCTTCAACTCCAACGATATCGCCAACGTCAAATTTTGTGATTAAATCAAACATAGTCTGACCTAATTCATCGACTCGGATATAGGCTTGGATACGTCCACTAAAATCTTGAATGTGCATAAAAATGACTTTTCCCTGATCACGCTTGCTCATGATCCGACCTGCAACACTAACCTCCTGACCCTCTAACTCTTCGAAGTGCTCCAAAATATCAGATGTTTTATGAGTACGTACATAGCGATCAGCATAGGGCTCAACATCGGTTTGGCGAAGCAACTCAAGCTTCTCTAACCGAATTCTCCAGAGATCGTTAGTATTATCCATTCTTAACTCCTCCATTATTAATTCTTATCTATCAATTTTACCAAACTTGTATGTTACTAAACAAGAAGAATAAAAACTAAGTGCAGCTTCCTGCATTCCAGAAATACTGCACTCCAATCAATCTTATTTTCTCACCGTATTTCATCATGTACTTATGAGTAGTGCTATACTTAAAAATTACTTAATATTTAGAATTTGATAGTGTAATATCCCTGCAGGGACATTAACCTCAACAATAGCACCTTTGGGCTGTCCCAGAACAGCTTTTCCAACGGGTGACTCATTGGAAATCTTATTGGTACCTGGATCCGCCTCTGCCGAACCAACGATGAAATACTCTTCTTCATCGCCAAAGTCCATGTCTTTCAGACGCACTTTTGCACCTAATGCAACGATATCTGTTCCTTCCACTTCATCAATAACTCGTGCATTCCTGAGCATTTTTTCGAGAGTTATAATCCGTCCTTCAATAAAGGCCTGATCGTTCTTGGCATCATCGTACTCTGAGTTTTCGCTAATATCTCCAAAGTCAATGGCCTGCTTAATACGTCCGGCTACTTCCCGCCGCTTCACTGTTTTAGATAGCTCTAATTCTTCTTCAAGTTTTTTGAGACCTTCTAAAGTCAGAATGACTTCTTTTTCAGCCATATTTTTCTCGCTCCCTTTTCTCGTCCTACGCATTGCGCGTTTTATGATACAGCGCACTTCTCTCAAAGCCTTGTCTGCGTACTCATTTTAAATCTAGGAACTCTTTAAAGATTCCTCAATTACATTACTCGTTATTATAAGGACCTTGCAAATTATTGTCAAGGATGCTGCACTTCTTCTTAACGACTAATATTTTCAAATTATCTATTTTTTCGACATTTACTATTCTATGCTTTGTAAAATTCGACTGAGAATATATCGCATATCTTCAGGCGATCTGGTTTGCATGATCTCGTCTCGAAGTTGGGCTGCCTTCCTAATCCCTTTGATATACCACACTGCGTGTTTTCGCATTTCATTAAGACCGATTCGCTCACCCTTATAACGCAATATGCGGTCGAAATGCTGCAAAGCAACGTTTAGACGTTCTTCGATAAGTGGTTCGGACAATAAAATCCCATAGTTAATAAAATGTTGAGTACGTGGAATGAGCCAGGGATTCCCGAGAGCACCACGTCCGATCATGACTCCGTCACAGCCCGTTTGCTGGATTAACTTGTCGGCATCCTCAGGAAAGAAAACATCCCCGTTCCCAATGACCGGAATACCGACTTCTTCTTTCACTCGTCGAATCCATTCCCAGTCGGCATGCCCTGAGTAAAATTGTTCCCGGGTTCTCGCATGCACCGTAAGCATTTGGACGCCAACAGACTCGAGCGCTTTCGCTAGTTCAATAGCCACAATTTCATCGTCGTTCCATCCAAGGCGCATTTTAACCGTTACCGGTACATTCACTGCACGCACAACAGCTGAAGCAATCGCTTGCGCGCGAGGGATATCCTTTAGTAGTGCCGACCCTTCTCCATTCTTGACGATCTTTTGCGCGGGGCATCCCATATTAATATCGATGACGTTGGCGCTACAATCTATGGCCAATAGAGCTGCACGAGCCATTGTCTCAGGATCTGTCCCAAAAAGTTGTACGATCCTAGGTTCTGCTTCCCCACGCAAATCTAGCATACTCAAGGTTTTAGAGTTTTGATAAGTCAACGCTTTATCACTAATCATTTCAGTCCAGACATACTCTCCACCCACAGAACATACCGTTTCACGAAATGCTTTGTCCGTCACTCCGGCCAAAGGCGCTAAAAATACTGGAACTCCAAGTTCATATTGTCCTAACTTCATAATTTTATTCCTCTTTTTTCGATCTCCCACTTTTACAAATGGGAGTGGTACCCTAGGCATTGTGAAGTTTCGATGTTCAACTTTAGCTGAACGAGTTCACTTACTATTTCCTATTACGCTCATAAATTAATAAAAGTCCTTCAAGGGTCAAAAATTGATCTACCGTTTCAATCGTGTCGGATTCTTGGGAGATCATTTCGGCTAATCCACCGGTTGCAATCACTTTAGTCTCTGGTCCCATTTCTGCTTTCATACGATTAACAATCCCATCTACTTGCCCAATGAAGCCATAGTAGATTCCGGACTGTATTGCAGCTACAGTATTTCTAGCAATAACGGATGTAGGCTTAACCATTTCAACGCGGGGTAACTTTGAAGCCCTCTGAAACAGTGCGTCTGTCGAGATTCCAATTCCAGGAGCAATCGCCCCGCCTAAGTATTCTCCTCGTTTTGAGACTACACAAAACGTTGTCGCCGTTCCAGAATCTACAATGATAAGTGGTCCTCCGTATTTATTATATGCCGCGACGGCATTCACAATGCGGTCAGCCCCAACCTCCCTAGGGTTGTCAATTATTATAGGCATCCCCGTTTTAACACCTGGGCCCACAACTAGTGGTTCAACGCCAAAGTATTTTCGGGCAAGGGCTTCCAAGGTTGGGTTCACTGGAGGTACAACCGAGGAAATAACGACCGCCCCAATCTCTGGAAAGGTTAAACCGCTAAAATCAAATAAATTTTTGATAACGACCGCATATTCATCCCTTGTCCGGGATTTATCAGTAGATACCCTCCAATGATGAGTCAGTATCCTTTCATCATATACCCCCAACACGATGTTTGTATTACCCACATCAAATACAAGAATCATAATAACGCTCCTCGTATAATTAATTTAGTTCCTACCCCACGAGTCCAAAAAACTAATGGAATGTGGGGTATTTAATTGACCATGGAAAACTGGAAATTCAGTTTGTCTGGTCAATATCAACAAGATGCGCGCAGGATAACGCATACCCCATGCAGCCGTCGTGCCTGTGGGCAGTGTGGACAAGTCAACCCTAATGCATACTTCAAATTCGACTTGTCCAAAGCCTGTTGGGAAAGCTCTTTTAAGACAGACCCAAAAGGGCTTTTCCATAGGCTGGCACTGTCCACAGGCTCAGGATGAGGAATACCTGAGATTCCTCAAGTCGTTCTTTGACAACAAAAAAGTATTTAAATTTGTTGGGATTTCAGGCAAAATGGTACCGTGAGGTTCGTTCTGGCAAGGCCTTCCGCTCCTTGAGGCTTTGACCTCTTTTAAAGTCTGACTGCCAGCCCACAATTTGAACTTTTAACTCGAAGGTTGCACAGTTTAAAGGGAACCCCTCCGATGGTAGCAGATCGGCTGGATCCAAGGTCCTTTTAAGACAAGTGCTGATTCGGCGAGGTTGTTGACCTGTTGTGGTGCCTGGTCCCAACGTTAATCTTACTAATTCTTCAACTCGGAAAGTGAGGTGATTTTACTATGAGTTTATTTGTCGGTATTGATGTGAGTTCCAATGATTTTAAAGTGCGAGTAATCGACGAGCGAGGTGATGAACCGGTTAAAAGGCTGCGGGCTTTGAATGATAAGCCTGGTTGTGAGCAAATTGCCCGATATCTCACTGAAGCCTGTGCTAAAGAGAAAGAGGATCGGCTGGTTATTGGTTTAGAAGCCACTTCCGTGTATAGTTGGCCGTTACAAATGTTCTTAGCGGAAGACCATTGCTTAGCACCTTTACAGCCCCAAATTTATTCCTTTAACCCCAAGGTGGTGGCTAATTTCAAGAAGGCTTATGTAGACCTTCCGAAGAACGACTGGATTGATGCCTGGGTCATTGCCGAACGTTTACGCTTCGGTCGGCTCCCGGAGGGCTCTCAGATCGATTTCCGCTACTTACCGTTACAGCGCCTCACTCGCTTCCGTTGTCATCTGATTGAGATGATCTCCAGGGAGAAGAACTATTTTCTCACGAACTTGTTCTTGAAGTTTAGCACGCTTGCCCAAGGTGCGGTTTTTAGCAACACTTTCGGCGCTACTTCTGAATCCTTGACACTTGACTTTTTTTCTCCAGAAGAGGTTGCGGCTCGACCGCTTGATGAACTAATTGATTTCCTCATGGAGAAAGGAAGAAGTCATTTCGAGGATCCGGAAGCCAAAGTCAGAGAGTTAAAGGAAGCTGCCCGCAAGGCCCATCGACTGCGTGGGAGCCTATTGCAACCCATTAACCTTATCCTGGCCACGAGCATCGAAACCATCCACACTTTAGAGAAACAGGTCAAGAAAATCGATAAGGCCATCGAAGCAGAAATCAGGCATTTTCCTAATACGCTCATTACCATTCCCGGTATTGGCCCCGTGCTTTCAGCTGGTATTATTGCTGAGATTGGAGATATCCGTCGTTTTCCGAATGAAGGAGCCTTAGCAAAGTTTATTGGGTTAACCTGGCGTTCTCACCAGTCAGGTGATTTTACAGCCGACGACACACCCTTAACCCGAACCGGCAACACCTATTTGCGCAGTTATATCATCCAGGCTGCTAACTTAGTCCGCCAAAAGGAACCAGAGTACAAAGCCTTCTACCAACGTAAATTCTCGGAAAGTAAGACTCACCATCATCGCCGTGCTCTCGTGCTTACTGCACGCAAACTCGTCCGTATGGTTGATGCTCTGCTACGCAGCAACAAAATATACATGCCACAGGGCAATAGGGGGAATGTAAGCTAAGCATAAACGCGATAATCCAACTTCCATTTTTGTAACTTATTCCCATATGATTTTGGGGATGAGAGGGTTTTTTATTGCCTTTTTTGCCCACTGATAATTAAATAACTGAAAATTTGACTCACTTAGGGTCTTGACATATTACCGAAGGACTTTTGGCTAGTGAGCTACCCTCAGGCGGCTTTACGGCGACGAACCACTTCCTGTCCGACCCAGACGGCTATTCCTGCCTTAATTAGATCTCCCAAAATAAAGGGAACAAAACCGATCAAAACACTCGAGACACTAGCCTGATTGTCCAACACCCAACGCAAGATCATAAACATATAGCTTAACCCGAAGAGGTATAATGTGCCTAGACCAGCCAGGACAGCAACAATCGCCCACCACAGGCTACCTTCACGGTAAACTCGCCCAACAACGTACGCAGCGGCCACATTGCCCAGAAGAAATCCAAAGGTCGGCTTAAGGATGTAGCCTACTCCTCCAAATGGAGCGGAAGAGAAAACAGGCAATCCAAAGAGTCCTAATACCAAATACACTAACATGGCCATAGCCGCATACTCGGCGCCAAGGATAATACCTGACATAAGTACCAGAACCGGTAAAACACTAAACGGAACTAAGCCTGGCGAAACCCAGTGAAGTAACATCCCTGCCAAACACATTAGGGCTGCCATTACGGATGTCATTGCTAGTTTTCTAGTTTTCATTACATGTCCTCCTTCTATTGTAAACTTATTTTATTATTAGAGTTTACAATAGAATCTAGCAAGTTACAATAACAGTCTTAAAGTATACAAAAACCTTTTCGTTGCAGCGTAATCCGTTTAACCATACCAATGCGATGGCTTAAAAATATTCGCCAATTTTAGAACGCACTTGTACTTCTCCGGCTGAAAAGCTTTTTTCTCCATCGTCCGTCTCAAGAAGTAGAGCTCCGTCGATCGAGATTCCTTTGAAAACACCCTGACATACTTGTTCTCCCCGCAAAATTCTTACTTCTTCGCCCAAACTAACAGCCCTTTCCAACCAATTTGACCTTAACTCCTCAAAGGCCTTATTTTCTAAGCATATTACTTGTTTTTCTAAATGCTTCATAATTCCAGCCGCCAAAACATTAAGATCTACTTCATACCCTAGGATTTCTAAAAGAGTCGTTGCCTTTAATAAAGGACTTAATCTTTCACGAGGAAAATTAACATTAATCCCAATTCCCAAAATCAAGGCTTGAACAGTATTCCATTCTCCCACAACTTCTCCGAGAATTCCAGCGATTTTCGAACCGTCGAAAACAAGGTCATTGGGCCATTTAATCCCGATACGAAGAGAATAAAGTTCCTCAAATGCGTCGACGATCGCAACACTTGTTGCGAGAGTTAATTTTGAGGCGTCCGCCAAAGACAAATTAGGCCGAAGTACCACCGACATCCAAAGTCCGCCCCTTGGAGATTCCCACTGGCGCTGCAGCCGCCCTTTACCCGAGCTCTGGCTCCTTGCTATAACCACTTGACCATGGGCGCCTCCTTGCCTGGCAAGCTCTTTTGCCCAAACGTTAGTGGATTCCAGCTCATCTTCAAGGGTTATCTTGCTCCCCAAGGATATGGTAGTTAATGCTTTCTTTAAAACCCACTCATTTAACGAGAAAGGAGTTTTTAATAGACAATATCCATTCCTTGTCTGCCCCTCAATTTCAAACCCTTCTTCTTTTAAAACCTGTATCTGTTTCCATATTGCCGCTCTCGTGACCTTCAATTGTTGGCTAATCCGCTCGCCGGACACATATTTTTCAGGGTGTGCGGCGAGGAGATGAAGGATGTCATGACGTAACATTTAAATTCCTCTTTCCCCTCAACTTGTCCTCGTCGAAGCAAGTATTAGGCAACTCGCCTTGTCAAGATTCTTGTCCATGGAGTTCTTCTGATGCTATCTTAGTTGGATGATTTAGATCATTGACAAAGACAACTTTAGGGTTATACTGATGGGCTGCTTCATCGGTTAAAATTGCATAAGAAATTATGATGACTTGGTCCCCGACTTGAACAAGACGGGCAGCAGCACCATTTAGGCAAATCACCCCTGAGTTTCGCTCTCCGGGAATAACATAAGTTTCAAGCCTAGCTCCATTGTTGTTGTTCACTACCTGGACCTTCTCATTCGGCAAGATATCCGCTGCTTCGATCAACGCGGTGTCAATCGTAATACTTCCCACGTATTGGAGATTAGCCTCAGTCACCGTTGCTTTATGAATTTTAGATTTCATCATCGTTCTAAACATGGGGAATCACCTCCAGCACTTTGTTATCAATCAAGCGCGTTGATCCGAACTTAACGGCTAAGGCGATAAGCACCGGTCGCTCGATAATGGTTACTTCAGACAAGTCTCCTGCATCCCGAACTTCCACATAGTCAATTACTCCATGGCAGTTGCGGGAGATCTTTTCTCGCAGCTGCTTTTCTAGTTCTCGTGCTGATCGTTCTCCTGCTAGCAAACACTCTTCCGCCTCGATAAGACTCTGGGATAATACCTTAGCTTCTTGCCGTTGTTCCGAAGTTAAAAAGACATTGCGCGAGCTTAACGCTAGTCCATCTTCCTCTCGAACAATGGGTACAGGACAAACCTCTATTGGTAGACTTAGATCGCTAACCATACGCTGGATGATCAAATATTGTTGATAATCCTTCTGCCCAAAAAACGCTAAGTCGGGTTGAACAATATGAAACAACTTACATACGACCGTCGCAACCCCTCGAAAGTGTCCCGGACGGGTGGCCCCACAAAGCACCGCATCTAACTGACTCACCTCAACATAAGTGACGATTGGGTGAGGATACATATCTTGCTCTGTTGGATGAAAGAGAACATCGACCCCTGCGTGTTTGATCAAATTGACATCTCGCTCCAAATCCCTCGGATACCTTGATAAGTCTTCTTTCGGACCAAATTGTAGGGGATTTACAAAAATGCTGAGTACGACGTAGGCGCACGTTTGTTTAGCCTGCTCAATTAATGCTAGGTGCCCTCTATGCAAATAACCCATGGTAGGGACAAGGGCAATAACCCGTCCACGTTGTTTTTCCTGTGCAATTATTTGACGTAGTTCAGGAATTAGCGAAGTCCTTTTCATGTTGCTCTCCACCTTCCAGTAAATATTTCAACCGCTTATATTCCTCAGGAGGGAAAGATAAACCCTGTTGAGCCTTCTTGTTTTTTCCTAACTCTAACGCTTTTAACCCTAAGCCCTGATAAATCTCAATAAGTTTCGGCGGCAGGTGCTCTAAGTGACCCTGTATCACTTGCACATCTCCCCGTGCAATCGGTCCAGTCAAAGCTTTGGGTAACCCTACCTGTTCTAAATTATAAAGTGTCCCTCTCATTAACGGCAACAAAGAAGCTAATGCTTCCTCCCCTGAAATGCCTGCTTCAGCGTAAAGCTCCACCGCTAAAGCGGCTAGAACGACTAAATAATTTGAGGCTACAACTGCACCCGCATGATAGAGTGTCTTCTTGTCCGCTAAGATCATATGTGGAATTCCACCTAAATCCTCAACGATTTTCTCTCCAAATTCCAAGTTATCTCCTTCGATCCCAAAATGTGTACCCGTAAGGATTGTTAAAGCCTCCTCCACGCTCGCAAATGCCTGCAAGGGATGTAACGAGAGGCAACCTACTGGTAAGCTCTCTTTGACCCGTAATATCTTCGAAGGGAGTGATCCAGAACAGTGAATCCACACTTGTGTCGATTTTAGGAGTACGCTTTCACTCAACTGCTCTGCGATCGAGCGAATCACGCCATCTTGAGTAGTAATAAACAGCAAATCAACAGCAGCAACAAGCTCTTCTAACGTAAGATGATCAATCTCCAAATAGCTGCAAAACCGTTCATACGAGTGACGACTTCGGGTATGGACCCCAATACATTCATGCCCTGCCTCAACTAATCTTACGGCTAAAGCCGTACCAACAATTCCAGTTCCAATAATCCCAAATTTCATCTCGTCCCTCCTTGATAAGAGAAAGTGTTCCGGTACTACCAAAAAACACCTTCACTGAGCGTGAAGGTGTTTCATTCTAACCCTCCGTCTCGGTCGATTTGATCCAAGCGGTTACTATTTTGTATTTAATTAGAGCTTTGTAGTTATTGTCCCGTCTTAAGATTTTCATCACCCTAAAACGGTCAGTCACCTAAAACAGTACAACTCTTTCGATATCGTCTGGTAGTTAGGTGTTTAGTAGGGACACGATGCTTCGCGCTCTTATTGTATAAGCGGGTGTACTTTTCCTTCTCCGAATACTCCAGTAATAGGTCTTCCTGAGGGCAATACCAGATCCGGCGCGATTTCTCGCAAAGGATCAAGTACAAATGCCCGTTCTTCCAAATAAGGATGAGGCAAAATTAATTCTTCAGTCTCGCTTATTATATTATCATAAATAAGCAGATCAATGTCAATTGTTCGAGAACCCCAGTGTACCAGACGTTCTCGTCCAAGTTGATTTTCAATCTGCTGGCAAACATGAAGAAGTTCCAAGGGCTCAAGAGCTGTTTCAACCTCGATCACCTGATTCCAGTACAAGGGTTGGTCTATTACACCCCAAGGCTCTGTTTCGTAAACACGTGAAATAGCCTGAACCTTTATCAAGGGGCTTGCTAAGGCAGCGATCGCCCTGCTTAGATAATCTCCCCGGTCTCCTAAATTACTACCCAGCCCTAAAAAAACTCCCACGCTTACTTTCCTACCTCCCGCCAAATCTCGACAGAAACATCTCTAAAAATCCCAGGAATCGGAGCCTGAGGTTTATGCACTTCAACCCGTACAGACGTACAGGAAAACTGACCCAAAACACGTTGCGCAATATCTTCTGCCAAGTGCTCTATCAGCTGGTGCCGACTATCTCCGGTGACACAGGCCTTTATTACTTGATACACCTCTCCATAGTGGATAGTATCCTCTACTTGATCTGAAGCTCCTGCCTGGCTCAGATCGCAAAAAAGATCCATATCGATCAAAAACTTCTGCCCTAAAACTTGTTCCTCTGGCAATACCCCATGATAAGCATAAAATTCAAGTCCACGAAGATGAATAACGTCACGCCCCAACATAGTGAGCACCTCTCTGTCCCCGCACAATGGCATCGGCCATCTGCACTGCCCTGCAATTTGCTTGAACATCGTGGACGCGTATTATATCTACACCCGCAACAACCCCAAGAACACTCGTCGCCAGGGTCCCTTCCAAACGCTCATCCACCGTCAGGTTCAATGTTTTGCCTATCATGGACTTGCGAGAAGTTCCCAGTAAGACCGGATGTCCAAGTGTTTTAAATTCAGCCAAGCGAGCCATAACCTCAAGATTCTGCTCCATCGTCTTTCCAAATCCAATTCCCGGGTCAACAATGATTTGATCGCCAGATAATCCATGGGCCTCTGCCAATTCAATACTTTTCCTCAGAAAGGTCAGCATATCTCCCATGAGATGATGATAGCTTGTGCCTTCCTGATTATGCATTACGATCACAGGGACCTGGTACTCTCCAATAACCCGGGCCATGTCTGGGTCTTTTTGCAAGCCCCAGACATCATTAATCAAGTGGGCACCCGCTTCAAGTGCTTTTGCCGCGACACTCGCCTTATAGGTATCGATTGAAACTGGGAGCGCAACCTGCTCTAATAGTGTTTTGAGGACAGGCTCTATACGACGCCATTCTTCTTCCGCACTCACAGCCTCGTGATTAGGTCGCGTTGACTCAGCTCCTATGTCTAGAATATCTACGCCTTCTTTAACCATACGTTGCGCTTGAGCGATGGCACTTTCAATAGAATAGTACTTACCCCCATCAGAGAACGAATCTGGCGTTAAATTCAATATTCCCATGACAAGGGTACGCTCCCCAAGCTTTAGTTCCCTACCCCGACATTTCAAGGTGCGGGATTTCGCAGGTTCCAAGGCAGCCAGTAACTGTTTTAAGTCATGTCCTACTTTTTTAAGCCCGAAAGGTTGGGCTAAAATCTTACTCGCCAGCTGCCCGAGTTGCCGTACCGTGCCAAGCAACATCACATCCGTGGCTTCTATTTTATTGACGATAACATTTCTGTGTACAGCCGCATCTCCGCCTACTGATAGCATCTCTTGTTTTAAGATATGGGCAACCCATAACGGTACTTGTTCTAGTTTAATCGCACGCCCTAAAGCTTTACCAGCCATATGAGCAATTCCTCCGGGATCAGACCCAATTTGAGTCAAAGCCATTCTAGCTTCTTCCAAATTGTCTAGAGTGACCCAGCGTATGCCATACGTTTGCATTAATTTTACCCTCCCTTAATAGATGACCTGTTTCATCGCTGGGGTATACTTGTAACATAGAGCTTCAACGGAACAATCACGACAATTTCTTGCCCAATCATCTGCTAAGGCCAAGGCTGTTCCTAGCAAGGACAAATTATCCTCAGGATGCCGACGATGTTCACGGATCCCTTTTAAAATCACTTGAATATCATCCCAACTAAATCGACACGCTTCAAGTAAGGGGAGCGCCAGTCGCGCGCTTGCCTCTGCGTGATCATCACCTGTTTCATATTCTACCCAACGTCCTATATCATGCAGGAACGCAGCCGCATAAATGCTCTCTTTGGGGAGAAGTAATTCCCCTTTTTCTAACAAATATGCATAAGCAATACGAGCAACATTTAAGCCATGCTCAAAGCCATGCCTACAAAAAAGGCGTTCCTTTTCCAATTCTTCTATCCTTTTCATGTACTTAATATACTCTTCATGTTCTAAAAGTTGGTTAATACGTGACATTGATATAAAAATATTGCCCCACTCCAAACATCTTGCCCGAGGGCCGTTCGCTGCCATTAATCTTCCGGAATCATCGGTTTTGACTGCTTAAATATATACGCTCCCTTGTAGGAGGGGATCCGCACTGTTTTTCTAGCAATGCTCACTGTTAAGCCATTTTGTTTAAGCGTTGTGGCCTCAAGATTAGTGAAATAATCCATTAGAGTATCTTGGTTCCCGATTGCACTTAATTCGTAGGGAATCCCCTCCGCGCGATTTATCGGCACTTGGTTCACCAAGATCGTTGAACTTCCACTCAGTACGATGGCTGTTGTACCGACAATTCGTTGCCCATTTAAGCTGATTGCCTCTGCACCGGCAAGCTTCAAGGTATTGATCAGTTTAGTAAGCTCATCCGTTCTGAGAGGAAATAGGACCTTTTTATTGCGATCATCAATGCTAATTACTATCCCCGGGCCTTCCACCGCTTGAGTACCGTCAAGCATTTGGAATTGTGACAGCAAGGCAAGGAGGTTAGGATCCGTACCTACCCGTTTTCTTGCAGCGTCCAATTCCTCCAATAACTTGAGATGTGCTTCTTGAAGTTGGACATTCTGGGCCTGAGAATTCGCCAGAACTGATTTCATTTGTATCATGCGTTCGGCACTAATTTGCTCGGCAGCTGAGACGTTCTTTTGAGTTTGAGCCTGAAGAGATATCAGAAAACCTAGGGCAATCGCCACCAAGGTTACGGGTAGGGCTAACGTCCTTTTCCAACGCTGCATCATGTTCCCTCCTTAACCGGTTCGGCATAGCGATATTGTCGCAATTTCCCTGCCGGTATCATGACCTTTTCCAAAACATCTAGTTTACGGGTAATTCCGTTTTGCTCCTGTAGTTCACCGAGTCTATCCCAAAGGTAAAAATTAAGTGCCAACGTTAAATTGCGAGAATCTCCAATGGATTCTATCAGATAAGGGGGCATTTGGCGGGTCCCATTGATTTGGATAAATGATCCTCCACAAAACACCTCCGTATGTGTCGTGACACGCTGTCCATTGACTGCGATGGCTTCCGCTCCGCCATTCCAGAGTGCGTTCAAGATTTCGCGGATGTATTGTTCATGGATAAAGTAGCTATTTGGATCTTCTTCCCCGACAGCTGCACGCTGAGAATCATCCAATGTAATGCGGATACCTGGACCTGTTAGGGCGAGTATACCAGCACTCATCTTTGCCTCTTGAAGCTGTTCATTGGCCAAGGTCGTTGCGCTTTGACCTTCAGCATATTTCACCAGTTCAAGTTGTATCTTTTCATTCTCGACCGAAAGCTGTTGGTTCTCTTGCTCGGTTTGGATTAGACTTGGTACAGCCGTTTCCGGCGTTGGCAGTTGTAATCCAGTAACCCCCTGAGTTTTGAGCAGGATTATAAAAAGAAATCCCAGTAAAACAGAAGCGAATCCAAGTAGAGACCATTCTCTTCTATCTAATTTCATTATCCCACCTCCATACGACCAATTTTGGAAAAAGGACACCCCTACGGGCGCCCTTATTTACTTACTACCTATTTGGTTATTATTCATTTAACCACTTCCAAGAAGTCCTACTAGATTTAAGTAGGAGTGGAATGACATTTACTCACTCAACCATTCATCGCCAAATTTGGGATAGTCTATGAGTTCTTCAGGTTTGAAATAAAGTGCAATCTCACGTTCAGCACTTGTCACTGAATCCGAACCATGGATAATATTACGACTAACATCCATCCCATACATCCCGCGTATGGACCCTGGATTCGCCTCCACAGGCTTGGTTGACCCCATTAGTTGGCGGGCTAATGCTACTCCATTCTTCCCTTGCCATACCATTGCAACGACCGGCGAAGACATAATGTACGCCACTGTCGGCTCAAAGAACCCTTTGCCTCGATGTTCAGCGTAATGCGCTTCAGCCAAATCGCGATCTACTTGAATTAACTTCATTCCAGCAAGCTTGAAACCCTTTTTCTCAAAACAGGTAATAATTTCTCCGACCAACCCCCGCTGAACTGCATCCGGTTTCAGCATAATAAATGTTTTCTCCATCCTTAACTCTCCTTTAAGTCAAAACCTAGGTGTCTCCTAGTTGGACACCTTTGTTTTTGTCACTTTGTAAGCTGCATCCATCGGGTGTACTAACCTTCTATGGTCTTTTCTAGATTGATGGTACCGTCCGTACTTTCCCCATTCTTTTCAAGGTTTATGGTACCGTCTGTACCTTCTCCTGTCTTTTCAAGGTTTATGGTACCTTCGGCACTTTCTCCTGCATCAACTTTAACATTAAATTGGGCCATGAGAGCAGCAAAACTAGTGACATCTAACGTCTCTTTTTCCATCAATGCTTCCGCGATAGCATGTAGCTTGTCAATGTTTTCCTTAATTAAGTTTTGAGCCTTTAGGTAACACTCATCAATAATCCTGCGCGCCTCTTTGTCAATTTCATAAGCGACAGCATCACTATAACTTCGGTCGCGAGAAATATCTCGCCCGAGGAAGACCTGCTCCTCCTTATGACCAAAGGTGATTGGGCCCAGAGCCTCGGACATTCCCAACTCAGTGATCATTTTACGAACTATCCCCGTGGCTCGCTCTAGATCATTAGAGGCACCCGTACTAATTTCTTGAAGGACTAAAGCCTCAGACACTCGACCGCCAAGTAACATGACCACCTGGTCCATCAGCTGAGATTTTGTCATATAATTACGATCTTCTTTCGGAAGAAGAAGCGTATATCCCCCAGCCCTCCCGCGAGGAATAATCGAAACCTTGTGTAACGGATCCGTATGGACAAGCAGTTCTCCGAGTAAGGCATGCCCTGCTTCGTGATATGAGACGAGTTTCTTTTCGAAAGGGCTTATGACCCGACTCTTCTTCTCAGGTCCTGCGATTACACGTTCTATGGAATCTTCCATCGCTTGCTGTCTAATTGTAGTTTCACTTCGACGAGCGGAAAGTAGTGCCGCTTCATTAATCAAGTTAGCAAGGTCTGCGCCCGTAAAACCAGAGGTGCGTCGAGCAAGAACCTCAAGATCGACATCTTTGGCTAACGGCATCCCTTTAACATGAACTTTAAGAATCTCTTCCCGTCCTTTAACATCTGGAACATCCACTACTACTTGCCTGTCAAATCGACCTGGGCGCAATAGCGCTGGGTCAAGAACATCCGCCCTATTTGTAGCAGCAATGATTATGACTCCATCATTGCCGTTAAATCCATCCATCTCTACAAGAAGCTGATTAAGAGTTTGTTCACGTTCATCATGTCCACCGCCTAAGCCAGCACCCCTTTGCCGTCCAACCGCATCGATCTCATCGATAAATACAATGCAAGGAGCACTTTTCTTAGCTTGCTCAAACAAATCTCGAACCCGTGAAGCACCAACCCCAACAAACATTTCCACAAAATCTGACCCACTGATGCTGAAAAATGGCACGCCAGCTTCTCCAGAAACAGCACGAGCAAGTAAGGTTTTGCCTGTTCCAGGAGGTCCGAAAAGCAGCACCCCCGTGGGAATCTTGGCTCCCAATT
Source organism: uncultured Desulfosporosinus sp. (assembly GCA_927405585.1). Taxonomy (GTDB): domain Bacteria; phylum Bacillota; class Desulfitobacteriia; order Desulfitobacteriales; family Desulfitobacteriaceae; genus Desulfosporosinus. The sequence continues at coordinate 16,935 of CAKMJS010000055.1, forward strand.
CCTGAAACTTCTTAGGAAACTTCAAGAATTCAACGACTTCCTGAAGTTCTTCTTTCACCTCGTCCGCACCCGCAACATCTGCAAAGGTTACTTTTTTCTTATCTTCTCCGATAAGTTTTGCTTTGCTTTTACCAAACTGCATCACCCGATTGCCACCGCCCTGGCTTTGTTGCATAAAGAAGAAGAACAGTAGGACGATAATGAGAATCGGAAACATTGTGGTAAGCAATCCCACCCACCACTGAGGTTTCGGAGGTTGTTCTACTTTTAATGGAAGACCTTGGTTATACAGATCCTGTGTAAGTTGTGGATCTGTCCCCAGTCCAACCACTTCGTGGATTTTATCATCTTTCATTGTGACGGTATACTTAATAGTATCTTCTTCAACAACAGCTGCGACGTCCTTAACTTGACCCTCAACAACAGCTTTTTTAAAAGCGTTATAATCCAGTCCTATCTCTTTAGTGACGGGAGGGGTTGACCATTTTATTAACATAATTGCCATCAGGATTATTAGTACATAAATTGTAGCATTCTTAAAGACCTTCAAATATGGTCCTCCTCTCTAGATGAGAAACCGCCTCTTATGAAGCAATTCCACATATTATACCACGCAGTATTGGGTTTTACAATGAATTCAAATTAGAACCGGGCCTGTTGCTTTGAGGATGCAATAGACCCTTTCGCTATTTTGGTCTGGTCGACACAGGTCACTTTGGCGAACACCTGGAATCCAGAGTACTTCCGACCCGTTCGCAATCAATGGCAGCTTATTTCTAACTTTTACTGAGATATTATCTTCTTGAAAAATCTTTTTCAGAGATTTGTGCCCCACTCCCTGAAACCACATTTTGTCTCCTTGACGCCTAGTACGACACAACCATTGGCCTGGGTATTGGGTCAAGAGCTCGCGGCTAAAAACTGCTACCTTGCTCTCCTGGCTTCCCATTGACCCGTTCGACGAGGAAAGATTCCATTCCTTCAACAACCCGACTTCTAAATTCAGACTTGGAATTACGGACCAATGCCCCATCTCTAATGCTATTTCTGGAGAGGCTTGATTAATTATTTTTTGATCGAGTATGGCATGCTCTTCTAGCGAGGCAGTATTACAATTGAACCAAATGCCCTCGTCGGTAATTTTAACCGACATGCCTGGTATATCCTGCATCCAACCAATCTTTCCCTCTGAGCCCATAATTTTTGATACATAGGTATACCCTAACCCTCTGGTTTCCCCCGTGACCAGCATGGCCGCTCTGCGTAACAAGCGGGAAAAAATCGCAGCTGGCTCGGTAAAGACTTCTGATTTTAAGCCAACTGTACCTAATGAATCTGACAGATTATAGTGCTTCCAGGCTATTTCCACTTGTTGCGCTATGTATTCTTCATCCCAACGAAGAAGTTCTCCTGTACGCCCAAGTGCCTCCTGAATTCGAGGATTGTAATCTTTCTCCAAGCTAGGCAATAACTCTAGGCGGATCCGGTTACGAACATACACTGACTCTTCATTCGAGCGATCAAGTGCATAGGGCAGCTCTTCACGAGCACAGTAATTCAGGATATCTGCTTTCTCAAACGTCAGTAGGGGACGGATGATCGAGTCCTTAGTCGGATATATTCCAGCCAATCCTGCAGTTCCACTCCCTCTAAGCAATCGATATAATATGGTCTCTGCTTGGTCACCGAGGTGATGCGCTGTTGCAAGAAGGGTGCATCCCTCCACACCCATATCCTCTTTCCAACGGGCGTACCGCCATTCTCTTGCAGCCTCTTGGAATGATTGTCCCATGGTGTGAGCATACGTTTTAGCATCGAAGCGATGAATAATACATGGGATATCCCACTTTGCCGCTATTTCCTGAACTAGTTGTACTTCTTGATCTGATTCTTTCCGAACTCCATGATGAACATGCGTCAACACCAGTGAAATTCCTTTAGAACTGTTTTCTTGTGAATACCGCCACAGGATATGACTTAATGCTATTGAGTCTGGTCCTCCAGATACTGCAACCATAACTTTAGCGTTTAGGGGAATCTGGTGAGGCAATATATGTGTGCGCAGTTTTTCGTACATGCCTTTGACCCCCTTCCGCTAAAAGTCTATTTCTAAAGCTGCTTATCATCATTTATAACCTTAACATTCTCTCCATTGAAACACAACGGTATACTTAACACTCCCCACAGCTGGAGCTAAGGGATTCTTGCTGTCTTACCGAATCATCTTTAGATATTATAACTTCCATGTTTTGTGGGAATACGAGTTGATAAACTCCACCTTTTCGAGATTATTTTTGAGTATAGTTTATTTGTTTTGAAGGATAACCAATTATACCAGAAGGGGGTCTTTGGACACGTCTTTTTGCTTTTTTTACAAGAAAAGGGGGCGCCTCTCCATAGAAATTTCATTTCTATTTTGAGACGGCCCCTCGTAGTAATGTTCCCTTTTAAAACTTGCACTGTAATTCCTCAGCCACAGAATCATAATTTTGAAGTCTGTGAGATAAAGGTGCCTATTTACTGGTTGGATTAGAACAAGCCTGTAATTATTCCGTCGGCATCAATATCCATTCTCATAGCTGCCGGACGTTTCGGCAATCCAGGCATAGTCATAATAGCACCTGTAACTGCTACCAAGAACCCAGCTCCAGCAGAAAGGCGAAGTTCCCGAACAGTGATCGTGAAACCTGTCGGCCGACCTAATCGAGTCTGATCATCTGTGAGAGAGTACTGAGTTTTAGCCATGCAGATCGGCAAATTGCCATAACCCATTTCCACATATTTCTTCATGGAAGCTTCAGCTGTTTTATCAAAGATAACGCCATCCGCACCATAAATATCTTTGGCTATTTTCTCGATTTTCTCTTTAATGGACAAATCAAGTTCATAGAGAACCTTGAAGTTGGATTTTTTGTTATCGAGCAAGGCAATTACTTTTTCAGCTAGCTCAACGCCGCCTTCTCCACCTTTGGTGAACACTTCACAAAGCGCCACGTCGGCACCTAATTCCTGACATCTCTTGCGTATGAATTCTAGTTCAGCTTCTGTGTCCGTTGGGAAGCGGTTAATCGCAACAACAGCTTGAACACCGAATTTGCCCATGTTTTCAATATGTTTCTCAAGGTTGACCACACCGCGTGCTAAGGCTCCCAAGTCTTCTTCGCCTAGTTGGTCTTTCGCAAGTCCACCATTCATCTTCAAGGCCCGAACAGTCGCTACAATGACAATCGCCCCTGGTTTAAATCCAGCGAATCGGCATTTGAGATCAAGGAATTTTTCTGCTCCAAGGTCAGCTCCAAAACCAGCCTCTGTGACAACATAATCCGCCAGTTTGAGAGCCAATTTCGTTGCCATAATGCTGTTACACCCATGAGCAATATTCGCAAAAGGTCCACCATGGATAAACACAGGGGTGTTTTCTAAAGTTTGAACGAGATTTGGTTTAATCGCATCTTTCATTATAAGAGCCATTGCGCCCTCAGCTTCTAAGTCATGGGCAGTTACAGGCTTACCATCATAAGTATAGGCCACGACAATCTTACCAAACCGTGCTTTAAGATCCATAAGATCACTTGCCAAACATAGAATTGCCATTACTTCAGAGGCTACAGTAATATCATAGCCTCCTTCGCGGGGAACGCCTTCCATCTTGCCACCTAACCCTAGGACGATTTTGCGTAGAGCACGGTCATTCATATCCACAACGCGACGGAAAACGACTTGACGAGGATCAATATTTAGCAGGTTTCCCTGTTGAATACTGTTGTCTAACATTGCGGCCAAGAGACTATGGGCAGAAGTGATAGCATGGAAATCTCCAGTGAAATGTAGATTAATATCTTCCATAGGCACACATTGAGCATAACCACCGCCCGCGGCTCCACCCTTTACTCCAAAACAAGGTCCTAGTGATGGTTCGCGTACAGCGATCATAGCCTTCTTGCCCATTTTTGAGAGCGCTTGTCCTAATCCCACGGTTACTGTCGTTTTTCCTTCTCCTGCAGGGGTAGGATTAATAGCTGTCACTAAGATAAGATTGCCATTTGGTTTATCTTTTAACCGATTCCAAACACTCAGATTAATTTTGGCCTTATACTTGCCATAAGACTCAATTTCATCCTCTTGCAACTCGAGGTTTTTGGCAATCTCAAGGATTGGTTTCATTACTGCCGCCTGGGCGATTTCGATGTCACTTTTCATTGTTACTATCTCCCCCTATTTAAATTTACCCACGTTTAGACTCCCACTTCAATAAGTGGGTTGACGATGTTCAGCTTTAGCTGAACTAGTGCACTGTCTTTTCCCGAAAACCAAACTAGAATCCTTTACCCTATCACACCTCAGTTATCACCCGGTTTAATCAAAAAAGGTAGGTCTATCCCTCTGCCTAATCAATTGTGATTAGTATATCCACAAAAATACTTTTCAGCAAAAAAATACTTCTTTTCGGATTAGTCCTTTTTCTTTTAGGTTTTTTAAAAAAAATCGGTTTTTTAAACTTAAGGGCAGGGTAATTAGAAGACATAATAGTTTGATTCGACGGATATTTCTGTTTTCCTGCTAGCAGTATAATATAAGTTCTTGGCATTGCAAGCCTTCTTCAGTGTGAAATTTTACCAACCCACAAGTGAACTTGAAGCAACTTATATCAAAAGGAACACTTTTCGACGAAGGAGACATTAATCTCCAGTGGCGATAGTGTCTGTTGGACACTATCGCCGAGACACAAGGTAAACAACATCCACCATTAAAAGTATCACTCGTTCCAATAGTTCTTACGAATAACTAATATGATTCCATCATCCTCTAGCGCTCCCCCGCTCAAACGTCGGGCTTCCTGCCCAATAAGGTCAGCGATGTCCTGAGACTTATCAATCGTAGTTTTTTCAAGAAACTCTTGAATCCAATCCGACCCATTTTTTATTACGTCTTGTACCCCATCAGTCAGTAAAATCAACGTTTCCCCGCTCTGCATTTCCACTTCCATTACAGGTATATCAATCTGGTTTAAGATGCCGGCTGGTAGGCTAGACGATGCAAACGATTTCACCCCATCCTGGCCGATTAAATAGGAGGCAGAAGCTCCTACTTTAACTAACTTTATGTTTGACGATTCTAAGTCTAGGATAGCCATATCAATGGTTACGAAGCTTTCTTCAGGGGAACGTAATACGAGAATCGAGTTGAGTGCTTGAATAGCGCCTTCCGGTTCAAACCCTGTGGTGAGGAGTTGCTCAAGAAGGGTTAACGCGGTAGCACTCATCTTAGAGGCATTTTCCCCTACACCCATTCCATCACTTAGAATAAAAGCATGCTGGGTTGATGAAAATGCTATCGAAGCATAGTTATCTCCACTCATTCCGTTTCCAGTCTTCGCAAATGTGGTGACCCCCACATCAAGAAAGTGGCGGCGACGGCGAGCTAGATTTGATGGTTTTATGACTTCCCAGTTATGCTGTGTATGAAGCTCTTTGGCAAGATTCCCGATGACCTGAGAAACGTTTAGAAATTGCCGAGACAAAGCCTCTTGATTCAGGAGCAGACGACGCCGCCAGGTCTCTTGGCTCTTCTCTTGTTCAATGATAAATTGCACGCCCAATAACATTTCCTTTAGCCGTCCGCAATGGCGTTTCCACTCAATTGGTAGCGACTGTAATTTCACATCTGTTTGATTCTCTACCAATCCAAAAAGCTCAAAGAAAATGTGGTAAGTTTTATAAAATTCTCGTTTCCAACAAGCATCCATGGTCGGACATGAATGACACACTCGCTCAACTAAAACATTCATCAGTTCAGGAACTTCTGGGCGCATCTCGAAAGCTTCTAACTCAGCCGCTTGATAACTTAGTGCGATTTGATCGAAGATTTCGGCTAATGCCTTAACCTTGGAAACGGTGGTTTCTACCTCAGGAATTACCTTTGGTTTTAAAAAATTCTTTTGGTGACTTGCTCCCGGCCATAAAAGAAATAGAAATAAACCAACTGTAGAGGAAACAAGTTGAGTATAGATCGCCTCTTGTCTCAAAAAGATTGTGAGCATCAACATAACCGCAATAAAAGCGGTTCCTATTCCTAATTTTCCGAATCTTCGAAAGGCACCCGTACAAAAACCGGCTAACCCGTAAATCCCTGCATCCATTAAATTTTGGGGGTTAATAGTTGTTAATTGGGGCATAAAACCTAGAATTGCTCCAACACCTGCCGAAGTCCCTGCTCCGTATCGCTCCGATACAAATAAAACAAAAAAACTTAATAGGACAAGAGAGAGATTAATATCCATGATCTGTACACCTTGGAGACCACTAATCACACCAATAAGAATAAAAAGCCAAGCGATTCCTTGTTCACGTTGGAATTCGCCCCTCCAAATAGCTTCCTGATGACACATTGCATACCAAAAAATAATTGCAAACCAACCAACAAGCAGACTATGAAGCCCTACTGTGATGAATTCATAAAGATCAGGCTTTGCTAGGCTTATAGCTAAAGAAGAAACTAGGGCTACTAGCAAACCCGTTATAACCACCAAATATATCCCTTCATGCTTTTTTTTGCTTAAAGCGGGCATAATCAGCATCAAGGCCGCTAACATAACCACGACTTGTAACGCAAAGGATACATCACCTAGGGAAATCACACCGACGACAACTCCGAGAATTCCAAATATTACCCCACTTTCTCCTCTCAGGAGCAAGGCAGCAGCAAACGCAATTCCGAAAGGATGGAAGTCCAAAATGCTGCCCCGTGCCAACAACCCTCCCAATAACAGTGGTAGAAAGGTACTTTCGATTGAAATCCTGCTGCGCAGGCTTTTATCTAGCTTTAATGTTGCCCATTCTTCCATAATATCACCTCTCAACCATTTTATGGTAATATTATAGCTTACTTAGAAAGCAAAGCTTGTCTAGTAATGTCACTCATGCGCAAGAACTTTCGACGTGATTCATAATTAATCTCTTTATACTGCATAATTAACCCTATGGCTCACGTAAGAGTATCAGCATTTTTATAAAACAGGTAAAGGGTACCCTCTTGTACCCCAAAATTTCCACTTCTGGTAAAAGTAGCGGGTACCCTTTAGGTACCTCAAAAATATATGCTTTCCGATATATTAGAACATATTAAAACATATTAAAAAAAACCGCCTTTCGGCGGTTTACCTATGATCTACTTGAACCTCTGCCACCACGTTTAGAATCTGTAGCCCGACGAAATTCAGTCTGGCGCTCATCACTGTCTTTTATAAACTTAGCCAACTTATCTTCAAAGGACACGGTTGGCGGAAGACGGCGTTCACGACCCACATTACGAACAGTGGGATTTGCCTGTTTAATAGAGAGTCCAATTTTCCCTTTTTCATCAACATGAATGACTTTTACTTTAACATGATCCTGTTCTTTTAAGTAATCTCGGACGTCCTTGACATAGGCATCAGCGACTTCCGAAATATGTACGAGACCGGTTACTCTATCCGGTAACTCAATAAATGCTCCGAAGTTCGTGATCCCTGTAACGACTCCTTCAACAATACTGCCAACGTCAATGGCCATAGAAAGTAAACTCCTCCTTGTGATGATCTATCTATACCTACTCTATATTATATGCAGTACATTTCACGCCTGTCAAGGTTAAGAATACCCTTGTGTGGTACTAATTCTTGGGAGAAATGAGAATTTCGCCTCGTTTTACGAGTCCTAACTGCTCTCGGGCTAATTTTTCAATGTAACTTGGAGTGTTTAATTGAGCAATTTCATCATGAAGAAGTTTTTCTTGTTGAAGTAGCGTTAACCTTTCTTGATTCAAATAGGCTAATTGTTCTTCTGTCTGTGAACGCAGTTTCCATAGTTGCCATCCAGAACTACCAACTACGGCGACCATAAAGCAAAGCACAAAAATAGAACCGTAAAGAAGTCGAACCCTAGGTCGATTTTGAAGTTTATTCTTCTGACGAGTCCTCTTCATCCAGTTCCTCTCCCCCTAAACCAAGCTCTCCGCCTGGTATAATACAGACAATTTCATACCCTTTGCTTCTGGCACGGGTCAATAAAGTTGCCACAGAACTTTGACTGAGATGGAGTTGTTTGGCGATGTTTTCGAAGGATTTTCCACTTTCTTTGAGAATCACCGCTTGCCGTTCGCGAAAACTTAACTTTTCCAAGCCCCGGATTTCAATTTGCACTGCGGCACACCCTTGCTGATAAGTTATACACAAGTGTGGATAAATATGTGGACAAATCCACTACAAACCGTTTACAAATAGCCTACAAAAAAATGTAGGCAACTCCATTATAGCCACTCTCCATCAGGTAATCAATCCCTCTCCAAAAATTACCCATTAGTCCTAGGAGGTATGAGACTATTCCACCACCTCTTTACCGTTCTTATTAGCCTCACGATTGGCTCAAAAAGGAAAACCTGAGCAATTCGATACAGAAGCAGGCTAAACCACTTCAGGATCGCATAAGGAGGCTTCATGATAAGAATGAGTCCTCTAATCGGAATCCTTATTCCTCTGTGGATAAGTCCCGCAAGATAATTTAGGGCCCGATAGAGTCCAAAATAAAATCGTACGAAAAACCGGCTCAATAATCTTAAATATAGGACCAAACCCAGCAAGCTGCCCCAAATAATATAAAAACGAAAGGTTAGCGCATTTGCCCTTTCAAAAAAGCGGAAAAGAATAACCAGTGCAACAAGTGAAAAGAGTACATCGCCTAAAAACGTTAAAACCCTTCCCCAGCCTTGCCAGCTTCGAAAAGAACGGTAAAAGTCAAAAACTAACCCAACGGCCGCCCCAGCCACAATTACCCAAAAAAATGTCGTGAATTCTGAGATTGTTCTTCCTCCTTTCTTCTGTCGATGGAGGTTTTCAACGGAAAATCCGGCTCATTATACCTTGCCGAGCGCCACCGCTTGTATTTCGATGATAGATTAAAGCACCCACATGCCCTTGAAGGTCAATTTTACCCTCCTCAAGATTTAGCAATTTGATGCCTAGCTGCTCCCCTTTGATACTCAATATTCCAAGTTCAGTTTCCAGAACAATTTCCTTGGGGTCAAAGGACTGTACCTTCTGTACTCCTGTCAACGCAATCTGTTCTCGATTTTCCATGACAAGGCGATGTCCCTTGCCAACTTTGTCCGCCATGCCCCATCCCCCTAACTCTTTTTCTTCTTACACCCTATTCACCTTGCACGTCCTTTAGAAGTGGAGGCAGATAAGTGAAGGGATTCTTATAATCAGCAACTGAAAGGAGTCCTTGAGGACCGTATGGGTTAAATACGCTAAACTCGCTCTCTAAGCATCGAAAGCCCCATCCTAGAACAAAGCAAAGGACGCTGCGGTCTAGAGGGTTCAGGGGCAATCTGAGGGCATCTGAAGCGGTTTGAGTTCAGGACGCAAATACGCTTTTCGTTTTTTCAGCCGAAAAGCGTATTTTGTATCCTCTTTTAATCACATTCCTCTCAGGAGTGTTGTATATAAACAAAGGAAACATTCAAAGTGTTAAAACAACAATTAAAAATATAGAGAAAAGACAGAGTCTTTTAACCTTAAGACTCTGTCTTTCGTTCATCACGAATCAATTCATAGAGGGTATGCGCTTCATTGGCCCTGACACTGTTTGGAATCGCTAAAACTTGGACTTCAAGAATGTGCTTCCCCATTTCTAGGGTGATACGGTCCCCAACCTTCACTTCTGCGGAAGGTTTAGCAACCCTTCCGTTAATTACAATCTTTTCTCCAACACAGACATCTTTGGCAACTGTGCGTCGCTTTATCAGTCGAGAAACTTTTAAGTATTTATCAATGCGCATGCATGCACATCCTTCCTAAACAGTAAGTTGCATTTTTCGATATACAAAATCAGGCTCCAGAAAACCTGGAACCTGATTTTGTAAAAATTTGTCCGAAGACTCACTTTTGGACTGCGTCTTTAAGAGCCTTCCCTGCCTTGAAGCCAGGTACCTTAGCTGCTGGGATCAAGATAGTTTCCTTCGTTTGAGGATTTCTTCCCGTTCGTTCCGCACGATCTTTTACTTCGAACGTCCCAAAACCAACCAGTTGGACTTTTTCACTTTGCGCCAAGGACTGCTCGATTGTAGCAAAAACGGCACTCACAGCCTTTTCTGCATCCTTCTTGGACATGTCAGCCTTCTCAGCAACAGCGCTAACTAATTCAGCCTTATTCAAAAATAGTCCCTCCTAATAACTGATCTTATCACGACAATTTATATTTCGCGATAAATAATCAATCTCCTGCTTTTTTAATATATATTACATTAATTTCCCACTTTTTTCTTGAGATTTAGCTTTTTCCCAAAAAACATCCATGTAATCTAGTGATAATTGTTCTAAATCTAGACCATCTTTTCGAGAGAGCTCCACCATTTTGAGAAAACGTCGTTGAAACTTATGTATGCTGTCTCTAAGAACCTCTTCTGGATCAAGCTTTAGAAATCGTGATAGATTGACGATCGAGAACATTAAATCGCCTAATTCCTCCCGAATGCCTATGCCATTAGATAATGCACCTTTAAGCTCTTGTAACTCTTCCTCAACCTTCCTCCAAGGCCCATCGATCTCTGACCAGTCAAAGCCGACCTTAGCGGCTCTACGTTGGGTTGAGGCGGCCAACATGAGTGCGGGTAACCCTAATGGATCATTGAAAAAGGCTATCTCATCATTTCCTCCTGACTTTTCCTCCTGCTTAATCCTATCCCACGTCAGAATCACATCATCGGCTGTGTCTACCTTTTCCTCTCCAAAAACATGGGGATGCCTACGAATCATCTTTTGAATAACCCCTTGGAGTACATCTTGAATATTAAATTCTCGTTCTTCAGAAGCAAGTTGTGCATGAAATACAACTTGCATTAATAAGTCTCCCAACTCTTCACACAAATTATACATATCATTTTTCTCGATTGCGTCAATAACTTCGTAACTCTCTTCAATCAGACATGGTTTTAAAGAAGCGTGCGTTTGTTCAAGGTCCCATGCACACCCTCTGTCTGAACGTAATAAAGCCATTATATTAGTCAACTTAGAAAAAGATATAACCTCTGAGTTCGGCGGCAAAACTATTGTCGTCAAATGATCGTAGGTCCCGTGGTCTAACTCATAGAGGGGAAGCTTGTCCACCTGTTCGGCAGGGGTGCCAAGAGCTTTAGTAATATACACCCATGCATCATCTGGGTAGGAACTCATAAGGTCCAGTTTGACCTCTGAGGCCATTAATTTATCATACACTTGGGGAATTATCAGCCACTCCTTGCCTGTCAGTCCCTCCTCTTTAAGCGCATCATTATTACGTATCACGACCCCATCAATCGGATCGAACTTTAAGACTCTAAATATTTCATCGACAAAACTCATGGCCGGATGGATTACTACTTCATATTCCTGTGCAAGCTTTTCACCAATAAGCTGTACAGTCTTCTCTGCAACCATAGGATGCCCTGGAACCACATAGATAACTTCAGGACTCTTTATTAACTCTTGACGCAACTGCTCTGTGATGCTTTCATACACAGCCTCAAAGGAAGTTTCCCTAGCATAGACCTCATCAAACGATTCAACACATATACCCTCGGTCATCAATTCTTGAACGCAGGGATGCTCTGCAGTCCGTGCAAAAATTTTCTTCGCCTGACATATACGCCGGTAGTTTCCAAGGGTTAACTGTTCAATTCCCGAAGGACCTAAGCCCATAACATGAAGACACGAGGACATTAATTCACCTCCTAGGAGTATATTACCATAATTCTATAAACCTAGTAAAAAAAATAAAGCGGCAAGACCGCTTTATCCCTTCCAAGACTCACACCTCAATAAGCGTGAGTGTGGACGAGTTCACTGTTCCATCTGCTTTGCTAAAAATCCAGCGGCAGTCTCGACTAATTTTATCTCCAACTCACCCATCTTAATACTAGGATCTTTGGACATGAGCATCACTGCACCAATAGGATCCCCTTGAGAAATAATCGGGGCAATAACTTCACTGGTATGTTTATTCTTTTCCTCTTCCTCACTGTCAGAACTATTACCCAAGACATGCTCCCCCGCAATACCGATATGAATAGTTTTCCTTTCTTCCATGGCTTGTTCTATGGCAGGCCCTACTGCTTTATTTAAATACTCCTTCTTGGACGCTCCTGCAACTGCGATAATCGTATCACGATCTGAGATACAAGTAATGTGCCCCGTTGCCTCGAAGAGAGAATCAGCATACTCTTTAGCAAATTCTCCCAGTTCTCGGATAGGGGAATATTTCTTCAGAATTACTTCCCCTTCTCGATCTACAAAAATCTCTAACGGATCTCCTTCCCGAATACGAAGAGTCCGACGAATTTCCTTTGGAATAACGACACGACCGAGGTCATCAATTCTTCTAACAATACCTGTTGCTTTCATAAACGCACCATCCTCCTTTTGTCGTTCCCGAAAACTAACGTTTTCACGCTTTGTAATAAACCTTAAATTCAATGATAGTATATATCTAAGGATTGCCAATTATTCATTTATTTCCAATGTAAAACAAAAGAAGGCAATTTTAATTGCCTTCTTGGTGATTAACTTGCTGGCTGGTATTCTTTAGCATACTCGGTTTTTGCCTTACTACGCAGATCGTCGAAATAAGTCTGAAACTTAGTGTCTTTAGCCGTATTCAAGGCATCGTCTTTCACTTGAGCTTTTAACTTTTCAAAGTCTGGCTCAACTGCGGGGGTGTGAGCCTCAACCAAGATGACATGATAACCAAATTCCGTTTTTACTGGCTCTGGAGAAAATGTTCCCACTTTTTGAGCAAAAGCGGCCGTATCAAACTCGGGTACCATCTGCCCTCTCGTAAAGGTCCCGAGATCCCCACCTGATTCATTAGCTCTATCTTCAGTGGATTTTTCTTTTGCGAGCTGTATAAAATCAGCACCCGCTTTCAGTTGGACGATAATGGCTTTGGCTTCCTCTTCCGTAGCAACTAAAATATGTCGAGCTTTTGCACTTTCAGGCTGTCCATAGCCTTCTTTATTTTGATCAAAGAATGCTTTGGCGTCTGTGTCACTTACTTCTTTTATATCTCCTGTTGCTTTTTCATAAACTGCTAAAAAGTTTTTCAATTCGGCTTCCGTCATACCTTGTTGTTTAAGCGTATTTTGGAATTCCTTTTCATCCCCAATATTTTTTTTAATGAGTTCCTCTTGCTCTTTGACTTTTGGATCCTCGATATCAAGCTTTTGATTCTTCACTTCTTGGGCAATTAGCTTCCCTTCGATCATACGGTCTAATATATAGCTTTTAATTTGTGGTAAGGCTGCTTTGCCTTCCTCAGTATCAAATTTCATACCTTGTTGTTCGTAAGTCTTTTGAGCCTCGGCAACTCGCTCCTCATAGTCTTTAATCAAAATTGATTCTCCGTTTACTTTTACTGCCCATTTACCGCCAACCAACGAAGAACACCCCGTGGTTACAAGCATCAATACAAGGACTCCGAAAATCATCCCCACTCGAGACTTTCTCATTTAGACACACCCTTTCATTTTGACATGAGAACAGTATATCAAGGACTTGTCCTTGAAGCAATATTACAAAATGCAATGAGCACTTGTCGCACCGCCTCAATCACCTCTTCTTGATTAAGTGTTCGGATACGAATTTTGCAGCCTAGATTTCCACCGTTCACAGTCTTAAAAGACAAAGGATAAGGGGAAGCCGAGGCAACTGCCATCAGACTCTCACCTGTCATGCCCATATCTGCGGCGAAACGGATATTAACACTTAATTTGGCTTGTTGAATTTGTTCGACTTTCAATGTGCTTGCCAGTAGTTTGATGCGAATAATCTCAATTAAGTGTTCAACTTCACGGGTCGGAGTACCGAAACGATCCACTAATTCGTCAACCATCTCGCTGAGTTGTTCCTCATCCCGAACCATGGCCAGCCGTTGGTATAATAAGGCCTTAACTTGGTTATCCACAACATAAGGGTCCGGTAAAAAGGCATCCACCTGAAGCTCAATGCTCGGTTCGAGGACTTCTTCAATCTTTTCTCCACGCAGTTCCTGAACTGCTTCCTTCAGCATCTGACTGTACATTTCAAACCCTACCGCTGCTAAATGCCCATGCTGTTGGGCACCTATCAAGTTCCCTGCCCCACGAATTTCTAGATCTCGCATGGCAATTTTAAAACCCGCGCCAAATTCAGTAAACTCACGGATTGCAGCCAAACGTTTTTCTGCTATTTCTGTTAGAACCTTTTGTGGTTTATACAAAAGGTAGGCAAACGCTTTGCGATGGGATCGCCCAACCCTCCCGCGCAACTGATATAGTTGGGACAATCCGAAGCGATCTGCCTCGTCAATTATTAGGGTATTTACATTTGGCATATCCAGTCCTGTTTCGATAATAGTCGTTGAAACCAAGACATCGATTTCCTGTTCCAAAAAATCAAGCATCACCCGTTCTAATTCTGTTTCTCGCATTTGACCGTGGGCAACCCCAAACCTCGCTTCAGGAACCAATTGGCCCAAAAAATGAGTGACTTTATCCATATCCTCGACACGATTATGCACATAGAATACTTGACCGCCCCGTTGAATTTCTCGCCTTATGGCGTCACGAACCACATCAGCCCGAAATTCTGTGACATACGTTTGTACTGGATACCGACCTTCCGGTGGAGTCTCAATAACACTCATGTCTCTAACTCCCACCAGCGACATATGCAATGTCCTCGGAATTGGAGTTGCCGACAAAGTTAGCACATCAACATTTCCCTTCAAGGTTTTCAGTTTCTCTTTGTGGGCAACCCCGAAACGTTGCTCCTCATCGATGACCAATAAGCCTAAATCTTTAAATTTGATGGCATCAGAAAGAATGCGGTGAGTTCCCACAATAATATCAATCCGCCCTACCTTAAGCCCTTCTAATATTTCCTTTTGCTCCTTCTGGGACCGAAAGCGGCTTAGCATTTCAATTGAAATCGGATATTCTATAAACCTTTCCCGAAAGGTATTAAAATGTTGTTGGGCTAAAATTGTGGTGGGAACGAGGACTGCCACTTGTTTACTGTCCTGCACGGCTTTAAACGCCGCGCGAAGGGCCACTTCCGTTTTGCCGTATCCCACATCCCCGCAAAGTAAGCGGTCCATCGGGCGTGAGCGCATCATATCAAGTTTTACATCCGAGATGCTCTGAATTTGGTCCGGGGTTTCTACATATGGAAACTTCTCCTCAAATTCAGTCTGCCACACATTATCATGAGAAAAGGCAAAACCTTGGATTGCTTCCCTTTTGGCATAAAGTTTCACTAAATCAATCGCCATTTCTTTGACAGCACTGCGTGTTTTAGTTTTTACCTTGTACCACTCAGTTCCTCCAAGTTTATAAAGCTTGGGAAGTGATTCAGCAGCACTTCCCAGATATTTTTGGAGAAGATGCAGTTGATCTAAAGGGACATAAAGTCGATCTTCTCCAGCATAGCGAATCCCAAAGTAGTCCTTTTCTACCCCTCCAACCTCTAACCGCTCAATGCCCGTAAATTGACCAATCCCGTGGGAAACATGCACAACATAATCCCCGGCTTTAAGATCGGAGATGAATATACTCTTGGACGCAGGTTTGCTAGGCTTCTTGACAGCCGTCTTGCTCTCTCTTTTATAGATTTCAGTTTCAGTTAGAATAACTAATTTGGCGAGTGGTAACTCGAAGCCATGGTCGAGGGAATAGGGGTAGACATACACTTGTCCTTCTTGAACTGGATCTTTAAGTTCTTTGCGAGTGGCAGATAGTCCACGATCCTTTAAGCCCTGAATCAAACGCAGGGCATGATCTTCATCTCCAACAAAGAGAGCCACCACATTCCCGGCATCCTTGCGATGCTCAATCTCCTCGACTAACTTACTTGTTTTTCCCATGAAGCCCGTTAATGGGCGAGCGTTCAAGTTGAAAACTCGCTTTGGTGTGAGACCTGGAGCTTGTCGTAAAAGCGTTGAAAGACTGATTAATGGATGTCGCTCTCCGTGGATTAGGAGATCATTGTAGTCTATAAACTGAGTCTCAGGATGAACCAACCCCTCACCGTGTTCAAGTTGATGAGTGAATTCAAGTAGACGCTCATTAGCTTGAAACTCTAACTGCTCTTTCAAGCGTAAAGGTTCATCTAAAACAACAAAATGATCCTCCGGAAGATATGAGAAAAAGGGGACGAGTGGCGTATCAACTAAGCTTAAAACAGAATAAACATTTTCATCTAAGATTCCTTGTTCAAGGCGTTCATCCAAAAAATTTACTTTATTTTGTAAGCGTTCTGCAATATCCTTCTTTCCAGCACGAGTAAGACGGCCCGTTATTTTTCGAGCTTCTGCCCGAACTGCAAAGCGAAGTTGCCCTAGCTCCTCCCTTGTGACAACATATTCCATGGCAGGAGAAATACACACTTTATTCACAGTAGCAATCGATTTCTGCGTGCCAAGGTCAAAGGTCCGAATGGAGTCGACTTCGTCATCGAAAAACTCAATGCGCACAGCCTCTCCGTCTAAGGGTGCAATATCTAAGATCCCGCCTCTTAGGGCGAACTGCCCTTTTCCCTCCACCGTCTCTACCCGTTCGTAACCACCAGCAGTTAAGGCAATAAGAACTTCGGCCAAACCATATCCTTTCCCCACTTCAAACTCTAACGTATACTCTGTCCAGCGTTTCAGAGGAAATACACGCCGCTCCACTGCTAAGACGGAAGCCACGACAGTACACTTATGGTCCAGTGCCAGTCGACTCATAACACGAATTCGATCTGAAGTCGTTTCCCTACTTCTACCTAAGACTTCAAAAGGAAGCCATTCTGTGGTGGGCAAGTGTAGAATGGTTTCTTCGGGGCACCAGGTCCGTAAATCGTTAGTCCACTTTTGGGCCTGCTCTTCCGAATAGGTTAGGATTAAGCCTGTTTTTGACTTTTGTAATAGCTGAGCGACAAAGGCTGCTTTTTGGCTTCCTGTTAAATCGTAAATCATTTGGGGCCAATCACCTTGGCTTAACGCTTGAGCGATTTCCTTAATATCAAGCCCCTGTCGAAGATAGTCATGAATTGTATTCAAACCGCGCATCCTTTCGGGTAACAAAAAAGATGAACGTCCCGTAAAGGACCCCCATTGCGAGGTTCGAGGTTCGTGGTTCGATCTTAGGATTATTACCCCAAGCCTCGAACCACGATTCTCGAACTACGAACTGCGATTTTGTCTACCTCTAATCTGGTAGGCACTTATACGATATTCGAGGTTCGAGATTCGAGATTCGATCTTAGGACTATTCCCCGCTTCGAACCACGATCCTCGAACTTCGAACTTCGAACTTCGCTTTTGCCCTTACTGATAAACTATTCTTGACTTAATTTCCATGTCCTGTAGGCAATCAGGACAAAGTGCGTAAGCGACATTTCCAACAATATCCATTATAGGGTCAGCGTTATTGTTGGTCAAGTCATCTAACTCAATATCGCCTATAATTCGATCACAGGCATGACATAACTTCAATATCTTCATACCAAAATCACCTCCCTAGCTAGTAGAATTGCCCCTAGCAAGGAAGGTTATACTCAGTTATTGATGATATAAATTCATAGCCCGGTCGGTTTCCCCTTTAATCCATAAATATGTCGCCTTTTCTGCCCGTCCTAACACCTCATCCAACTGAGCAGTCTCATCTTCCGCAAAGGAGGAAAGGACATACCGAGCTGGGTCATACTCTTTAGGTGGACGACCCACGCCCAATTTCAGGCGCCAAAATTTCTCTGTTCCCAATTCAGCTAAAATAGATTTTATACCGTTATGGCCCCCTGCGCCTCCTTGATCACGCAAACGAATTTTTCCTAGTGATAAATCCATGTCATCATGGACAATTAGTAAATCCTTACCCAGTATTTTATAGAAATTGGTGAGTTCTCTCACTGAGCGACCGCTCAAGTTCATAAATGTATTGGGCTTTAAGAGCAAAATCCGCTCCCCTTCTATATTTCCTTCCGTCCATAATCCTTGGAACTTGGCACGGAATTGAAGCTTATACTCCTCTGCCAATAGGTCAACCAGCAAAAAACCAATATTATGGCGCGTCTCTGCATATTGAGGCCCTGGGTTTCCAAGACCGACAATAACCTTCATTCCAATCTCCTCCCAAGCATATTCAACCTAACCTCTGAATACATTCTTTAAGTATAAGCAACTAATCTTCACCGTAAGGGGGTGAACCTGTGAAACCCAGTAGAATGTATTTATCCTTACCGATCATTTCACTCCAAGAAGGACAACAAATCGGGTATGTAAAGAGCTTAATTCTGAATGCCAGCACCAAGGCGCTCGCAGCGATCGTAGTAGACTCAAAGGGTTTCTTTAAGGATCAACGTATTATACCCTATTCTAAAGTCATCAGTGTCGGCGAGGACGCGATCACCATTGACCAAGAATCCCACGTGGAAAAAACCTCAAGTCTGCCTGAATTATTAGATCTAGTCAAAGAAAAACTGACCATCATCGGAACCAAGATGGTCACAGAAACAGGGAAAACACTTGGAATTGCTAACGAATATTATGTCGATCCGGAAACAGGGAAAATAACTCAGATAGAGATTTCTGGCGGTAAAATCGAAGGCATCATAAGTGGCAAGGCATGGATTTCTGCAGAGTACATTAAGACCATTGGTCACGATGTCATCATTTCCCAAAAAGGTAGCGAAAATGCGCTAACTGTTGCGGACAAAGGACTCAGCGACTCCTTAAAAAACCTCATGCATTCAACCTCACATCTGGCCTCAGAAACAACTCACACAATCAGCAACTACTTTAAAAAAGGGAAATCCAAAGTAGCAGTTGCTCCCCCTGCCCAGGATAAGGAACTAGTCATCCTTCCTGAAGCAGAAACTATCCCTCCGACTAAGCAAACTGTTATCGAAATACCCATAACCAAAGAACCCCTGGGATAATCCCCCGGGGGTCTTTTTAACTAAAAAGTTTACTGACGGAGAGATCTTCATGAATACGAACAATGGCTTCACCCAGGAGCGGGGCAACAGACAGAACCTTAATCTGAGGAATCATTTTCTCGATTGGAATAGTATTCGTGACCACGAGTTCACGGATAACGGAGTTTTGCAACCGTTCAATAGCTGGCCCGGATAATACAGGATGGGTGCAACACGCATAAACTTCCTTAGCACCCCGTTCAATAAGGACTTGTGCCCCTTGGGTGATAGTACCAGCGGTATCGATGATGTCATCGATCATGATCACCGTCTTACCTCTCAGTTCACCGATGACATTCATGATTTCAGAAACGTTGGGTTCTGGTCGCCGTTTATCAATAATTGCCAGGGTGGCGCCGATTCGTTCAGCCAGATTACGCGCTCGAGTAACTCCACCTAAGTCAGGTGATACGACACAGATGTTTTCAAGCCCTTTTTCCTGGAAATACTCCGACAAAATCGGGACTCCAGGCAAATGGTCCAGTGGAATATCAAAGAACCCTTGAATAGCTGGAGCGTGTAAGTCCATGGTTACGACACGGTCAGCACCGGCGGTGGTAATCAAGTTGGCCATTAATTTAGCCGTAATCGGGTCACGTGCCCTTGACTTCCGTTCTTGTCGAGCATATCCATAATATGGCATCACAGCGGTAATGCGGCGCGCCGAAGCTCGACGCATGGCATCAATCATAATCAGTAATTCCATGATGTTGTCATTGGTTGGGTAGCAAGTGGGTTGAACAACATAAATATCCGAACCGCGCACACTTTCATCAATGGCTAGACAGATTTCCCCATCTCCGAAACGTTGAATCTTAGCTTCACCAAGCGGAACCCCGAGATAATCCACAATTTCCTGTGCTAATGGACGATTAGCATTTCCACAAAAAATTTTAAATTCTTTTGCTGCCATGGGTCTTTTAGCCCCCTATTTCATCTTTTCGCTTTGCCAATGTTCCCTGATGACCTGCGGACTCCGTTCAACCGCCAAGGCCCTTGCCGGAACATTCTTCGTGATGGTAGAACCCGCACCCGTAACAGCATGTTCTCCCACTTCAAGAGGAGCAACCAAGTTTGTATTACTTCCGATGAAAGCATGATCTCCGATTTTAGTAGGATGTTTGTTAACCCCGTCGTAGTTACAAGTGATTGTACCCGCTCCAATATTGACCGATTTTCCGACGTGTGTGTCGCCAATATAACTCAAATGGGGTATTTTTGACCCCATTTCAATCCAACTATTTTTAATTTCTACAAAATCCCCTACTTTTACGTCCGCCTCTAGTTTCGTGCCTGGTCGTAAATAGGTAAAAGGGCCAATGTGACAACGTTCTCCAATCACGGCATCTTTAGCCACTGTGTAGGTTACTTCTGATCCACACCCTACCACACAATTCTCCAAGCTGGTCTGTGGTCCAATCACAGCGTCCTCTTCAATCCGGGTTTTTCCGATTAAACGGGTAAAGGGTAAAATCGTAACGTCCTGGGTTAGTTCTACTTCCGCATCGATGAAGGTGGAGGAAGGGTCTACAAGCGTAACTCCTTCAGACATCCAATGATCAAGAATCCTCTCTCTCAAAATCCCTTCAGCCTCAGCTAATTGACCCCGACTATTAATGCCGAGTGCCTCTTTAGAATCTCGGGTACAATAAGCCAGTACTTTCTCTCCAAGCTTTAAAAGAACATCAAAGACTTCCGTCAGATAATATTCCCCCTGCGCATTTTGAGGGGTAATTTTGACAAGGGCCTCCTTGAGTGCCGACACTTTAAAACAATATGTTCCTGTGTTAATTTCATTGATTTGTCGTTGCTCAACTGTGGCATCTTTTTCTTCAACAATTTTAACAATTAATTCTCCATTTTTAATAACTCGACCATAACCGAAGGGCTTTTCCATATAGGCAGTTAAGACCGTGGCGCTAACCCCTTGAGCTTCATGCAATCTAATAAGAGCTTGTAAGGTTTCGCTTTTAAGCAGCGGTTGATCCCCGCTTAAGACTAGAACGGTCTGTGCACCATCCAAATAAGGTAGAGCTTGCATGACGGCATGACCCGTTCCTAATTGTTCAGATTGAACCACGAGCTCTGCACGATCAGAAATGCGGGTCTCAATCTCCTCTCGTCCATGTCCAACAATAACCAATGGCCGTACAATCCCGACTTGGTTTACAGTGTCTAGGACGTGTTCAATCAGAGTTTTACCTGCTAAAGAATGCATGACTTTTGGCAGCTTTGATTTCATTCTTGTCCCTTTTCCTGCAGCCATAAGCACCGCTACCAAATTCGACATGTCATAATTCGCCTCCAACTTTAGTCTAACCTTCTACTTATCTTTACATTCAAAAGTAATTTATTCGTCAAATTAGGTGGAAAATCCTCTTTTATCTTGTAATTTAAATATTTTATGGACAAAGGGGACCTCTGCAAGGTCCCCTTTAACATTCTATTATGACTCATTAATCCGTTTAAATGGCTTCCTGATATGCTTTTAAGACAGCCGTCTGGATCACCTCTCGTGCTGCAGCAGAAATGGGGTGGGCGATATCACGAAATTCCCCTTCAGGTGTTTTACGGCTGGGCATGGCTACAAAAATACCATTCATACCTTCAACAACTTTAACATCATGGACGACGAAAGCATTATCAAAAGTCACAGAGACCACTGCCTTCATCTTTCCTTCCGTGTTAATCTTTCGAACCCGTACATCGGTAATATTCATTATGAATCACCACCCTTCAACTGTCCTCCGGGCTTGTCCATAAAGATATTCTCTGTATGGTAAAAAAATCCTGCATTATAATTAGGAAAATTTCAAGAAATTAATCCAGTGCTAACATTTTAGAAGCTAACCACAGGAACAACTGACGTTTTGCCAGTATACAGGTCCAGTTCTTTAAGCTGCAAAAGAGATAAATACCCTTCAACGAGCTTAGGTTCTTCTGACATCCGGGCTTCCACCAAGACTCCAATCCCCACCACGTCTGCCTCAAATTCCAACATCAGATTTCTTATTCCTAAAGCCGTTCCGCCCGCCTTCATGAAATCATCAATCACGAGTACACGTTGCTTGGGCTCTAAGGCTCTTCGCGAAAGTGACATGGTCTGAATACGCCGAGATGATCCGGAAACATAATTAATGCTAACTGAAGAACCCTCTGTCACTTTGTTTCCAGTGCGAATGACCACCATAGGTAAGCCTAAGGCCTCTGCTGTAATGAGGGCGAGAGGAATCCCTTTGGTTTCTATTGTAACGACAACATCCGGCAATTTGTCTCGGAAAGCTCCTGCAAAAATTAGACCCAGTGGACGTAGTACAGAGGGATCAAACAGCAAATCAGTCATATACAAAAACCCGCCTGCGAGAATTCGTTCTTTATCGCTCAGACGTTCAGAAAGCCTACTTAGGAATTGCGTTGCTTCTTCAGGTGCTATTTCGGGAATATACCGAACCCCACCTGATGCTCCGGAAATTGTTTCGATATGACCCTGACCTGAAAGGAGTAAACTCCCCTTGACCGCCATTAAATCCTCACTGATGGTTGACTTGGCCGTACCGAACCGTTCTGCAAATAGGGATAACGGGGTCAGAACATTCGGTTTTAGCATCAATTCTTGGGTGATGGCCACCATCCGCTCTGCTCTTTTCATCTTCTCCACCTAATTAATCCACCTTATCCGGGTCATTCTTTAAACTAAGAAACTCAAACATAACATTTTCAGCAGTTACGATGTGCGCCATAGCTAAAGCTTGTGCTTCCTCGCTATTATGATTTCTCAACGCTTCAACGATCATCCGATGCTCTTCCAGCGCCAGTTTATTTCGTCCTGGAACAGCTAATGAAGTCGACCGAAAACGTTGAATCTGCTCCCTTAAATTAGCTAAGATTTGAATCAACCGTTCATTACGACTAGCTTTATACACTAAGGCATGGAAATCTGTATCAGACTTTACATAGAGTTCTAAGTTCGATTCACCATCACTGGATCTATATAACAACGCCCGTTCCATTTGTTCTAATTCGTCCTCCGTAATCCGTTCAGCCGCTAAGCCTGCCGCCAATCCCTCTAGGGCAGACCGAATCTCAAAAACATCAGCGACATCTTTCGACGAAACGCCAGCAACATACGCTCCCTTGCGTGGAATCATCACCACAAAATTCTCAAGTTCTAATTTTCGGATTGCTTCACGTACTGGAGTGCGGCTAACCCCCATTTCTTCGGCCAATTGAATCTCCATCAAGCGTTCACCAGGCTCAAGAATCCCACTCAGAATTGCCTCGCGCATTGACTCAAAAACAATCTCCCGTAGCGGTTTATACCCATCGAGGATTACCGGTAATAATCGCTTCTCCACAAATGTCTCCCCTTTCATCTATTGCGTCTACAGTTCTTGTGACCCAAACGTTTTTAAAGCCTTTTTTTCTCAACTGTCCTGCGACTTCTTGAGCATGCTGTTTTCCTTGCGCAATCCCGAATACACTAGAACCGCTTCCCGACATTAAGGCGCCGTAGCACTCAGCCTCTAGTAAATGTCGCTTAAGCATCAAAATTTCAGGAACCATTTGGGCCGAGGCCAGCTCAAAATCATTGTAAAGTAAGTTTGCAACCTGCCGCGTCGACTTCTGAGTTAAAGCCTCTTCCCAATCAGCTTCTACTAAAAGCCCGCCCTGCCCAACTAAATCAAATCGACGGTAAGCTTCCCTTGTGTTCACTCCAGCAAACGGTTTGGTCAAGACAAGGTCCATCGTTGGCGCTAGAGGCAATGGTTTAAGCTGCTCTCCTCGTCCAGTGGCCCACATCGTCCCGCCTTTCAGACAAAAAGCGACATCTGCACCACATCGTCTTGCTAACATTAGGAGTTCTTCCCTACTTAAAGGTTCTCTATATATTTGATTTAATAAACGGAGCGTTGCTGCTGCATCCGCGCTCCCTCCAGCTAGTCCGGCCTGGACGGGAATACGCTTTTCAATTTCAATTTCTAGTCCTTCGAATTGGCCAAGTTGTTCGAGAAACAATACCGCTGCTTTATGCGCTATATTTCCCGGGCCACTTAATGCTCCACACCGGCATACAACCTTCTCTCCATGACGCCGAACCCGGACAACATCGTGTAAGGCGATTGATTGCATGACACTTTGAAGCTCATGATATCCATCTTCCCGAATTCCCTGGATTGCTAAAGCCAGATTTATTTTGGCATAGGCGAACGTTGTTAGAAAAGATTGTTCCATTTGCATTGCCCTTTCCGAACATTACGAATGCATTTCCTTTTATTATACATATTTTTGAGGCGGAGTTCCAGCACTTCTCCTTGAAAAAATCACGCAGTGTCTGAACTCTGTAAGGGCAATTCATGAATTATCCCTACCATATTCCTTAAAAACTTAAAGGGACGAAGATTATCCCCGTCCCACAAATAGACTTAAAATTCTCCACCAACCACCCACTCGATCTGAGCTGATTCATGGGTTAAGGCCTTATTTAATTCCATACGTAGGCGGATTTCCTCTTCAATCGGCTCAATGTGCTCATAGAACATCACAAAAGTGTCCCCCGGAACACAACTGTCTAAGCCCCGCCTAAATGCTTCTATTTCCGAAAGAACGACTTCTATTTTACTCTGACTCATGCCATTTTGAACCGCTGCATTATAGAGAAGTTGGGCAATTTCCCCTGGGAGACGACCACGCAAATCTGAGTCTTCTCGAATAATCAGACGTTTAAAGCCTTGTGCCGCAATACGCCCCACTTCACGTATCGACTCATCTGGCCGATCACCGGGTACCGTGATACAGCCTACGAGGGAGCCGCACTTAAATTGTTTTAGTGTTTTGGCAACTTCTCGAATCCCTGCAGCATTATGGCCATAGTCGACAAAAACACGCACTCCATTAAGTTCATAAAGATTTAGTCGCCCGCGATTGTGCTCCGCATTCGAGGAGAAATTTTGCAGTGAATTTCTAATTGCGACAGCGCTTAAGCCCAAGGCCCAGCCTGCTGCGACCGAGGCCAAGACATTATGAATATTATGCTGGGCTTTGCCATCCCAGGTCACAGGAATCTGTTTCACCGAGCAGATGCGATAACTTCTTGAACCCTGACAAAGCAGAATCATGCCTCGACGCACAAAGACAGCTGTTCCACCGAACCCCAAATGTTTACGCACACAGATATTATCTTTTTCAGTACTAAAGAAAATGACTCTCCCTTTGGTTCGTTTCGCCATTTGAATAACTTGAGGGTCATCCGCATTAAGAACCACATAACTATGTGGCTTAACAACCTCTGCGACCAAGCTCTTCACATGGGCAATATCTTCGAGTGTCTCAATGCCATACTGACCTAGATGATCATTAGAAACATTGGTAATCACAGCAACATCCGCATAGTCATACCCTAAACCTGCTCTTAGAATCCCACCTCGCGCTGTTTCAAGCACCGCTACCTGCACATCGGGATGTCTTAATACAATTCTAGCGCTCTCCGGTCCTGTCATATCCCCTTTTACCCATAATTTTTGATTTATATATATTCCATCTGTTGAAGACATTCCCACAAGTAATTGTTGATCTCCAAGAATTTTGCTAATCAGACGAGTCGTAGTTGTTTTTCCATTCGTACCGGTAATCGCCACGATGGGGATTCTTCCATTTCCCGAGGGTAGCACTTGCTCCACGATCGCTTTACCCACATCCCTTGCTTTACCCACACTTGGAAAATGGTGCATGCGAATGCCTGGCGCGGCGTTGACTTCGATGATATGTCCGTTTTTCTGGCGATATGATGCCTGAATATCTTCAATCACTAAATCTATCCCTGCAACATCCAAGCCAATTAGCTTTGAGGCATAGATGGCTAAAGCCACGTTATCTGGATGCACAAGGTCAGTCACATCCTCGGCGATTCCTCCAGTACTTAAATTTGCACTATCGCGTAAATACACTACTTCTCCTTGTTCAGGAACGGAGGATAATTGCAACCCCCTTTGAGTCAAGGTTAATAGCACCACGGGGTCAATTCGTAATTTTGTTAAAGCCTTCTCATGGTCCTCTCCACGCAGAGGGTCCTCGTTGGTTTGAGCTACTAACTCCGATATCGTCAATAGACCGTCCCCAACCACATGTGCCGGAATACGTTTAGCTGCAGCAATTAAACGCTCTCCAACTACAAGTAGGCGATAATGCTGACCCTCGATATATTCTTCAACAATGACCCAATCGCCATAAGCTTGAGCGACCTTAAACGCTGCTCTAACTTCAGCTTCACTCCTGATTTGGAGAGTCACTCCTTTTCCTTGATTCCCATGTAAGGGCTTGATCACAACAGCAGTTTCCATATCCCGAAATGCCGCGATTGCAGCCGCTTCCGTATTAACAATATGTCCCCACGGTACAGGAACTCCACCATCGTCTAGTATCTGCTTCGTCATTTCCTTATCACAAGCAATATCAACCCCTATACTTGAGGTCGCACCCGTAATAGTAGCTTGGATACGTCTTTGATACCGCCCATAACCCAATTGCAATAAACTACTCTCATTCAGACGATGGACAGGAATTCCCCGTTTCTGACAAGCTTCAACAATCACTTGGGTTGAAACCCCCAATTTATAGTCAGCCGTTACCTTAGTAATTCGGTTTACAGCTTGTTCAACATCAAACGGTTCTTGCTTCAAAAGAGCTTTTACGCATAAAAACGCTTGCTTAAAGCCCTCCATCGCTCCCTCTTTGGCTTCGTAATTAAAGATAATCTCATAGCAACCCGGTTCATCTAAAATTGACATTGTTTTGCCATATTTAATAGTTTGACCAGCTTGTGTCAAAAGATCTATCGTCACATGTTCAATGACGTGCCCAATTAGGGTACCCTCTTGTAATCGCTCGAGGAATCCACCATGTTTGCCCCTTGAACAATAATGGTCCGCCAAGGTAGGCAAATTCTCCACAAGACGAAGTCTGAAATCTCCCAGTTCATTACTAAATCGTTCTGTCCATTCTTGGAGATCCACAATCGCACGAATAATAGGCCTAAGGCTGTAAGCATTGGCCCCTTCGATCGCTTGGATTTCTCTAATCTCCATTATGTTGTTGTTCCCCCTTTAGTAACAATGGATAATATACTAAGCTAGTTTTCACCATTTTCGCTTCTGGTATTCCCTGTTCTAGCTATAAATATAACTAAATCAGTGATACCCGACGTTTTAGATCAAAACCATAGCCATCAGATAGAACGTGCATTGAAATTGGACTCAATACCAGCGCTTGACCAGGAGTCGTTTCCGATACGTTGGTTGTAGTGGAGGGAGACGCATCGACAACCGTTACCGTATTACTTCCAACCACCGAAAATTGCGCATTAGATTGCACTAGAATGGCCGTATCCTCGTCAATCCCCACTCCCAGAACATAAGGATTTTGGGAGATTGCCGATAAGAGTCGGCCGATTCGCCCACGTTGGGCGAAGTGTTGATCAATTACAACCGAGCGAAGTAAGCCCAAACCTGGTGCCATCGTTAAGGTATTTTTTTTGGGCGTTCCTGCTTCCCCTCCGACAATCATCGTATCCGACATGACAGAGGCCCCTGCGCTTGTTCCTGCAATAATGACCCCCTGTTCGTAAAGTTGTTGGAGCATCCGTCCGAGTAACGTACCTCCTAGCAAGCCAGTAATCCGAAGTTGGTCTCCCCCTGTGAAAAAAACCCCAGTCGATTTTTCAAATTGTTTCCCGATCCCATGAGTATTTGCCTGAATACGGTCTGAAACATCGAGGACTTGAACCTCCTGGGCTCCAAGTTCTAGAAACAAGGCATGATACTCAACCCCTACTTGACGTGGGTATTCTGTGGCAGCTGTCAAGACCGTAATACGGCTTTCCCTGCCGCCTGATTCCTTGATAAAACGCTTAAGGATTTTGCACTCTCCCTTTTTATCCTCTGCACCTCCGATAATAAGCAGCTTCCCTTCGATATGTTCAGACACACTGATCCCTCCAGTCCAAAATAGATATTCGAAGTTCGTGATTCGTGGTTCGAACAGGAAACATCGAATATCATGCCTAAGCTCAACTTACTTATGATTAAGGAAAAATCAACATAAGGTCCCCTATATTCTCCATCTAGAATAGGTTTAATTATACAAAGAACATTCAGAAATCACTAACATACCATGAGATAGAACCATCTAAGCAAAGAAAGGAGGCATAGCCAATGCCCAACCGTTCAATTCTCATCCATACCGCCCGTCGAAGACTTGAGCTTTATGAAGGAAACCGATTAATTCATCAATATCCCATTGCAGTTGGCAAGGGATCGACCCCTACTCCCAACGGTCACTACACTATCGCCACCAAAACAGTATATCCAGGCGGTGTCTTTGGTAGTCGTTGGATGGGACTTTCTCTTCCATACTATGGCATTCACGGAACGAATAACCCGGCAAGCATTGGCCAGGCAGTATCCAAAGGATGTATCCGTATGCATAACCACGACGCCGAAAGCCTTTACCAACTAATTGAAATAGGAACCACAGTAATTATTCAACGCTAAAACGGGGCGTGTTTCGCGTGTTAAAGGCGTGTTAAAAGGACCGTCCCTTTAACACGTTAACACGTTTAACAACGTTATTAGTACTAACACGCTCTCAACTCGGTCCGTAATCGCGCCTACTAATATGGGCTCCTAGGGTAGCCCTTCCGCATCTGACCTCGCGTCTCAATCCCCCCAACTCCATCCGTCCCCGTAATAGTATGCAAAAGAATATCCTTCACCGAAACAATCTGATCCATAGGGGTAAACGCAATTCTCTCCACAACAAAAACGGGATCAAAGGCATGGATCAGCATGCGTTTGGGAGATGAAGCGAAGTTTGCCCCTGCCGATAGAATAGCCTCATAGTTAGACTGACAAGCTCCGGCAAAGATCACCAATGTATCTCTATCATGCTGAAAACGACGAGCTTCCAGAACAGACTCCACAAAATAGCGAGAGCTGCGGTAACTGTCCAAACTATGAAAATCTTTTTTTCCTCTTATAAAAGCATCATGACCCGTTAAGACCAAGATATCTGTCGGATTTTCTTGTAAAATTTTTCGAATAACTTTTGGTTGTTCGATTTCAGATTTACAAACCCCCTTGGCTTGGATTCCCATTTGCTTATACGTTTTAATACATTGGCTTAAATACTCCTGGTCGCCATCAACTTGTAACACCCGTCCAGGTATCTCAAAGAAGTCACTATTATCGTCCAGATCTACTTTTCTTTGATTCGTTAATTTGTTTAATTTCTGATAGATCATCTTATTATCCTTACGCTCATAATTGGCAACTTCCACTGGACTCTTGACAATTAGGTCGGAAACTGGTGCATCAGCAAGTAACCTTAAATTAAGCCCTTTAAGAATAACCGTAGCGTCGCCTTCCGAATTTGCATGTATCTGATCAATGTGAAAGAAAATATCCTCTTGATGTGAGAACCGTGCAACAATATCGCCGACATGAAACATAGCCAAACCTCCTTATCGTAGTTCCACGAGATTGCTATATACTATGTCGAACCAATTCAAACGGCATATAGTATACCAAGTTATCAATTAAAGGGGGGCTCAAAGATGTTCGCGGTCGTCATTCCTGCCAAAAATGAAGAAAAGAGCATCATGCCCACTTTGACCACCATTTTACGCCTTCCTGTCAGTTACATCATTTTGGTTCTCAACGGTTGTACGGACCAGACCTTCAAACTTGCACGTTCAATTCCCGATTCTCGGATTCATATCCTTTATTTTTCAGACTCCTTAGGGATTGATATACCACGAGCGATTGGAGCGCGCTATGCACGCCATTTAGGGGCTAAAGGGGCACTCTTTGTTGATGGAGATATGTCTGGAGATATCTTTGAAAATCTCCTTACCCTCATCTCCTCAGTGGAATCTGGGGTTGATGTTGCCTTAACAAATTGTTATCCCTATATTCCTCATCGTCATAAACTTGCCAATCTCGTCTTAAGATTTCGATCAAAGCTCAACCGCGAACTAGATCTCTTTAAAAGTCTGGGGCTTGCAACTCCCACACATGGCCCGCATGCGCTTTCTCAACGTGCGATGAATTCCCTTCCTCTTGAAGCCATCGCGATTCCTCCACTTACCCTGTACTGGTCAAAAAAATTTGACCTCATCATCAAAGTGGCCACCTCCATCCCTCATGAAGCACTACACTCTCCAAGAAAGCATCGGCGTCATGCTCGTCTGATTGCTGAAACTATCATTGGAGACTGCCTGATGGGTTTAACACTTATCCACAATGAACCCCCCACTCGGTCACTAGGCAAACACAATTTAATGGGCTACCACCCGGAACGGCGTTTTGATCTCCTTCATTGTTGGGAGAAGTCACTACTATCACAGGATATGTTTTATGAACAACATGTCATCATCTCCGGATTATCCTCTCACTTCGAATAGAAAAAGGTTATGTGGACGGACTAAATGGTCTAGAACCCTACTTTATATTAATATCACGCTTCTTTAAGTAATCATCGATCTTATTCATTTCCTCCACCCTTACGTGCACGGTCGGCTGGATTTTTTCTTCTTGAACTCCATTCCACTTCAAGTAAATCAGTTGACTGTATGATTTTTTCAAGATGGGGTCTGCATAGTGTATGTCTACCACAACATAATGGGGGTTAATATTAAATTGCTTGGGATAGACCTCCTCACTAGGTATGAACATAACTAAGTTTGAAGAGGAATCTTTGGGTATTTCGTTGACAATCGCTGATTCATCGTGATGAATTGGCTTTCCAGTTAATCCCTCATCAAAGACAATCGTCTCGCTTGACAAATCTTTGGCTGGATGCATTCCCACATTAGTAAATTTCAACTCAAAACTAAGTTCAGTACCCAGATCAACTTTAGGCGACTCTTTTAGTATGAAGTATGGGCGTGCCGTCTCCTGTTGTGCTTTCCACGCTGCTACCGTTAAATAGACCGTAATTAAAGCTGTTAGAGCTAATACTGTCGTCGCTGTTGTGGCAATGATATTCGACCATTTTAATAATCGTTTCTTGTTTGCTTTTTCCAATCGTAGCTCTACCTCCGTAATATTGAACGTACAAACTTAGACAATGCGCTCGTTAATGTTATCTTTCGGCTTCCAGATCAAACCCTGTGACTTTTGTGGTCGTTATTTTCCCGCACTCGTTACAGCGGGGGTTAAAAGGGCTCCATTCTTCTGCGACTGTTTTTCCAGAAACCTCTTCAAGGATTTTTGCAATTTCGTCCCTTTTCACAAGGGCGGACTTTATCGCTTCGGTATACATTCCTGCCCTGTACATTTCGGCCGCCCTGTAGACCTCGGGGTTAATGCCAAGGCGTCTGAGTGCTTCAAGGAAAGGCTTCAGGAAATGCTCAGCGTAATTTGCACATTCCCCGCATGGGCAGGGAACTTCGGAAATGGGCTTTCCCACATGCTCGGCATAACTTTCTGGAAGGAAAGGGTAAACCTTACGCAGCGGGTCATAATTATCGGCAATGTAGATAAAACGGGCATCTGCTCCCCTATCAAGGAGAGCACGATAAGCAGCATCAGCAGTCACTACCTCCCTCATATTGCCTATATGGATGTGTCCGGAGGGAGTGATTCCAGTGGCAACAAGGTGCTTGCCACTCTTATTTAACGCGTCTTCGGCTATGACGTCTGCCCAGTGAATTGTATCAGCCATGGTTCTCACCAGAATATAAGATAAACCGTAGAATCAGGTATGAAGACAAGAAATCAGGATCTTTTCATGCATTTATCTACAGGTTTGGATTTCCTGCATAATTATCGTATCAACTGATAAACTTTGGGCTGGCAATGAAAACCCTGAAAGTACTTGATTTCTTTCCATTTCAGGGCACAGGGAACCAAAGAGAATGAAAGACGGAAAAACAGAAAAAAAGGTAGAGACTGGTAAATTAAAGAAGGAAAGGATGAAACAGGGAAAAAAGAAAGAGAGAATCAACTCAGGGAGACAAAAAAAGGAAAAAAAGTAATGGAGGTTCAAAGGCAAATTGTTTCAGGAGTCTACAGAATTACGGAGATTTAAAATGGCGCTTTACAAGGCAAATCAAGTAAATTTGATTTACCAATAAATAAAAGCACGTATAAATATATAAATTTATCGTATTTAGTCGATTACGTCCTTAAAAAAAAGATAATTACAGAACAACCTTACTAAAAACAACTAAAACGGAAATCCGAAATGAAAACTGTTCAGACCCGAAGCAAAAACTGCAGATTGGAAAAACAAAGAAGAATGACTGCAAAAAAATAAAAAGGGTTTGAAATATAACAATCCGTGGAAATAACAGTTTCTAAAATCCGGGCTTCAGCATAGTTTTATAAAAAAAATCTGTTGAAACCAATCAAATCATGGTGCTTTCTTTTTAACTCTCAGTTAAGCAGTGTAAACCTATTTGACCATTAATGTAGAAAGATAACCGTTCCTGTAAAAAATAAGGCTAAAAAACAGCACTTAAAGCTAAAAACAGTGTTTTTTCAAAGAAAAGAACATATAGGCGTAAATCTCCCATAATGCCCCAGTGAACTTTTTATGCGCCTGAATCATCCTACCAGACCTTCTATTCACAATTAAAAAGTTATATTTTTCCCCTGAGAATCAATCATCAAAAACGGATTAGGCATTCCAACTCACGATTGTTCCAGTAGCCGCATCAATTTCAAATTCATATTCCATATCGTCAAAAATGATAGACCCTTCATATACTGCTATTCCATCTTCATAATCCAGATAAAGATGAACGTCGGATTCAGTTGCCCCATAAACTTTTGCAAGTGCTGTGGATTTTGCCTTTTCTTGACCAGTATACGTATTGTTATCACTTGACTGTGTACTGGAATGC